>JALOQC010000098.1 GCA_025453555.1 Myxococcota bacterium | reverse complement strand
CTTCCCCATCGGCGGCGTGGCGGCCTTCGATCTCGACGAGGGCGTCGTGTCGCCCGGCGGCGTCGGCTACGACATCAACTGCGGCGTGCGCCTGCTCGCATCCGACGTCGACGTCGAAGGCGCGCGGCTCGCGGGCACCAGCAAGGGCCTCGAGCGCACGCGCAAGCTCGTCGACGACCTGTTCGAGGCGATCCCGAGCGGCGTGGGCGAGCGCAGCGAAGAGCGCATCGGCGGCGACGTGCTGCGCGGGCTCCTCGAAGGCGGCCTGCCCTTCGCGCGCGGCCTCGGCTGGGCGACCGAGCACGACGTCGCGCACGTGGAGGAGCGCGGCGTGATCCGGGGGGCCTCCGCCGACGCCGTGAGCTCGCGCGCGCGCATGCGCGGCGGTCCGCAGCTCGGCACCCTCGGCAGCGGCAACCACTTCGCCGAGATCGGCGTCGTCGATCGCGTGTTCGACGAGGACGCCGCGCGCGCGTTCGGTCTGCGCCTCGGTCAAGTCACGCTGATGATCCACTCCGGCTCGCGTGGCCTCGGCCACCAGGTCTGCGTCGACGCGATCACCGAGATGCTGCGCGCGGCCGCGAAGTACGAGATCCCGCTCGTCGATCGGCAGCTCTGCTGCGCGCCGGTGAAGAGCGACGAGGGCCGGGAGTACCTCGCCGCGATGGCGGCGGCGGCGAACTTCGCGTTCGCGAACCGGCAGCTCATGACGAACCTCGCGCGCGAGGTCTTCGAGCGTCGGCTCGGCGCGGAGCTGCGCACCGTCTACGACGTCTGCCACAACATCGCGAAGATCGAGGAGCACGTGGTCGACGGCGCGTCGAAGGAGCTCCTCGTGCACCGCAAAGGCGCGACGCGCGCGCTGCCGAAGGATCATCCGCTCGTCCCGGAGGCCTACCGCGACGTCGGTCAACCCGTGATCATTCCCGGCGACATGGGCCGCTATTCGTTCGTGCTCAAAGGCGATTCCCGCAGCGCGGAGACCTTCGGCAGCGCCTGCCACGGCGCGGGACGTCTGCTCAGCCGCGGCGAAGCCAAGCGCCGCTTCGAGCGCAGCGACGTGACGAAGGTGCTCGAAGATCGCGGCGTGATCGTGCGCGGCGCGTCGAAGGAGACGATCGTCGAGGAGATGCCGCAGGCCTACAAGGACGTCGCGGACGTGGTGGACGTGGTGGCGCGCGGCGGCATCGCCTCGAAGGTGGTGCGCATCCGGCCCATCGGCTGCGTGAAGGGCTGAGCGTTTGGAGGCTCAGCTCGATGGTCGGTCGCCTGACGGCGACGCTCACGTGACGTCGGGTCGCTCGGCCTGACGGCTGGCTCCAACGACGTCAGTTGCGCTTCAAGGCGCGCGCGACCGCACGCAGGAGCTGCTCCTGCGTGAAGGGCTTGTCGAGCAGGATGTCGCCGTCGTTCAGGCCGGTGAGCAGGTTGGCGGTGAATCCCGACATGAAGACGGTGCGCAGCGCTGGCACGCGCGCACGAAGCTCCTCGGCGAGGGTCGGTCCGTCGAGCGGCGCCATGCGCACGTCGGTCAGCAGCAGATCGAGCGCGGCGATCTCGGGCCGCGCGAGACACGCGACGGGGCTCGCGTCCACCGTCACGTGGTAGCCCGCGTCGCTGAGCACCTGAGCGATCCACTCGAGGCTCGCCGCGTTGTCGTCGCAGACCGCGATGCGCTCGCCGTGTCCGACGTCGAAGGCCACGTCGCCGGAGACCCGCTCCGTCGGCCGCACGCTGCTTCGGTCGACGGGCAGGTAGACGCGGAGCTCCGTGCCGGACTCGGAGCTCGTGAGGCGCACCGCGCCCGACGCGGCCGACACGATGCCGTACACGGTGGAGAGACCGAGGCCGGTCCCACGCCCCGCGTCCTTGGTCGAGAAGAAGGGCTCGAAGACACGCTCGCGGATCGCCTCCGCGATGCCGTGTCCACCATCGCGCACGGAGAGCATCGTGTACTCGCCCGGCGGCAGCGCGTCGCCGTACACTCGCGCCTCGGAGGCCTCGAGGGTGCGCAGACGGACCTGCAGCGTTCCTCCCGCGGGCATCGCGTCGCGCGCGTTCGTGACGAGGTTCAACGCGATCTGCTCGAGGCGCGAGGGCGCGATGCGAACGGGCGCGATCTCGCCGAGCGCATCGAGGTCGAAGCGTACGTCCGGCCCGACGACGCGGCGCAGCAGCGGCTCGACCGAGCGCAGCGTCTCGAGCGGCTCGGTCACGGGCGCGTGCTCGTCGGGAGGCCGACCGAAGTCCAGGAGCTCGCGCGTGAGCCGCGCCGCCTGCGCGATCGTTTGTTCGAGCTCCACCAAGCGCCGGCTCGGCTCGAGACCCACGCGCGTCGCCTCACGTCGGAGCAGCTCGACGTTGCCGTGCATCACCGTGAGCAGGTTGTTGAAGTCGTGCGCGATGCCGCCCGCCATTCGACCGAGCGCCTCCATCTTGTAGGCGTGCCGCGCGTGGGCCTCACGCGCCTCGAGCGCGAGCGCCATGCCGCACACGTGGGCGGCGACGCGCAAGGTGTCGACCTCCATCGGATGCCACGTGCGAACGACGTCGCACGCGTCGAAGCCGATGAAGCCCCACCAGAACGAGTCCGCGAAGACCGGCTGCACCAGCAGCGATTGGATCTCCTGCGACTCGAGCAGCGGCCGCTCGTCCTCGGGGAAGTCGACCACGTCGCCGACCACCGGACGCCCCGCGTTCAGCTCCATCACCCAACGCGCGTAGCCTGCGGCGACGAGGTCCATGTCTTGCAGATCGGGGTTGTCGATCTGCGGCTCGACTCCCGGCGCGCACCACTCGAAGCGCTGGCGCATTCGCGCGTCGCCGTGACCTCGCGCGATGTGCTCGAACACGTAGACGCGGCTGACCTGGGTCGCGCGCCCCAACACCGCCAGCACCTCGGGCATCGCCTCCACGACCGACGGCGACGCGTTCAGCAAGTCGGCGACTCGCGCGACGGCGTCGAGGATGGCTCCCCAGCGCGGCGACACGGGAGACGGCGACTCGGGAGACGGTGACTCGGGCGTTTGGGCAACCGACGGCACGGTGTGGGGCGAGTATACGCGCGCGCGAGCCTCGCACCCGCGGAAGCTGGGGAACCTCCCGACATCGCTTCGAGCGCCGTCGACCGCGTGCAGGCCGCGTCGTCACCGGCTGGGAGCGCCCGCGATCGGCGCGTCGATGCGAGGAGCACGCGGCCCATCGCTCCGTCGCGAGGGCAGCGCTGCGTCATCGACCCGCCGCGGCGAGAAGCTCGGTCTCGAGCTCCGCAGCCCACGTGCGCCGCGGTCGGCGAGGAATCGAGTCGGTGACCGCATCGCCGGGGTACGCGCGGTCCGAGTCGTTCTTCCGGTGCTGCTCGACGAACGGTGCGTCGGGCAGGGAACCTGGCCGCTCGGGCGCGGTCCAGGCACGCTATGCGCTCCGTGAGGACTGCGTTCGTGGCGTTGGTGTTGGTGTCGCTCGCGCGCGTGCGTGCGCAGCCGGCCGAGTCGCCGCGCTCACCGGACGTCGAAGCGGGCGCCGCGCTCCCGGACGACGCCGCGGTGCAGGAAGCCCTGCGAACCCTCGGTGCGGCGGGCGAGGAAGACGACCCGCTCGGAGTGGGAGACGTGGGGACCCTGCGGGACGTCCAAGTGCGCGCGCCGAGGAGCGAACGAACGGAGGCGCTGCGCGTGCCGCCGATGGTCGGTGAGGTGCTCACCGCGATCCCCGGGGTACGCGAGACGAGCCACCGCGTCGACGTGCGATGGGTGCATGGGCTCGCGCTGGTGCGGGAGGAGAGCGTGCTCCGCTCGAGCGCCGATCACGTGGCCGAGGCGCGCCTGCGGCTTCCGCGACCGGAGGGCGCGTGGCTGGTGTCGCTCGAGGTCTGCGTCGACGATCGATGCGTCGCGGCAGAGCCCGACGCGAGCACGCGTTACGACGCCGCGTGGATCCGAGCGGCGCTCGAGCCGAACGACGCGGGCGCCGCAGGCGCGCCGTCGAGCTCGACGCATCGCGCGCCGCCGTCCGTCACCCGCGCGCCGTCCACCACACACGCCGAGCGCGCGCCGTCCGACATGCGCGCCGAACGCGCCGGAGCGATCGCGCGCGCAGCCTCCGTGCGCACCACACCGGTCGCTTCGAGCACGGAAGACGCGCCTCTCTTTGCCGCGGACGCTCACCACGACGAGCGCGGGCCCGCGTTTTCGATCCACGTCGCGCCGCTTGCCCCCGGCCGCACCCACACGCTGCGCGTCACGTGGGCCGCGCCGCTCTCCGTGGTCGGTGGGATCGCGCGCCTGACGATCCCCGCGCGTGGCAACGACCTGCGCGCGAGCGCGGCGCGCGTGAGCTTCGAGCCGGGCGACGTGCTCGCGCCGACGCTGCAGGGCGCGTCGCCGGAAGCCGCGGTCGAGGTCGACCCGTGGACGCCGATCGCGGTGAGCGGGCGGCTCGCTTCGGGTGCGCTCCGGGCGAGCGCGACCTCGTTCGCGTGTGGTCGCGCGCGTTGCGTCCACGTGCACGCCGCGGCCGGCTCGCGCGAAGGTGCGCGCGAGGACGTCGCGCTGCTGATCGACGTCTCGCCTTCGAGCTTCGGTCCCGCCCGCGGTCGGCTCACGCCCGCGCTCACCTCGCTGCTCGCGGCGCTGCCCGGTGGATCCGAGGTGCGCGCGTGGGCCTTCGCGGCTCGCGCGGAATCACTGGTCGACGCGCCCACACGACCGACCGAGATCCCGTTCGCGGCGTTGGCGGGCGCGACGTCGCACGAGCTCGGATCGTCCACGCGGCTCGACGTCGCGCTGCGAGCGCTCGGAGACGCGCGCGGTGTCCACGCGATCGTGGTGGGCGACGGTGGGTTGACGGAGGGACCGCACCTCGACGCGGCGATCGCGGAGGCCGCCCGTCGCGGACAGCGGCTCTCCGTGCTCTCGCTGGTCGAACGCCCGGTGCATCCGCGGCTCGTGAGCGCGGTGGAGCGGCTCGGCGGTCGCGTCCTGGTCGTGCCGAGCGCGCTCTTCGAAGGGGCGGCGGCGGCGAGCCTCGACGGTCACGTGGCAACCCTCTTCGCGCCGAGCCTCGGGCACGTGCAGCTCGGGCGGGCAGACCTCGGTGAGCTGCGGGCGGGAGCGGCGCTGGCGCACACCGATTCGTGGTCGCGTGGCGCGCGGGTGCGCGTGGGCCGGTTGGAGGTGCCGGTGCGCGAGACGAGCGACGTGGGGCTTCGCGCTGCGCTCGCGGCGCTGGGTCGCGCGCACGCGGGAGAGCCGACGCGCCTCGCGCTCGCCCCCGAGATCGAGCCTGCGCGTTCGTGCGCCGAGCTGACGCGCGCGACGAGCGCTCCGTCGAGCCGCGTCGATCCGTGGATGTCGACCGACACGCGGAGCTGCGCGCTGCCGACCGCGCCGCCTCCGACGCCGTCGAGCCTAGGCCGCGGGATCCCGGCCGAGACCGTCCTCTCGATGCTTCGTCGTCGCGTCGTCCCCGTCGCGCGCGGCTGCTTTCGTCGCGACCGCGCGGGGCGCGAGGACTACGCGACGCGCGCGGTGTTCGAGCTGCGCCTGACCGATCGCGAGGTCGCGGCGTCGGACGTGGTCGGCGAGATCGACGACGAGCTGCGCGAGTGCCTGATGCACGCGGTGGATGGGCTGGAGGTGCCGGCCTACGACGGGACGATCGTGGTGCGCTACCCGCTCTACACGCGCGCCCACGGTCCGTCGCTCACGATCGAGCTGCACCCCGACGTCGCGAGCGTGGTCGATCGTGTGCTGCCGAGCGACGCGCCCCCGCGCCCCGTTCCGTGAGCGCGCCCGTGACGCCCAGTGCCGGCGGGTCGACGCTTGCGAGCGTGCTCGAGCCGGGGGAGGCTCCGCGCGCGATGACGCCGACGTTCCGACGCGATCGCTTGACGGGTCAGTGGCGGCTGGTGGCGCCGACGCGTGCGGGGGTGCCGCTCCCGTCGAATCGCGCGACGGATCCGGGGCTCCCGTCGACCGATGGACGCTGCCCGTTCTGTCCCGGCCACGAAGAGGACGCCGGCCGCACCGTCGCGCGGCTTCCCCGCGAAGGTGAGTGGCAAGTACGCGTGGTGCGCAACAAATACCCCGCGGTGGTGGGGCGCGAATCGAGCGATTCGGTGGATTCGAGCGAATCACGCGGGCCGATCGACTCGAGGCACGAGCCCGAGCTCGCCCACGACGAGGACGACGACACGCGGCTCGCGTTCGGTGCGCACGAGGTGGTGGTCGAGACGCGCGCGCACGAAGGCGATCTGCACGAGCTCTCGGTCGAGCACCTCGCGCTCGTGCTGCGGGTCTACCGCGATCGCGTGGCGCACCACGAGGCCGGCGGCGCGGCGTGTGTGCTGCTCTTCCGCAACCGCGGCGTTCGCGCGGGGAGCACGCAGGCGCACCCGCACGCGCAGGTCGTGGCGTGCTCGGTCGTGCCCACCGAGATCGCACGACGCGCGTCGCGAGCGCGCGATCAGTTCGAGAAGAACGGCGCGCGCCTGATCGACACCGAGCTGCGGCGCGCGGAAGCGGCGGGACGCGTCGTGCTGCGCGAGGAGGTGGGCTCGCTCGTCTGCCCCCACGCGCCTTCGGGGCCCTACGAGACCTGGTTGATCCCGCACCATCACGTCCCGTTCGCGCGGGTCGACGACGAGACGCTGACGTCGCTCGCGCGGCTGCTCGGGCGCAGCATCGCGATCACCCTCGAAGGGAGCCGCCGCCGCGCGTGGAACCTGCTCGTGCACTTGCCGCCGCTCGCGCATCGCGACGCTCCGCACGCGTTCTGGCACGTGGCGATCGTGCCGCGCGGTGGTCCGGGCGCGGGGCTCGAGCTCGTGTCCGGCACGACGGTCGTCACGGTCGCTCCGGAGGACGCGGCGGCGCAGTTGCGCGCGCTCGCGGGTTGAGCCGTCACGTCATTCGCCCGCGCACACTCCCGCTTCGCACGCGCCCGGGCACGCCTCACGCGCCGTGCTCGCGCTCACCACCACCTGCACGACCTGCACGTCGCTCGGCACCTCGACCTCCGCGCACCCCCGCGCGAACCAGCGGCAGGACTCGTCGCGCGCTTCGATCTCGAGCCCGTAGCGACCGTCCTCGAGCGGCGCGGGTGCCACCGCGCTCCGCTCTCCCGGCGCGAAGCGATACGCGGCGAGCTCCTCGCCCGAGCACCCACCTCGCAGCACGCGCGCCTCGATCACGCGCGCCTCGTCACGCAACGCGACCGACTCGAAGCGGTACTCCCACGCGATCGAGTCGCCGCCGCATCCGAAGAGCGCGAGCGCGACCACGAACGACCGACGCGCCGTCATTCGATCACCTCGCGCGGCCGCCCGAGCGCCGTCCGATCGTCGCCGCCACGCGTCGCCACGATCGCGACGACCGCACCCGCGACGAGCACCCCACCGATCACGCCGAGCGCGACCGGCCACCGACGACGCCTTGGTGTCTCGACTTCGGGCTCGGTTTCGAGCACGACCGCGCGCTCCGGCGCCACGTAGCGCGGATCGTCCTGAGTCCCCGAGGTCGCGAGCCACGCGCCGCCCGGACCGATCGCGACGACGAAGTACCTCACCGGCGCGTCCGCGCGCACCGCGACGCGACCGCTGCGCGCGCTCTGCCAACGTCCGACGCCGCCGTCGTGGTGGATCTCGACCGCACGCACGAGCTCGCGCGCTCCTTCGTGCGCGACCTCGATCTCGACTCCCCCCGCGACCCCACGCGCCGCCGCGTGCAGCACGAGCGGCGGTGGCGCCGTCCGTCGCGCGCGTTCGACCAGACGATGAAGGCTCGGTGGATGCCGACGATCGAGCGTGACGTCCGGCTCGATCGCGAGGAGGAGCGCGACGTCGTTCGCCGCCGCCGCTTCGTCGCGAAGCGCGAGGTGTGCGGTCGCGCGACCGAGGAGCGCGTCGAGCACGTCCTCGCGCTCGAGCCCGTCGCGCAGGTCGAGCACCTCGTCGAACGCGACCACCGCTTCGTCGAAGCGCGCCTCGTCGAGCATCGCACGTGCGCGCGTGGACGGCGCTTGCCCGCGCGCGCTCGGGCAGAGCGTCACGACGAAGAGACCCACGAGACCGACGAACGCCCGACGCATCGGAGGCCGGACTGTACCAGGCCGGCTCGAACGGGCTCGCCCAGATTCGCCTCGGATCGCGACCGCACGACGAGCGCGTCCTCCGACCGCGCGAGCGACTCCGCCGCCGCTGCGCGAACGTGATAGCTTTCTCGCGTGTCCGACCCGGCCTTCGGCGACGAAGGAGACGTCGCGCCGCTGCGCACGGCGACTCGCTTCGGGCCCTACGTGCTCTGCTACGAGCTCGCGAGCGGCGGCATGGGCGCCGTGTTCCTGGCGAAGGCGGAGGGCCCACGCGGCTTCGAGAAGCTCGTCGCGCTCAAGCGCATCCACCCGCACCTCGCGCGCGACCCGCGCTTCGCGACGATGTTCCTCGACGAGGCGCGCATCGCCGCGCGCATCCACCACCCGAACGTCTGCGGCGTGCACGAGTTCGGGGAGGTCGAGGGCGTCTACTACCTCACGATGCCGTACCTCGTGGGCGAGCCCTTGCACCGCGTGCTCCGCGAGGCCGCGAGCACCACGCCCGCGCTCCGCGACGAGCGCCCGTGGATGATCTCGCGGCTCGTCGTCGACGCGTGCGAGGGCCTCCACGCCGCGCACGAGCTCCGCGACGAGGCCGGCCAGCTCCTCGAGGTCGTGCACCGCGACGTGAGCCCGCAGAACCTCTTGGTCGGCTACGACGGAAGCGCGCGGGTGCTCGACTTCGGCGTCGCGAGCGCGCGGCATCGCCACTACCGGACCTCGACCGGCGAGGTGAAGGGCAAGTTCGCGTACCTCGCGCCCGAGCAGCTCGAAGGCAAGACCGCGGATCGCCGCGTCGACGTGTGGGCGCTGGGCGTGGTGCTCTGGGAAGGCCTCGCGGGTCGGCGCCTCTTCGCGCGCGAGAACATGGCCGCGAGCGTGCGCGCGGTGAGCCAGGATCCGATCCCGCCGCTCTCGGACTTCGTCGATCTGCCAGACGAGATCCAGCGTGTGGTCGACCGTGCGCTCGCGCGCGATCGCGACGCTCGCTACGCGACCGCGCGCGAGATGGGACGCGACCTGCTGCACGCCCTCGCGCGCCATCGCGTGGTCGGACCGGCGGACGTGGGCGAGTGGCTCGCGATGCTCTTCCCGAACGGACGCGCGGCAGGCGAGCGGCTGGTCGAAGAGAGCCGCGTGCTCTCGCTCGACGAGGTCTCGGGCATCGCGCTCACGAGCGGCGGCGCGACGGGCACGATGACGGTGCGCGACGCGGAGTTGAGCACGGCGGACGACACGCACGACCCTCGCGCACACGACCCGCACGCGCCCGACCCGCACGCTCACGACGAGGCGAGCCAGACGCGCGCGAGGACGAGGTCTCGCGCGACCACCGCGAGCGCGCGCCGACGTAGCGACGGCCCCGCCGATCCGACCGAAGCCACGCCACTCGTGACGCCGCGCGCTCGGGCCGCTCACGCGCGTACGCGATGGATCGTGGCAGCGCTCGTCGGCGCGCTCGGCCTCGTCGCGGTGGCGGTCGTCGCGCTGTCTCTGCGCGCTTCGCCCGAACCCGCGACGACGGGGACCGCGACCCCGCTCGCCTCGACACCCCACACGAGCGCACGCCCCTCGTCCACTCCGGCCGCGACACCCACCGCCGCACCCACCGCCACACCCACCGCCGCACCCACCGCCACACCGTCCACGACCTCTCCGCCCGATGGAGTCGCGTCGGAGCCCGTGCGTTCGACGGCGCTCGTTCCCACGAACGCCCCCGATCCGAACGGCACGAATGCGATGGGCTCGGCGCCCGTCGAGCCCGTCGACGCGACGAGCACGAGCGACGACTCGTCGGACACCACCGCGCGCCCCGGACGCCTCCAGGTCGCGACGCCCGGCGGCTGGGCGCTCGTGTTTCGCGGCCGTGCGCGCCTCGGCGAATCACCGGGGACGTTCGCGCTCCCTGCGGGCGCGCACGAGATCGGCATCCAGCCGTTCGGCGAAGGCCCGATCCGTCGCCGACGCGTGGTCATCCCGTCGGGTGGCACGACGCGCTTGTCGATCCCGATCCGCTGACGAGCACGGCGAGCCACCTCGCGCCGCGCAAGGTCGGGGAGAGTCGATCTTCTCGAACAGAGTCGATCTTCTCGAGGAAAGTCGACCTCGAACAGAGTCGATCTTCTCGAGGAAAGTCGACCTCGAACAGAGTCGATCTCGAACAGAGTCGATCTCGAACAGAGTCGATCTCGAACGGAGTCGATCTCGAACGGAGTCGATCTCGAACAGAGTCGATCTCGAACAGAGTCGACTTCGAACGGATTGCAGTCGCTCAACCCGAAGGGTCCGACTTCTCCACGTCCGAGATCACTCCGTCCGCCCCGCCATACTTTCGCCGCACCGGCTCGGGCACGAGCTGCTGCACCGTCCAGGCGTGCGCGATCATCCGCCGCTCCGCCGCCACGTGCGCGTCGCGCGTCCCGCCCACCGCGAGCGCCGGGACCACGACCGCGAGCAGGTGCCCCACTACGAGCAGCAGCCAGGTCCCTTCCGCGGGGAGATCGGCCATCCCGGGAGAGATCGTGATGCCGTCCCCGGTGAAGGTCATCGCGGTCGGCCAGAGCCCGAGCGAGTCCCCGAAGACCGCGAGCGCCATCGCCACGAGCGTGATGAGCACGAAGCCGGAGCGCTGCCGCCGACCGACCTGACCTGCGTGGTACATGAGGTTCGTCGCGAGCAGACACGGCACCAGCACGTAGGGCCCACACACGGTCGAGAGCGCGACCAGCGCGAGCGCCGAGGTCGCGAACGAGAACGAGGTGGCGGCCGCGCCCCTGATCTTGCCGCGCGCCTGCAAGAACGCGAGGGCGGTCGCGATGGCGAGGAAGAGCATCACCGTCGCGAAGAGCGCGAGGTGACGAACGCCGAGCAGGAGCGCGCCCCCGCCGACGAAGACGAGCCAGAGCAGATAGCGGCTCGCCGTCGCGCGCGCGGCCCGTCGACGCGCTGCTTCGACCCACCGGACGAACGCGTTGCGCGCGCCCTCGGGCAGCTTGTCGGGTGGCTCCAGCAAGAGCGATGCGAGCTCGGATGCGGCGGACGCGTTCTCCGGATCGAGCGCGAGCGCGAGCGCGAGCTCCCGCGTGGCGTCCGCACGTCCGTTCGCTCCACCCGCGTCGAGGGCCGCGTGCGCGCGCCGCATGTGCCGGAAGGCGAGCTTCTGTCGGCGCTCGAGGTCGCGGTCGCCTTCGAGGAACTCCTCCACCCGATCCGCGAGCCGCCCCGCCGAGTGCAGACGCTTGGCGCTGTCGACGTGCGTGGCCTCGACGCAGAGCGCTTCGAGCTCGGGCGAGACGTTGCGATCCGGAAAGCGCCGCGCGATGCGCGCGTCGACGCCCTCGATGGTCTGGGAGATGCGCTCGCGTGACGAGACTCCGGTGTTGATGCGCTCGTGCGTGAGGATCTCGAAGAGGATGCAGCCGAGCGCGTACACGTCCGACGCCGGTCCGACCTCCGCGTCGCCGAGCGCCTGCTCCGGCGACATGTAGCCCGGCGAGCCGAGCGACGATCCCTCGCGCGTCTCGTCGAGATCGTCGTCCGGGATGTCGCTGGTGCCCGGATGGGTCGCGTTCGCCGGGCGATCGACGAGCTTCGCGACGCCCCAGTCGAGCACGTAGACCTCGCCGAACTCGCCGATCATCACGTTCGCCGGCTTCAGGTCGCGGTGCACCACGCCGCGCGAGTGCGCGAAGTCGATCGCGCGACACACCTGCACGAAGATCGCGAGCAAGCGTGTTCGTCCGAAGCGCGTCGACTCCTCGTTGCCCTTCGAGCGCTCGAGCACGTCCTGCAACGTCGTGCCGCGCACGCGCCGCATCGTGAACCACGCAGCCTCCGACGACTCCGGCTCCGCGAGGTCGTAGACCGGCACGAGCCCCGGATGCTCGAGCCGCGCTTGGATGCGCGCCTCGCGCACGAAACGACCGCGCAGCTCCGGATCGGAGCCCATGTCTCCGCCGAGGATCTTCAGCGCGACCTCGCGCCCGATCCGCTCGTCGCGCACGAGCGCGACCTCGCCCATGCCCCCGACGCCAAGCGCGCGAACGAAGGTGTAGCGCCCACGAAGCGCCGGGATGGCCGAGCTGGGGTCTCCCATAGGCGGACGAGGATACCAGCGCGCCCGCGCATTCGGTGCGCGTCACTGCGCGCCCACATCGTTGCGCGCCGGTGTCACTGCGGGCGGTGTCACCACGCGCCCACCTCGCGGCGGGCCGTGTCACAGCTGCGTGCTCGTGCCACTCGGAGGTGGTGTCACTGGGCGCGATCGACGTAGACCTCGAGCTCACCGTTCGGACCACGGCTCACCGCGATCGCCCACGGGTGACAGCACACGTCGCAGTCCTGCACGAGGTCTCCGTCGGAGCTCGGATCGACGTAGAGCGGCATCGTCTCGAAGCACCACGGGCACGTCACGTCGACCGAGTCGTCGATCGCCTCGACGTCGCGACGTCGACGCTTCCGACGCCGCACGCGGCGCCCCTCGTCGTCCAAGATGAGCTCTTCGTCGTCGTCCACGTCTCGCTCTGAAAAAGAAGCTGGTGGCCGATTTCGCAAGCCGCCCTACCGGGCGGCGCGCAGCTCGCGAAGCGAGCGTAGGCTCGCGGGTGGGGGCCCCATCGGGGCTTCATGCCCCGTGGGGGAGGGGCTGGCGACAGCCCCTCAAGGAAGCTGACGTGGAGTCGTGGAGCCACCGACGCTCGGGCGCCAGTGGCTCCCGTTCCTTCACCCGCCGCACTGCAACGCGAGCGCCGCGAGCGTGCGATCGTCCACCCACGCGAAGCCCGGGACCGTGCCGCGCACGAAGGTGTCCACGTGCCGCGCATTCGCGCCTTGCCCCGCCACCGTGAGCACACACGTCGCGCTCGACTCGGCGTCGCAGTCGGCGTTGGTCGGCAAGCCGTCGTGCGCGGCGACCGTGCGCATCTCGATGCGCCCGTCGCTCGCGCCGTCCGCCGACGTGTAGCGCTGCCAGAGCACGTGCCATCCGCCGCCGCCCTGACCGCCGCTCGCGATCGGCGTCGCGCCGCGCGGGCCGCCCTCCGCGAGCACGCCGCTCGGCACGTACACGAGCGTCGGCGCGCCGATCGCGCCTTCGCCCGAGATCGTCACCGGGTCGCTCGCCGTGCGGATGCTCGTCGGCGCGAGCACCGGCTCGCACGCCGCCTCTCCACACATCCCGCCGCGCAGACACGTGCAGTTGGTGAGGAAGCGGACGGTGCGGAAGCGGACCACCCACGTCGCGGGCTCGGTGGCCGTCGCCGGCTCGCGCAGCTCACGCCACGCGACACCGACCGTGAGCCCGATCGACTCGCTCGCCGGACCGATCGCCATCGTGAGGTCCTCGATGCGCCCCGACGCGTCGATCGCCTCGGAGAACGTCGCGGCGACGATCGGCTGGTCGGTCTGCAGGCACTGACGAATCACCGACGGATCGCGGTTCGACGAGGGCAACGAGTTGAACGTCCCGGGGCGGAAGTCGGTGTTGTTGCTGGAGCAGACCCCTTCGGCGCTGCACGTCCGTCCCGTGTCGCAGTCGAGATCCCGCACGCACTCGCGCGGGCTCTGCCCCTGCGGGTTCTCGTCGATCGCGCCGTCGCAGTCGTTGTCGAGCCCGTCGCAACGATCGTTCGACGGAAGCGGGGTCGCGCACGGCTGGCAGCCCGCTTCGTCGACCGCTCCGTCGCAGTCCTCGTCCGCGCCGTTGCTGCAGCGTTCCCGTCCGTCGTCCGCGCGACGCGTGCCCACGCAGATCTCCGCGCCGCCGACGCAGACCGTCGTGCCTTCTCCGCAGACCCTCGTCGCGTTCGTGCACGTCTCGCCGCCGAGCCCTTCGTCGACGAGCCCGTCGCAATCGTCGTCGATCGCGTTGCACGTCTCGGCCTTCATCTCGCAGGTCGCGATGCACTCGCCTTCGTCGACGAGCCCGTCGCAGTCCTCGTCGTCGCCGTTCGCGCAGACCTCCGCGCGCGGCATGGTGATGCCCTCGCAGAGCCCTTCGCCTCCCCAGCACACGGGCCGGCCCGACGTGCACAGGCCGACGTCGCTGCCGCACTCGGTCGCGAGACAGAAGCTCGCCTGGGGCTCGCTCGCTTCACCACACGTCTGCGTGCCGAAGTAGCCGGGGGGCAACGGGCCGGGCGGCGGCGGCTGCGCGGGCTCGTCGCAGGTCGTGACGACGACCTCGCGCGCCTCCGGGAGCGTCACGAGGCGCATCGCGAGCGCGTCGTCCTCGTCCGCGAAGCCGACCAAGAATCGTCCTGGCGCGAGCGCGACGGTGGCCGGCGCGGAGGCCGAGCGCGTGGTGCCGAGGCGCGTGGGCCGCCCTTCGTCCGTCACGTTGACGACCGAGTAGACGTCGAGGCTCGAGCGCTGGAACCACGCGCCGAGGATCGCGACGTCGCGGGTGCTCTCGTCGACGTCGGTCGTGGCCGCGACGTCGTCGAGCACGCAGCCGAGCGGGTAGTCGTCGCGGGAGCCACCGAGCATCGACACGAGGCCGTGAAGGCGCGCCTGATCGGACGTGCCCGGAGGCGCCGCCGACACCGCGAGATCGACGTCCGCCACGCCGCACTCGCGCACCACCGCGACCTGCTGGGGCGCGAGGCACTGACCGCACGCGCACGTGCGTCCCGAGCTGCAGTCGCTCGAGTCGTCGCAGGGTTTGGCGACGCAGCGCTGCATCTCGCACACGAGGTCGGGCGAGCCGCAGTCGCTCGTGGCGTCGCACGCCTGACGGCAACGACCGGAAACGCAGCTCAGCTCGCCGCACTGCGAGTCCGCCGAGCAGGTGCGCGCGGTGCACACGCCCGCCCGGGTGCAGGTGAGCGCGTCCGATTCGCCGCAGGAGTCCAGCGTCATGGGCGAGCACGAGCGCGGCGCGCACAAGCCCTGGATGCAAATCTGATCGTCCCTGCAGGGCGTCGGGCAGGTCCCCACCGCCGACGCCGCCTCGCGCGCCTCTGCGCACGCCGTGGGATCGATCGCGGAGCGGACCTGCGTGCCATCGCGCGCGACGCCGAGGTACGCGTTCGAGAGCGCGGAGGGACCGAGCGCCGCGAAACGACGCGGCTGAGTGGCATCCACGTGCCCGAGCCGCACGAGGCCGTCCGCGCTCGACGCGGTGTCGATCGCGACCGCGAGGCCCACGTCGTCCGCCATCTCCACGTCCAGCACGTCGAAGCGACACGTGGTCGACGCGACGGCCGCGCCGCGCAACGTGTCGACGTCGTCGAGGCCGGTCGTGCGGAAGTCGAGCTCCCAGCAGCCCTCCTCCTCGCTTCGCATTCCGCGCACGTCCTCGGTCTCGCCTTCGCCGACGCGCACGTGACGCGCGTACGTCTGCGGTCCGACGTCCGTGAGCGCGGTGCCGATCGTCGCTCCGACCGCCGCCTCGTTGGTCGTCACGTAGCGCGCCCACGCGGTCTCCGGCCCGCTCGCCGCGTCGAGCCCCGCGGGGCTGCCCCTCACCTCGGACGAGCCGATCAGCGTGGGAACGAACACGCCCTCGTCGACCACGCCGTCGCAGTCGTTGTCCGCCGCATCGCAGAGCTCGTCGGTGGTGCGGACGCACCGACCTTCGACGCACTGCCAGGGCGAGCACCAGCCCGGCAGCCCGAAGGAACCGTTGAGCGCCTGCGCGCACGCGGCGGCTTGCTCCGCGGGCGTGCTGCCGAGCGCGTCGCAGCGATCGAAGTCGTCGAGACCGATCGCGCTGCAGCCGGCGAGCGCGGTCAGCGAAAGGACGGGCAGCGCGAGCGTCGCGAGTGTTCGCATCGCGAGTGTTCGCATCGCGAGTGTTCGCATCGCGAGCGGACGCTCCGTGAGCGCACGGTTCGTGGAGAGTCGGTTCGAGGCGCGCATCAGAACGTCCCTCCGAGCCCGAGCCCGACGCCGCCGCGCGTCGGCGCGAGGTTCAACCGCACCGTCGGCTCCGCGGGCGCCGCGTCTTCGTCCTCGCCGCCCCAATCCGTGAAGAGCGCGAAGATCACCGCGGTGATCGCGGCCGCGCCCGCCACGCCGAACATCACGTCCGCGAGCAACGCGGACTTCCGGATGTCGCTCGCTTCGTCGTCGGTGCCGAGGGGCGGCGTGCGCGCGTCGACGTCGTTGCGCTGCGAGAGCGCGCGGATGCCGAAGCCCGCGCCGACGCCCGCCGCCACGACCGCGACGCCCGTCGCGCTCCAGAAGAGCGCGGGCGAGAGCCCCTCGAACTCTTCCGCGAGGCGCTCGAGCTCGAAGGTCAGCGAGCGCTCGGCGCGCGCCGCCACCTGCACCTCTTGCTGCGCGGGCACGTAGCCCGGCGCGCGAACCTCGACCTTGTGGGTCCCGCCCGGAACGAGGAAGGTCGTGAGGTTCTCGCCGATGCGACGATCGTCGACCCACACCTCGTAACCATGCACGCTCACGGAGATGCGCACCGTGCCGAGCAGACCGTCGAGCATGTCGATCTTCGCGCGCACTTCCCCCTCTTGCTCGGTGAACGCGCCGCCTTGCTCGAGGAACGCGCGGTACGACGCGAGCGCGGCATCGTAGAGGAACAGGCGCTCCTGACACTTCGCCATGTTGTAGAGCACGAGGTAGCGGAGCTGGTGACCGCGCAGGAGCTCGAGCGTCTCGCTGAACTCCGCGAGCGCGGCCTCGTAGTTGCCGTCTGCGTAGAGCTGCTCACCGCGCGCGATGCGCTCGCGCGCTTCGCTCAGGCGAGATGCCGCGCTCTCCGCGGCTTCCGACTCGGCGCTTGCGCGCGGGCCGTCCACGACGTCGCCGCCCAGAGGGCGACGAGCGCCCACCTTGCCTGCCTCATCCCTCTGCCTCCTGCGGGCGCGAGCGCGCCCCCCGACCGCTCGGTCGACACGACCGTATCAGAGCGACCCGCGCGGCGTCTGCCGCGAACGTGAGTCCCTGCCAGGAGATCACCGGAACCGTGACACCACCCCGCCGCGGAGACGGCGTGTCCACGCGTCGCGCGATCGAACGCCAAGGTGCGTGATGCCTTCGGGGTTTGATAGAGTCCTCCCGCCTCGCCGCGGACGACCCCACGTCCTCACGCGCTCGTGCGCCATCCGGCCACGACTCACCTCGCCACGCTGCACGATGACCGACGGACTCCTCCAACCAGCCGCCGGCCCCGATCCGAAGATCGGGATGGTCCTCCAAGACCGCTACCGCATCGTCCGCAAGCTCGGCGAAGGCGGCATGGGCGCCGTGTACGAGGGCGAGCACGTCCTCATCAAGCGGCGCGTCGCGATCAAATGCCTGCACGGGCAGTTCGCGACGAACCCCGAGATCGTCGCGCGTTTCCACCGCGAAGCGCTCGCGGCGACGAGCATCGGTCACCAGAACATCATCGAGGTCACGGACATGGGCCGCTTCCCGGACGGGAGCGTGTTCATGGTCCTCGAGTTCCTCGAAGGCCGCGACTGGTCGAAGGACATCGACGAACAAGGTCCGCAGCCGCTCGGCAAAGTCGTGAAGATCACGTCGCAGATCTGCGACGCCCTCACCGCCGCGCACGCCAAGGGGATCGTGCACCGCGATCTCAAGCCCGAGAACGTGTTCCTGATCTCGCGGGGCCACGATCCGGACTTCGTGAAGGTGCTCGACTTCGGCATCTCGAAGTTCCGCGACTCGAACGGCGGTCCGGGCAAGGCGATGACGCAGACCGGCACCACGCTCGGCACGCCCTACTACATGGCCCCCGAGCAGGCGCAGGGAAAGAAGGACATCGATCATCGCGCGGACATCTACTCGCTCGGCGTGATGACCTTCCAAGCGCTCACCGGGCAGTACCCCTTCGACGACGAGTCGTATCCGATGCTCGTCTTGAAGATCTGCACCGAGCCGCCGCCGCCGCTGCGTCTGTACCGCCCGGATCTTCCGAAGGAGCTGGAGGATCTCGTGATGCGCATGCTCGCGAAGGATCCGAACCAGCGCTTCGCGGATTGTGCGGCGCTGAAGGCCGCCCTCGCACCCTTCGCGGCCATGAACGACGCGCCGGTTCTCGCCGCCGACGCGCCGAGCACCGCGAACCGGCTGCCCTCGATGCTCGGCGGACAGGCGGTCGGTCACGCCGCGACGCAGACCCCGGACTCGCTGCCCGCGGCGCCCGCGCTCAAGGCCACGACGCCTTCGCAGATGCCGGTCGCGCGAGTGCCCAGCGCCCAGACCCCGGTCGACGCGCACGCCGAGAGCGTCATTCGTCCGCCCACCACGTCGCGCGCTCCGCTTGTCGTGGGGGGTGTGCTCGTGGTGCTCGGCCTGCTCGGCGGCGGCGCCGCGGTGGTGCTCGGAGGCGACCAGCAGACGCCGGTCGAGCCCACGCCCGTCGCCGCGCTGACGCCGACCCCGACGCCGACTCCCGATCCGACACGGATTCCCGAGCCGACGCCGACGATGGAGCCGAGCACGTCGGAAGCGCAGGTCGCGATCACCATCCGCACGGAGCCCGCGGACGCCGAGCTCTACCTCGACGGAGATCGCATCCCGAACCCGTTCGAAGGACGCTTGCCGCAGACGACCGAGCCGCGCCGTCTCGAAGCGCGCAAGGAAGGGTTCCGCTCGCTCGTGCAGGAGCTCGTGCTGCGCTACGAGCAGACGGTGACGCTGCGCATGGAGCGCGGTCGCGGCACCGACGATCGGCGCCGTAGTACGCCGACCACCGTGGCCTCTCAAGCGATGCAGCCACCGGTCGAAGCGCCGACGCCGATGGAGACGCCCCGCGAGGTCGCGGTCACGCCGATGGAAGAACCGCCGCCCGCGATGGATCCGGAGCCGGTCGTCACGATGGATCCGCCGCGGATGACGGATCTCGCGTCGATCATGCTCTGAGTCGTTCGACCACGCGCCTCGACGTCGTGGTGGGCAGGACGCCGAGTCGTCGCAGAACGCGACGGCGGCCGTACCGCGACGCGGCGATCTTGCTCCGCCGAAGCGCGACGACTACGAAAGACCCGTGCGTTTCCCGCCGCTCACGCCGACCGTCCGCGCGCTCCTCGTGGTCTTCCTCGTGGCCTTCGTCGCGCAGCTCGTCTCGGACGTGTGGCTCGACGGACGCCTCTTCGAGCTGCTCTCGCTCTCGGTCTACCCGGGTGAGCTGCGTCTACCGAACCTGTGGCAGCTCGTGACCTACCCGCTCGCGCAGATCCCGGGGCCGCAGGGCGTCAGCAGCTTCCTCTTCGGCGCGTTCTTCTTCTATTGGATCGTCGCGTCCTTCGAGCAGCAACACGGCGCGCGCTGGACCCGCCGCGTTCTCGGGCTGACGCTGCTCGGAGCGTCGCTGCCGTCGTTCGCGGTCGGACTCTTGCTCGGTGGCCGAGTCTCTGGCTTCTCGTTTCTGACCTTTGGCGTGCTCGCCGCCGGCGTCTGGATGGCGCGCATCCTTCGACAGCGCATCGCGCTCTTCGGTCAGTGGGAGATGACCCCGACCCAGCTCCTTCTGCTCTTGCTGGCGCTCCCCGCGCTCGAGTTCCTCGCGAGCAAGAACACCCTCCACCTCGTGGCGGACCTGGGAGCCACGGGCGCAGGCATCCTCTTCGTCGAGCTGCTCTCGCGCCCGCGCGACGGTGGCGGCGGGGGCACGCGCGACCGCAAGGGCTCCGGTCCACGCAAGAACCCGCACGGGCTGCGTGCGATCCGCGGTGGCAAGGACGACGGCGAACCGCCGCAGTGGTTGAACTGATCGCGCAAAGCTTGTCTCCGCTCCCGCGCGCGGCGATCCTTCCGCGCGATGTCCAAGGAGAAGCTCGCCAAGCTCGTGCAGGTGCACCCCGCCGGCACCGTGCTCTTCCGAGACGGCGATCCCGGTCAGGTGATGTACGTCATCCAATCGGGCCGAGTGCGCATCTTCACCGAGGTGAAGGACCGCGAGAAGCTGCTCGCGATCCTCGGGCCGGGCGACTTCTTCGGCGAGATGGCCATCCTCAACCAGAAGCCGCGCACCGCGTCGGCCGAGGTGATCGAGGACGCGCGCCTGCTCGTGATCGATCCACAGACCTTCGGCGCGATGATCGTGAGCAACACCGAGATCGCGGTGCGCCTCATCAAGAAGCTCGCGCGCCGTCTCGACAGCGCGAACGCGCTCATCGATCTGTTGATGCACCGCGATCCGAAGGCGCGAGTGATCCTCGGGCTCGCGCACGAGGCCGAGTACAACGGCATCGTCGAAGAAGACGGCTCGGTGATCGTGCACCTCGACGAGGAAGGCCTCGCCAACCAGATCGGTCTCGGCGTCGAAGAGGTGCAGACGGTTCTCAAGCGCCTCGACCGCCTCAACATCGTCGACGTGACGAGCGAAGGCTTCCGCATCCCCGACGTGATGCGTCTGCACGAGTTCCTGGAGTTCTTGCAGATGCGTGAGAAGTTCGGGGACGGCTGAGGCGGTCGTCGACGGCGACCGACGCCTCGACGTCCACGCACGACGACGCAGACGACGCAGACGACGCAGACGACGCAGACGACGCAGACGACGACCGAGCGCTCGCCGTGACGCACGTCACCGCCGACGCAGACGCTCCAACAACGCCGCCGCCGCCTTCGGATCGTGCAGCGCGCGCTCCAGCTCCGCGCGCTCTTCGTCGGTGAGAGGGCAGTCCGCGAGGCGGCCGAGGTGGTGGAGCACCTTGTAGAGCTCCGCGCGCGGGAGCCGTCGCTCGCGCGCCTTCTTCGGAGGCCTCTGCGCGCGCTCCGTCTTCGCGCGTGGATCCCGACGCGCACGTGAGGGCTCACCTCCACGCGAGCCACGCGTGTCGGCGCGCGCATCGGACGACACATGGCGCTCGGGCTCACGCGCGTCGCGATCTTCGTCGCGCTCATCGTCGTCGCGATCGCGCCGGCGCGGTCCGTCGCGCCCGGGATCGAGGCGTCGATCGCGCGGCGGCTCCGGCGCGCGCGCGTCCGGATCGATCGGCGCACGAAACCGCACCGGCGGCCGCCGCGGCACGAGCAGCGGGCGGCCGTCCTCCGTGCTGCTCGCGTCGATCGGCAACCACACCGGGTTCCCGCGCGAGTCCTCCAGCAACGCGAGCGCCCAGAGGTGATCGGGCTCGCTCACCGAGCCTCCGTCGAGCACCCAACCCGACGCGAGCCCGGCCGGAATGCCCGCGCGACGCATCAGCTCGCACGCGAGCGCGTTGAGCTCGTAGCAGACGCCCGCGCCGAGGTGCCGACCGTCCGCGCCCGCGTGCAGCGCCGCCACGTGCGCGTGCGCGCGCCCCCGGGTGAGCCGCGCGAGGTGGCGCCCGACCGCGGGGTCTTCGAGGTAGCTCGGATCGTAGCGGTAGCGACGCCGCACGAAGTCGCGCACCGCGAGCGCGCGCTCGAAGGGTGCGTCGTCCTCGTCGAGCGAGGCGACCAGATCGAGCGCTTCGTCCGGGAGCTCGTCGTCCGGCACGAACGAGACCCGCGCGTCGAGCTTCGCTTCGTGCGCGTCATCCCAACGCGGCGCTTCGCCGAGTCGGATCGCGAGCCGAAGCTCCGTCGCGTCGAGCAGCTTCACGTTCGTCGTGCCGCCCACGCCCCGCCAAGTCGGCGGCTGACCCCGCCGACCCAGCAGAGCAGTCGGCGGCTGACCCCGCCGACCCAGTAGATCAGTCGGCGGCTGACCCCGCCGACCCAGGAGATCAGTCGGCGGCTGATCCCGACCCAGGAGATCAGTCGGCGGCTGACCCCGCCGACCCAGTGGAGATGTCGAGGTCTCGCGATCGCTCGTCCGCTCCGCGAGCGTCAGCGACTCCAGCTCGCCGTAGAGCGGAACCGGCAACACCGACTCCCCCGCCGGCAGTCGCCCCCGCATCACCACGCGCCCCGCTTCACCGCGCGCGCTCGGCCGCGGCAAGTCGTTCGCGATCCACCGCTGCCCGCGCCGCTCGAAGCGCGTCACCACGAGCTGCGGCGCGTAGATCCACGGCGCCACCAGCCGTGGCGGCGTGAACGCGAGCCCCACGCTCGGCACCTCGCGCCGCGCCTCCACCCAACCTTCCGAGCGATCGAGCTGCGACTCGATCGAGTCGCGCGGACGAAAGAGCCGGGCGTCGCGCGACGACACCGGCTCCGCGCGCTTCGGCTCCGACGGCTTCGTGGTCTCGTCGCCACCGAAGAACCGACGGACACGATCGAAGAGCCCCACCCGCTTGGGCGGCGTCGAAGCGCGCCGCTCGCGCGCTTGCTCCAGCGGACCTTCGAGCCGCGCGAGCCACTCCTGCCGTGCGCGCGGCTCGGGCCCGAGCGCGGAGGCACAGCGCGACGGGTCGTCGAGCGCGGCCGGCGTCACGAGCAGCGCGTCGTCGTCGAGCGCGGCGTCGACCTCGAGGCGCACGCGACGCCCGAAGAGCGCACCGTCGATCGCGAGCGTGTCGTGCACCCGCACCGCGCGCCCGACCCGCGTCGCGAGCGCGTCCGCGCGAGGATCGGCGCGGCGAGGTCCGACCTCCACCCGCACGATCCGCAGGTCCACGAAGAGATCCGGCACGCCTGCGCGCTCGAGCCGCACCTCCGTCGCCGCGTCGCGCACGATCGGCAGCGGCTCCGCGATCGGCGCGTCGGTCGGCACGAGCTCCGCGAGCGCAGGCGGCGCGAGACGTCGGAGCGAAGGATCACCGAGGCGCGTGAGCTGGATCTGCCCCGCACCGTTCGAGGAGCCGAGGCGCACCACCGCGAGCGCGGCGTGCTCCGGCAGCGACGCGTCGCGCAAGCGCTGCAGACACTCGGGCAGCACGCGCACGAGCGACGCCTCGTCCTCCGGTCGCGGGTCGGAACCGAGCGACGCGCCCACGTCCTCCAGGAACGCCACGATCGCCGCGTCGTCGGGCGTGCTCGGGATGCCCAGCGCGCGCGCGAGCCGTGGAAGTTCCTGCGACGCGGACCAATCGCCACGCCGCGATCCGAAGAGCGCGCGTCCCCCGCGCCGCACGAGCTCGCGCGGCGCACGCAAGATCCCTTCGTCGTCGCGCAGACGGATCGACGAGAAGCGCGCACGCACCTCGTCGGCCGCGAAGCGACGCGCGTCGAGGCCCGCTTCGAGGAAGTCGAGCAACGCCCGCGGCGCCTCGCGCCCTTCGTGCGCGGCCGCGATCTCGGCGAGCGACAGCTCGGCCGCCCCACGCAGACCGAGCCGCACCCCCGTCGCGTCGTCGAGCGCGGAGGCGACCTCCGAGTCCACGAAACGCGTCGAGTCGCCGAGCAGGGCGTGCGTGAGCGGCTCGAAGAGGACGAGCTCGCTCGGCACGCGCAGCGATCCGTCGGCGCTCGGCAGCCAACGCCGCTTGCGCAACCCCGCGCGATCGATCCGCGCCGGCTCACGACGCCCGCGATCGAGCACGTAGCGCGCGAGAGCTCGCTGCGCGCGCGGCGTGAGCGTCTCGATGCGATCGAGGCACGCGACCCACGTCGCCTCGTCGAGATCGTCCTCCGCACCGCACGCCGCGAGCACGCGACGCGAGGGGCCGTCGAGGTCGGTCCAGAGAACGCGTGGCGGCAGCGCGTCGACGAAGAGCGACGCGTGCTCGACCACGTCGTCCGCGGGCGACCACGAGAAGCGCGGCTTCGTCCACGCCCGCGCGCCCGTTCCCTCGACCACGGGAACCACGAGCCGCGCGCGTACGTCGAGCCGTCGCACGCGCTCCTCGAGGCTCTCGCCGCTTCCACGCTGCGCGAGCGCACCGTCGCGATCGTCCTCCGCGGGTCGAGCGTCGTTCGGGACCAGCGCGCGCGCGAGGAACGCGAGCAGCTCGCGCGCGCGATCCGCGTCGTCGACGCGCGCCGCCTCCGCGAGCGCGTCGAGGAGCTGCGAGACCATCGCGCGCCGCGCGTGCCGATCGATCTCGAAGGTCGCGCGCAGGTACTCCGCGACGTCGATCGGCACCTCCGCCGCGAGCCCCCACCCGAGCCCGAGCTCGGGTACGTCGGGATCGAGCACGAGCTCGCGCGCCGCGCGTCGCTCGCCGGATTGAGAAGCCCACACGGGCAGTTGCGAGAAGAGCGCGCGCGCCTCCGCGTCGCGCGCGAGCGCCTCTCCGTCGGTACGCAAGAGCTCGTAGAGCGGCTCGTCGGACACCCGCTCCGGCGCGCGCCGCATCGCCTCCACGAGCCGGCGCAACGGCAGCGGCCGCACGAGCGGCGTCGCGAGCGTTCCGAGCGCCTCCACCCACGCCACGTCCGCGAGCCCGAGCCCCGCCGAGGTCGCCGCACAGAGCGCACGCGCCGGCTCCGAAGCCACGAAGAGCGGCGCGCGAACCATCCGCCCGCGATCGTCGAGCGCGATCGCGATCCCCTCGAACGGAATCGAGAGCCGCGCAGCGATCGTGACGAGCGCGACCGCCACCGCGCGCTCGCGAGAGGAGGACGACCTCTCGTCAGACTCCGTCTCCGTGTCCGTCTCTGTCGCGCGAAGCGCGGTCCCGGTCTCGGTCTCCGTCACCGCCGCGCGAAGCTCGGTCTCCGCTTCCGTCACCGTCGCGCGTAGCGCGGCCTCGGTCTCCGTCTCCGTCGCGATCTCCGCCTCGGTCTCCGTCTCCGTCTTCGTCCCCGTCGCCGAAGCCGCAACATCGACCCGCCACCCCGCCGGCACCCGCTCCCCTTCGACCAGCCGCGCGAGCACCCGCGTGCGCACCCACTCTGCGAGGTCCGCGTGAGGCAGCCCGAGCGTCTCGATCACGTCGTCCGCCGCGACCTCGTCCGCGAGCCCGAGGCTCCGCGGATCGAGGGGCGCTATCGACGCAGATGGCACGAGCTCCTTCGCCGCGCGCCGCGTCCCCGCGAGGGTCGTGACGATCGGCAGCGCGGCGAGCGCCACCCGCGTCGGAGCGTCCAACGCCTCCACGTGGCGCCGCGCGAAGTCGAGCAGCACCTCCGGATCGTTCGCCAGACGCGACGCGTTCGCGAGCACCTCCCGCGCGCTCGGAGCCTGCGCACCGAGCGCGTCGAGCAGCGGCGCGAGGCGCACCTCCTCGTCGTGGTCGAGCAGCGGCAAGCCCGTCCGTCCGAGCAGCGCGCGCCGCTCTCCCGCGCGATGCACGGCCTGCGCGCTCGGGGTCCGCCACGTTCCGAGCACCCGCGCCGTACCTGCGACGTCGAGCCAGATCGGGACGTCCATCAACGGCGAGAGCCCCTCCCCGAGGTCCAGACACTCGAGCAGCCCATCGACGATCGCGCGCCGCGCGTCGGAGGCGAGCGCACGATCCCACGCGACCACGTCACCCACGAGCAACGCACGATCGCTCGCGGTGGCGAGCCCGAGCGCGCGCCTCGCCGCGAGGGTCGCGACCGACGCCGCGTGCCGCGTGCCGAGCGCCGAGAACGCCGCGTCGATCGCGACCGACGTCCCGCCCGCGCGCAGCGCATCCGAGGTGCGCAGCGTCCCTCCCGCATCGCGCCAAATCGAAGCGCGCGCGAGCGCGTCGATCACCCCGCTCGGCAGCTCGTGCACACACGACGCCACGTACGCGAGCGCCGCGTCGACGTCTTCTTCGAGAACCGAGGGCTCGTTCGGGTCACCCACGAGCGCACGCGCGAGCGTGAGCGCGCTCGGAGGCGCGAGCCGACGCGAACGCACGAACGCACCTTCGCGCGCGAGCCAAGGCCACCCCGGCACCACGTCGACCAGCTCGTTCACGCACGACGCCCGCGTCGGGCCCACGAGCGGTCGCCGCACACCTGCGCGATCCTCGAAGAGCAAGAGCACCTCGATCCTCCGCGCCAACGCCTCCGGGAGCTCCGCCGCGTCCAGCCGCGCTTCGAGCGCCGCGTACCCACCCCCGTCGAGCGAGAGCCCCGCTTCGAGCGCGGACACCAGCTCCGTCCACGTGAAGTCACGCACCAAACGCCGCACCACGCGCCGCTCGGCGAAGGTGGGCGACACGAAAGGCAGCGCCGAGACCAACCAAGGCCCGAGCGGGCTCAGCTCGGCCGGCAAGCGCCGCAACCCCGACGGCGCCGCCAGGTCGAGGTCGCGGTCTCCGTCCCCGTCTCCGTCCGAGTCTCCGTCTCCGTGTCCGCCGCTTCCCGTCGCGGAATCCCCCGCCGCCACCGGCATGAACGTCACGTCCCGCAGCGCACCGAGCTCCGCGTCCGACACCTCCTCCAGCGCCGCGAAGAGCTCCGCCGTCCGCGTGCGCACCGCGCCGCCGCCGCAGAGATCCTCCACCAGCATCCGCGCCTCGAAGCGCGCGATCGAGAGCCGCCGCGCGAGCGCCTCGGGCAGATCGTGCGCCGACACCAGGACACGCTCGCCGCGGTACAGCGCCACCATCGCCGCGCTCGCGAGCCGAACCTCCTCCGCCGATCGCAATCGTCCGTCGACCACGACGAGCGGAAGCGCGCGCAGCTCCGCGTCGTCGACCGGCGCGCGCCCGAGCGCGTCGAGCACGCCTGCGCGCCAGGGTGGCGGCGCCTCTCCGTCCCGCAACGCACCGCGCACGAACGCGACGAGCTCCCGCGCCCCGAAGCGCGCCGCGCCGAGCTCGCACGCGACCTTCGCCTCGCGCGACTCGATCGCGAGCGCGGCCGGATCGAGCATCCGACGCCCCTCGATCGCGATCCCCGCGAGCGCACGCGCGACGTCCGGCTCCGCGATCCACGCCTCGTCCGGACGCAACGATTCTCCCGTCGCGCCCGAGAGAAAACGCGTTTCTGCGAGTGACGCCGCGCACGCCTCGCCGAGCGGGCCCATCGCGGGCGCGAGCTCCTCCCGCGTCGACGCGAGCGCGAGCCCCGCGGTCCCGAAGCGAACCACCAGACGTGCGAGCGCGCGCCCGACCTCCGCGAGCAACGCCTCGTTCCACGGCGAGTCGAGCTCCAGCCGCTCGCGATCGAGCGTCACGTCGAAGCGCGCGTGCACCAGCACCCGAAGCCCCGTGCGCTCCGCGGTCGGCAAGAACGCATGGAGCGTGGGCCCGCGGACGATCCCGAAGCTCTCCCCGCCCGATTCGTCGGGCTCGATCGCCGCCGCGACCAGCAGCTCACACTCCCGTGCGCGCCCTTCTTCCCGCGCCCCGTCGAAGCGAAACCGACCGCGCTCCGTCACGTGACGACGCACGACGTCATCACCGACGAGCGAGGCGCGATCTCCCTCGAGCTCGCAGCGCCACGCGCTCACGCCGTCGCCGCCGATCACACGCAGCGCGCGCACGTGCGAGAGCGTCAGGAGCGTCTCGGGCGGCATCGCGAGGGCGCGCGCGAGCACCCGCGGCGCATGGCTCCGATCCGAGAGCGGCAGCGCGAGCGTCGTCTCGGCGTCGACGGCGTGCGAGAGCAGGCGAGGGATCGACACGTGCGCGATCTCGATCGCCAACGCGCCCGACCGGATCCGCGGGCGCTCGCAGACCTCGTACACGCTCTTGAAGCCGACCCCGAAGAACCCGATTTGTTCGGCGCGTTTCGTAGTTTGACCGATCGAGAGCACCCCCACGAGATCGAGCAACGAGAACGGCGCGCCGTCGTGCCGGATCGTGATCGTGTCGTCGATCCGCGCCTCGAACGAGCTCGCGCCCGCGTCGTCCGCGTTCTGCAAGAGCTCGAAGAAGAAGTGCCCCGGATCCGCGTACACGCGCCGGGCGAGCAGCCGCTCCGCGTTCGCCTGAGAGATCGACTTCGGCGCGCGCGCGAGCACGTCCACCGCCCGCGCGACCACGCCGCGCACGAGCTCCGCCGTCGCCGGCTCACGCGCGAGCCGTTCGAGCACACGCCCGTCGGCGAGGATCAGCGCGCGCTCCACGTCCATCGAGACGTCGAGCGCACCTTCGAGCCGCGCCCGCGCTCGGTTCCGCCACGCGCGATGCGCCACGTCGTCGTGCCGGCGCAGCCACCGATCGAGGAGCGCGATCGCAGCGATGCGCTGGACTCCCCAACGCGACGTGATCGCCTCCACGCGTGAGACCACGAAGTCTGCCGGCAGCTCTTCGATCACGTGCTGCAACGACGCGTCGGGCAGCGTCGCGACCAGCGCGTCCACCACCGCCACGGTTCGCACGTCGAGCCGCCCCGCGTCGAGCGGTCCGGCCACGAGCAGCGCGCTCACCACCCGCGCGAACGGCTCCGGGTCCGCGAGCCCCGCCGCCTCACGCAAGAGCGGCTCCGGATCCTCGCCCGACGCAACGAGCGCACGCACGCGCGCCATCTGCTCGTCGAAAGGAAGCGCGCCGAAGCTCATGCGTCGCGCACTATAGGGCGCGCGGGCCGGATCGGTCGCGCCGAGCACGCCGACGCGAGTGCCTCACCGCGCCGGCTTCCGGAGCTCGTCTGGCCCAGCCCGTCTCGCCCTCGTCTCGCACACCCTCACCGCCTGGAAGACTCGCGCCCTCCCGAACGTACGCACCAAGGAGCGCGGGCCGTGACGAGTCCGACCCCCCTTCGCCACGAGAACGACCATGCCCAACGACAAACCCTGGATCGACGCCCCGCCCCCTCCGCCGGATCTCGAGAAGGCACGACGACGCGCGTGGACCGCGCTCGGGCTCGCCTCGACGCCGTTCCTGCTGTGGGGCGCGTGCACCGCGCGAGTCATCGACCCGAGCAGCGACGTCGCGGCCGTCGGGATGCTCGTCGTGTTCACGATGTCGATGCTCGGTGGCGCGCTGGGCGTCGCCTCGCTCGCCGCGAAGCGCACCCAGCTCGGGTGGGTCGCCGCGATCGCCGGGTTCACCGCTCCGTTCGTCGCGTTCTTCCTCGCGATGTTCACCATTCCCTTCTCCCGCGGCCGCGCGCACCGACGACGCGGCGCCGCGAAGGTCCCCACCGACGTCTCGAACGACGCGTGGCTCGACGAAGCCACGCTCACCGAGGGATCGCAGCTCGCGATCGACGCACCGGTCGACGACCGTGAGGCCCTCGCGACCGCGTGGCGCGCGATGGCCGCGACCGAGACCGCTTCCGTCGCCGCGTTCGCGTCGTTCGCCCAACAGCTCCTCGCGCTCGGTGCCCCGAGCCGCTTCGTCGAGGACGCGCACCGCGACGCGATCGACGAGGTCGCACACGCACGCGTCTGCTACGCGATCGCGGCCCGCCTCGACGGTCGCGCGCGTGGCCCCGCCCCGTTCCCGGCCGCCGCGTGGCCCGCCGATCACACGCCGAGCTTCCTCCGCCTCGCGCGCGACACCCTCCGCGACGGTTGCGTCTTCGAAGGCGCCTCCGCCCGCGTGGCCGAAGAGCTCGCCGCGCTCGACGGCGGTTGCCCACAGACCCGACGCGCGCTCGCGGTCATCGCGGTCGACGAGGCGCGCCACGCCGCGCACGCATGGGAGGTGCTCGCGTGGGCACGGGCGCAGCTCCGCCCGGAAGAGGACGCCTCGCTCGACCGCGTGATCGACGAGCTCCTCGTCGCCCAGCACGACGCGGTCGTGCCGCACGATCGCTTCGAGGCGTTGGGTGTCGCCGGTCCCGACCGATGGCGCGACGCGGTGCGAGAGACCGCCGCGAGAGCCCGCACACGCCTGCGCGCGCAAGCGCCGGCCGCGCATCGTGCCGAGCCTCCCCTGAGCCGAGTCGCCTGAGCCGAGTCGCCTGAGCCGAGTCGCCTGAGCCACGTCACTCGAGCCAGGTCGATCGAGCGACGTCGCCTGGCCCGCGTTGCCCGAAGCGACGACCCCACGTCACGTCCCGACGCTCCCTCCGGCGACGCTCCGACGAAGGTGATCTTGTCGTGAAATCCCCCATGGAGCAGGGGTGGCGCGCTCGTTCATGATGCCGCTCGTGGGGGAGGCCGACGACGCCGAAGAGCGCGCGACGCTGGTGCTCCGCGGATACGAAGCCGCGCGGCAGCTCGTGTCGTTGCTCGAGCGCGCACAAGGGAACGACACCTCGGCGGAGGAGCTCGCGGTCCTGCGCGACGTGGTGCGCCTCTTCGATCCGGGCGGATCGGCCCTCACGGAGGCGGAGTGGGCGGTCGTGCAGCTCGCGAGCACCGGCCTCACCAATGCCGCGATCGCGGAGCGCCGAGGCACCACCGCGCGCACGGTGTCCAAGCAGCTCGACTCCGCCTACCGCAAGCTCGGCGTGAGCTCGCGACGTGAGCTCGCGGTTCGTTTGGCGCGCCGCTGAGCGACCGTCGCGGCGAAGGCTCGCGCGTGAGCTCCACGACCACGTCGAGCTGGCGCGAGCGCGCAGCTCGCACGAAAGCGGATCGCACGAAACAAACCGCCCCCTCGCGCGTTCCAAGCGACACCACGGGAGGTCGCCCTCCGCGAGCCTCCCGCCTGGGATCCTCCCGTGGCATCCTCCGCCGCTCATGCGCTCGCGCCTGCACGTCCACCCCGAGGTCGCCGCTCGATGAAGCGGAAGCTCGCGCGCGTCGGCGCCTTCCTCCGACGGCTCGCCGATCTCTTCCCATGGACGCCCCTCGGCCTCCTCGTCGGCGGCCTGAGCACCCTCGCGCTCTGGCACTACGCCTACGGAAAGCTCGACCTCGTCGTGCTCGTCCTCGGCTACGGCGCGGCCGCCCTCGTCGCGCTCGCGACGGCGTTCACCCTCAGCGCGACCTTCGGCGTGAAGTGGGTGCTCCGCCGCCGCCGCCGCCGCACCATCACCAGCGAAGCCGTCACCAGCGAGGCCGTCGCCAGTGGAGCACGCGAGCTCGCGTTCGAGACCGCGCGCTTCGTCCCCACCCACTTCCTCATGCCGAGCTTCCGCTTCGTGCCGCTCGTCCGTCTGCGGTGGTCGTGGGAGTCGCCGACCGACTTCGACGTAACGAGCGAGCCGGAGCTCGGACGCGCGCGTGAACGAGTCCGGACCCGCGCGCGCGGCGAGCACCGCGGGGTCTCGCGCCGCGTGGTGATCGAAGACGTCTTCGGCCTCACGCGCCTCGCCGTGCGCGCCCGCGATCCGGAGGTGCGCCTCGAGGTGAGCCCCCACGCGGGCAAGCTCGGCCGCCTGCCCCGATTGCTCGCGTTCTCCGGGGGATCCGACTGGCCGCACCCGATGGGTGTCGACGAAGGCGATCGCATGGAGCTGCGTCGCTACGCGCCCGGCGATCCCGCGCGCTTCATCCATTGGAAGATCTTCGGCCGCACGCGGAAGCTCGTCGTCCGCATGCCCGAGCGCGCGCTCGAACGCGCGGAGCGCACGGTCGCGTATCTGGTCACGGGCGCGCACGACGAAGCGAGCGCGGCCGCCGCGCGCGTGGCGATCGACGGAGGCGCGCTCGGGGACGACTGGTCGTTCTGCACCGACGGCGCGGGCAGCACCGGCCGCGTGCTCGAAGCGCGCGCCGCGATCGTGCGCAGCGC
>JALOQC010000484.1 GCA_025453555.1 Myxococcota bacterium | reverse complement strand
TCACCGCACCGACGTGCACGCGCTCGCGGCGATCGCGTACCGCGCGCTCACGGGGCGACCGGCGTTCGCGGCCAAGGAGATCCCGCAGCTCGTGAGCGCAGTGGTGTCGTCGTTGCCTCCACGGCCGGGGGAGCTGGTGTCGGTGCCGGGCCCGGTGGACGACGTGTTGCGGATCGGGCTCGCGAAGGCGGCCGACGATCGGTTCGCGACGGCGACGCAGCTCGCGGAGGCGCTGGTGGCGGCGCTGGAGGGTCAGCGCGACCCGGAGATCGCGACGCGCGCGCGGGGGCTCGACGAGAAGCTCGCGTGGGGGAGCTGGGAGCGCTGAGTCGTCGAGGCCCTGCGGATTCCGGAACAGCCTGCAGTTTCCGAGGCGACCTGCGAACTCCGAGGCGATCAGAGGCCGAGCGCCGCGCGCACCGTGGGATCGGTCTCGACGTTCGCGCGGGCCTCGAGCGCCGCGCGCGCGGCGGGTGTTCCCATCGCGGCGATCGTGCGGACCGCGCCTTCGCGCACGCTCGGCTCGGGGTGCGCCAGGTACGGACGAACGCTCGCGAGCGCGTCGGCGCCGAACGCTTCTCCGAGCGCGACGATCGCGCGGCGGACGATCAGGTCGCGCTGACCAGGCGCGCGCGCGACCGCTTCGAGGAAGGTCTTCGTGGCGGGGGTCGGGTAATGCGCCGCCGCGCTCACCGCGCGCATGCGTACGAAGAAGGGCGTGCTCGGGTCGTCGTAGAGCGCGACCAGCGTGAGCACCGTGTCGGGGCCCAACCGTCGCCACGTCTCGGCGCTCGGGGCAGTGTCGACGCCGGAGAGCATCGCGAGCACCTGCTCCTTGGAGGGCGCCTGCGCGGTAGCCTGCGCGCTGGCGACGTTCGGAGCGATGACCGCCGCGAAGAGCGCGACGACGAGGACGGACACGAGACGCATCGGCGCGCACGGTAGCAGCCTCGGTCGGCGCCGTCCGCCCACGAAGCCATCGCGTGCGAGGCGTGGTCTCCCGGAACCCGTCTCCCGCTCCCGGAACCCGTCTCCCGGAACCCGTCTCCCGGAACCCGTCTCCCGGAACCCGTCTCCCGGAACCCGTCTCCCGGAATGGGCGCCCGGAACGGGTGTGCTCCCCCGGTTGGGGGAGCGAACGAAGCTCCACAGATCCTGACCTCGTCACGGCGCGGCTGAAGTATTCTCCCCGCCGATGTTCCAGCCGCCTCCGATGTCGCGCCCACGCACTGCGATCCCCGCGCTGCGTCGAGGGCACGCGTCACGCGTGGCGGTCCTCCGCGCGCTGGTCGAGCATCGCGAGTGGCTGGTCCCGGTTTCGTTCTTTCCGCGCGATCGCGTCGCGACGTGCGGGAAGGTCTCGTTCGGTCCGCGCAGCCACATGCCGCCGGGAGAGCTCTGGATCTTCACCGAGACGGCCACGGTGCACGCGGCGCTCGCGCACGGCGCGGTCCTCGGTTCGTACGTGCCTTCGATCCAAGGCACCGAGCTCTTCGGTGCGCTCACGGACGAGGTGCGTCTGCTGCGCGTGAACCCGAGCGGCTACGCGGACGACCTGCTCGCCTTCGAGCCGGAGAGCTTCTCGGAGCTGCGCGCGTGGGCCGACCGGGTGCGTCACGAGCAGCGCCTCTTGGGCTCGAAGGTCGACCCCGCCGCGCTGCGTGCCTGCCCGGAGCTCCACGTGCCGCTCCTGCCCGACGGCCGGATGATCGCCAAGCCCGGCCACGAAGGCTTCGCGCAGCCGGGCGTCGTGTGCACCAGCCTCGACTGCTACGAAGCCTTCGTCGGCGCGCTCGATCCCGGGCTCGCGGCGCAGCTCCGACACGTGGTGGTCGACGGCGAGACCTTCCTCCGCGACATGTCGCGGCAACGCGAGGTCGACGCGCTCTACTTCAACCCGTTCGGGCCCGCGCCGACCCGCACGTGGTCGCGCGCCGCGCTCTGATCACGACGAAGCGAACCGGTTCCTCGCGCGAGCCGCGCAGCGAGCCTGGCGTCACTCGATCACGAAGCGCTGACGTCCCACGAGCGCACCGTCCTTCGTGCGGATCTCCGCGGTCCACGCGCCCGGCTCGTTCGCGTGCGCGGTGTACGCCCAGGTTCGCCAGCGCGGCGCGTCGGCCGGGATCGTCAGCGTGACGACGCCGGTGTGCCGGTGCCCCGGACCGAAGAAGCTCACCACGAGCTCACGCGCGTCGTCCGCCGTGCTCGACGCTTCGACGAACGCGTAGAGACGCTCCGAGCTCGCCGCGAAGGTCGTGCCCGGCATCACCGGCTCGCGCCCTTCGATGCGGCGCGTGAGCGCGAGGCGACGCAAGGTCACGCCCTCCGCGGTGCGGAGCTCGGGGGTCGACGCGGTCGACGACGAGCCCGATTCCATCGAAGGCCGCGAAGGCGCGGTCAGCGTCGAGCTCGGCACCTCGCTCGGCGCGACCACCGCGGTGGGCAGCGCGCTCGGCGTAGTCGGCGCGCGCTCCGGCGCGTACGTGCTCGGGGTGGTGGCGCTCGTCGCGGCCGCGCTCACCGTGCCTTCGTTCGACTCCGCGTCCCCGCAGCCGAGCGCGAGGAGCAGCCCCATCAGGCCGAGGGCGCGCGTCGAGGAGGAGACGTTCGAGAGGATCGAGCTTCGCTTCGTCATGGTCGTGTTCCTTCGTGGTCGCGACGGCTCGCGTCGCGTACCGGAGCCCACATCACGACCCGTGCCGCCCGCGACTTCCCGCAGAAGCTCGCGCATCGAGGCGTCGCAGCGTGGCCACGCGCCCACGCCGTCGTGTCCCCCGTCTGACGCTCCATGACGATCCCGATCGCGGTCTCCGGCGCGTGCTCGCTCGCCGTGCTCGAGGTGAATCGCTCGCGCGCCGCGTCCAGAGCGTCACGAACCTGCCATCGCCGCACGGCTCGTTCATCCTCTCGCGGTGCACCTGCTCCGTGAGCCCTTCGTCCACTTCCTCGCGATCGGCCTCGTGTTCTTCGCGATCGATCGCGCGCTCGGTGACGACGCGTCCGACGAACGCACGATCGTGATCGACGACGCGGTGCGGGCCGAGCTGCGCGACGCGTGGGAGCACGAGCACGAGCGCGCCCCGAACGACGAGGAGCTCGAAGCCGCGATCGCGCGCTGGACCGACGAAGAGGTGCTCTACCGCGAGGGGCTCGCGCGTGGGCTCGACCGCGAGGACGCCTTGGTCCGCGCGCGCATCGCGCTCGCGACCAGCTACGTGCTCAGCGAGTCGGTGGTGATCGACGAGCCGAGCGAGGACGCGCTCCGTGCCCACTTCGAGACCCACCGCGCCGATTACGCGGACGAAGCGCGCGTCGACTTCACGCAGGTATTCGTCTCGTCCGTGCATCCCGACGCCGACGTCCGCGCGAACGAGCTCCTCGGGCTGCTCGAAGCCGGCGCGTCGCCGAACGGGCTCGGCGACGTGTTCCCCGGCGGCCGTCGCTTTCGTCTGCGCCGCCTCGAACAGCTCGCAGAGTCCTTCGGGCCCGAGCTCGCCCAGACCGTCGCCGCGCTGGAGGTCGGCGCGTGGGCGCGCACCTCGTCGCGCTTCGGGGTCCACCTCGTGCGCGTCGATCGTCGCACCACCGCGCGCGCCACCAGCTTCGAGGATGCGCGCGCCGACGTCCGCGACACGCTGGTGCGCGAGGCCCGCGACGCCGCCGTCGAGGACGCGGTCGCGACGCTGCGCGCGCGTTGGGAGATCGTGCGCCGATGATCTTCACGAGGCGGATGCAGGCCGGCACGCACGTCGGCACGAAGCGCGTCGCGTCGACGCTCGTGGCGCTCGGAGCTCTCGTCGCGACGATCGTCGCAGCGCTCCTCGGCGCGCCTCGCGTCGCCCACGCCCACGACGCCCGACCCGGGGTGCTGTCGATCGTCGAACGCGACGATCGCACGTACACGTTCCGCTGGACCGCGCCGGTCGACGCGCGTCGCGAAGAAGACGCCGTCCGCGTGCGTTGGCCGACCGGCTGCACCGCCGAAGCGACGTCGCTGCGTTGCGCGCGCGAGCTCCAACGCGTCGACTTCGATGGTTTGTCGGGCGCGCGCGTCGTCGTCATCCTCACGCGTCGCGACGGCCGACGGCTCGAAGGGATCGCGACCTCCGACAGCCCCGAGGCGCTCCTCGACGCTCCGGCCGGCCTCGCGTGGATCCCGATCGGCGTCGAGCACGTCGTCCTCGGGCTCGATCACGTCGCGTTCGTGCTCGGCCTGCTGCTCGTGCTCGTGGCGCGTCGTCGCGTCGACACGTCAGCGTCCGCTCCCTCCGACGCGTCCGGGAGATCGCCCGGTCACGTGTCCACGGTCGTCGCGACTTCGCGAGGTCGCGCGCGTTTCCTCCGCGCCCTCGTCGGCACCCTCACCGCTTTCACGCTCGCCCACTCCGTCACGCTCGCGCTCGCCGCGCTCGACCTCGTGCGGCTGCCGTCCGGTGCGGTCGAGGCGACCATCGCCGCGAGCGTGGTGCTCGTCGCCCGCGAGGCCTTCGTCGAGGCCGACACCCTCACGCGTCGCCGCCCGTGGCTCGTCGCGTCGGTCTTCGGCCTCGTGCACGGCCTCGGCTTCGCGGGCGCGCTCGGTGACCTCGGCCTCCCCGAGGACGGTCATGGTCTCGTGGTCGCGCTGCTCGGCTTCAACGTGGGCGTCGAGCTCGGCCAGGTCGCGATCGTGCTCGGCGTGCTCGGGCTCGCTCTCTTCGCACGGCGCGTGATCTCGGAGACGGTCCAGCGTCGTGCTCACGCCTTGGCTTGCTACGCGCTCGGCGGGGCGGGCGCGATCTGGTGCGTCGATCGCGTCGCGGGAATCCTCGGTGGCTGACCGAGCGCGTAGCGCTCGCTCGTCGATCGAGCCGTGGTGATCGAGCGCGCTCAGCGCGTCGTGAAACGCCGCACCGGCGTGCGCGCCTCGTGATCGCAGTCGCGCGCGCTCGCGTACCACTCGTAGATGCGCCCGGGCTCGAGCCCCTCCACGTCGATCGCCGCGCGCCCCGAAGCGCCGTCGACCGCGTCGTCGACCCGCGCGATCTCCTCGAACTCCGTCGTGCCCGCGCCGCGCAGATCGAGCGACACCGTGAACTCGCTGTTCGCGTCGGTCTCGAAGCGGTCCAGCATCGGCGAGTAGGTGCGCACCGTGATCTCGCCGTTCGCGGGCGAGAGCTCCCACAGGCGCATCCAGCCGTCCCCGCCGTTCTCTCGGCTCTGGTAGTCCGCGAGCATCGAGAGGATCGGGTGCCCCTCGAAGGTGTCGACGCGCCGCTGCTCGTTGGAGACGTGGCCGCAGGTCATCACGTGCAGGTTCGGCACGTCGCGCAGCGCCGCGTAGATGGCCGCGCCCTGCGCGCTGAAGTTGCCGGCGCCCGTGAGGATGTAGTGCGCGTTCAAGATCCCGAAGGCGTCCGGGTGCGTCTCGAAGACGCGGCGCGCGAACGCCAGCATGGCGTCGCTCGGCTCAGGATCGAACTGCAGGTTCACCACCACGAACTCGAGCCCACCCGCGGTGAACGTGAACCAACTGTCGTTGTTGTCCGAGCTCGTGCGGCTGCCCCCGTAGTACGTGCGACCGAGGAAGCGCTCGCGACCGAAGAACTCGTTGAATCGCCGCGCGGGTCCCGGCTCGCTCACCACCGAGAGATCGTGGTTTCCCACCGCGACACCGAAAGGGATTCCGTCGGGAAGCGCCGGGACGTCCTCGAGCCTCGACATCGCCGCGTCCGCCACGCGCCATTGGTAGATCTGGCTGTCGCCGTTGTTGACGATGTCGCCGTTGTGGATCACCGCCGCGATCCCGTAGGCCTCGCGGTTGTCGACGATCCACCGCGTTTGTGCGTGGAAGTAT
>JALOQC010000483.1 GCA_025453555.1 Myxococcota bacterium | reverse complement strand
GGCCGACCGCGGAGAAGGCGCTTCGGAGCCGCGTGATCGACCGCGTGCTCCCCGGCCTGCCGGCCGACGCGCGGAAGAAGATCGAGGTCGAGCTCGAGCAGCAAGCGGAGCGCGAGCGGGGCCTCATGGTGATGAACTACGCCGGGGAGCCGTGAAGGCCTCGCGCCAACAGCAAGCGCAAGCGGTGGTCGACGCTCGGATCCACGGGCGGAGGGAAGCCGCGCGTCGCCACAACGTCAGCATCCGCACCCTCGATCGCTGGATCGCGCGCGCTTCGGCCGCCGACCCGGAGCTCGCGTCGGAGGTCGAGACGCTCACCGTGCAGGTCGGCGAGGCGTGGGTCGCCGGCGCATCGGAAGCGATGACGAAGGGGTGCGAGAAGTTCACGCAGATCGTCGACGCGATCGACCTCGAGAAGGTGACCGCACGAGACGCGCGCGACCTCGCCGAAGCGCTGCAGAAGGTCGGCGAGCTCGTCATCGCGCACCACATGCTCCTCGGCGACGGCGGCTCCGAGAACGACGCCGCCGACAACGGCGCATCGGCGAACGCGAAGGGGCGCGCGCGATGGTGACCGAACGATTCTCCGGCGGCTTTTCGCGGGGAAACCACGCGTTCCGACTACACGCGGCATGCGTGCAGATCGCGGGTGTGCAGGATGGCGGAATGCCCTCCACGCCCACGGTGAAGGTCGCGAACCGACGGCTCGTGCTGCTCGTCGAGGGCGTGCGCTCCGAGCTCGGCTTCGTCGAAGCGAGCGCGCTCGTCTCGGAGATCTTCGAGGCGCTCCCACTGCTCGAGGATGCCGACGTGTTCGCGCGGTACCGCTCCGCGAAGTGGCTCACCGCGAAGGACGTCTCACAGCGGCTCGGACTCTCCCGAGACGTGGTGCACCGGATGATGGATACGTGGACGACGGCCCACCAGCGCACGTCGGGCGGCCCGCTCTACGTCGCCGAACACGAGGTGCTCGCGTGGGCCGCGGAAGCGACCGCGAACGCGACGACGACCGTACGGAGGCGCCGATGAACTTACGCGAGATCGTGGGCGGCGTGGCCGAGCGCGCGGGAGCCAGCGCCGAGCAGCTCGAAGGGCTCGTGCTCGAGTCGATCCGCGCCGCGGCGGCCGCCACGTGGCCGACGCACGCCGAGCGCTTCGAGACGTCGTGGGATGCGGGCGGCGCGGTCGAGCTGAAGCTCTACCGCACGATCGGCAAGGACCTCGCGCTCGACGACGCGCGTCGGTGCGGGCTCGACGATCCAGCCGACCCGCTGCAGGACGGCGACGAGCTCGGGTTCACGGTCTTCTACCGCCCCGACCAAGACACCCCGCGCGAGCTCCAGCGTGCGAAGTTCGGGAGCCTGCTTCCCATCGAGCAGCCCGAGCAGTTCGGCCGGCGCGCCGCGGCCGCCGCAGCACGTGCGCTCACGAAGCTCGTCGAGGTGCACCGCGCGACCACCCTCCGCGCGTCGTTCGAGGAGCTCGTGGGGCGAGTCGTCGTCGGGCGCGCGCGCCGCCACGAACGCGGCGCCCTCTTCGTCGACCTCGGGGGCGTCGAGGCGCGACTCGGCGCCGGCGCGGGCGGGTCGGAGTACGGCACCGGCGATCGGGTGGTCGCGCTCGTCGAGGCGGTGCGCGGTCGCGAGATCGTGCTCACGCGCCACGGCGCCGCGTTCGTGCGCGCCCTCGTCGCGCTCGAGGTGCCCGCCGTCGAGTCGGGGCAGGTCGAGGTCGCAGGCGTCGCGCGCGATCGGTCGCGCGTGAAGATCGCGGTGCGCGGCCGCGAGGGCTCGGGCGTCACGCCGGCCGACGCGGTCGCGCTCGTCGTCGGCGAGCGTGGAGATCACGTGCTCGAGCTGACGCGCGCGCTCGGCGGTGCGCAGGTCGACGTGGTGCCGTGGGATGACGATCCGGTGCGCGGGGCGATCGCCGCGCTCTCGGGCGTCGAGGTGCTCGACGTCGAGGTGCTCGACGACCGCGCCGACGACGCGCCGGCCGAGGCGCCAGACCCGGGGTCGTCGCGGATCACGGTGGTGGTAGCTCCCGAGGACGTGCGCGCCGCGGTGGGCGCTCGAGGCGCGAACGCGCGGCTCGCAGCGGTCCTCCACGGGTGGCGAGAGCTCGTCGTGCGGGGCGGTGAATCCAGCGGCTCGGACGCTTCCTGCGCGTCCTTGAGCGAGACGACGATGCAGGACGAGGAGGGGTAGCGACATGGCGACGAAGAAGGCGCGGATCCGCGTCGAGGTCACCGGAGCGAAGCAGCTCCAGAAGATCCTGCGCGGCATCCGCGAGGGCGAGAAGCGCGGCTCGCGCGAGGACCGGCAACGCGACAAGCGGAAGACCGCGGACGAGGCGCAGGAAGAGCAGAAGCGCTCGCGCACGCGGAAGCGACACCGCGACCAGAACCTCACGGACGAGCAGCGCGCGGCGCGGATCAAGCGGTTGATCGAGCGCGACGTCACGCGCGAGGTCGAGCAACAGGCGCGGCAGCGAGCTCGGGCGGAGCGGCAGGCCGCGCGCGAGCGTGCGTCGTCGACGCGGGCGCAGCGCGTCGGGCGAACGCTCATGCGAGGGACCGCCGCGGTCGTCGGCGGCGCGTTCGGCGCCGCGAACGTGGTGGGGCAGCGCCTCGATCGGGCGCGGGGCGCGATCGGGGTGAGCTCGACCGAGGAGCGGATCCAAGGGTTCATGCGGGCCGAGCAGAACTTCATCCGGCTCGCCGCGCAGGGCGGGCTTGCGCCCGAGCGACGGCAGGAGCTCTGGGGGCAGATCGGCGAGACCGCGCGGGAGACGAACACCGACCCCGAGGCGATCATCGAGGCGCTCACCGTCGCGCAGAACCGCTTCAGCGACCTCGACGGCTTCGCGCAGAACATCGAGCGGATCGCGGAGGTCGCACAAGTCACCGGCTCCCCGATGGCCGATTGGGTGGGGGCGCTCGGCGAGTTCCAGCGCCAGATGGGCGTCGCTTCCACCGACCTCCCCGACTTGATCGGCATGGTCACGCAGGCGGCACGCGACGGCTCGATCGAGGCCGGCGACATCGCGGCGAACTTCGCGGGGATCATGAGCTCGTTCGTCTCGCTCCGCGGCGGCAAGAACGGGATGGAGCAAGCGCGGGAGTTCATGGGCGTCTCCGAGGTCATGGGCGCGGGCGGACGCACCCCCGAGGAGACCCGCACGCTCGTGACGAACCTGATGACGGCTCTTCGTCGCGACGACGTGCAACGCGGCATCGAGCGCGCGACCGGGAACCGCGAAATCTTCGATCGCGACGGCGTGATGCGCGTGAGCATGGCCGACCTCGCGGCGCAGATGAGCGAGGCGAGGGGCGATGCGTTCCGCTCGCCCGCGAAGATGCGCCGCGCCGGCATCCGCGACGCGGAAGCGCAAGCCGCGATCGACGTGCTCATGAACCAGTTCGTGCGGGGCGACTCGAACAACCCGATCGCGAACATCGCCGCCGCGGATGCGGGCGCCGCGAACCGAATGATCGACCAGACGATGGTCGACCTGAAGACCAGCGCGTCCGGCGAAGCGATGGGCTTGGACATCGCGGGGCGCGTCGCGATGATGCAGAACGGCGAGCAGGTCGTTCGCACGATCACCGACATGGTGCGGCCGCTCGAGGAGCTCACCGCGCAGTACCCGCTCGCGGTCGAAGCCGTGAGCACCTTCGTCGAGGCGGTGCAGGCCGCAGGCCTCGGGATCGCCGCGTCGAACCTCCTCGGTCTCGGCACGTCGGCCGCACCGCTCGGGTCGTCCGCGACTCCCGCGCTCGGTGCCGCAGCGCCGGGCGTGGGAGCGGCGCCCGTGCTTGCGGCGGTGGGTGGCGCCGCCCTCGCCGGGCAAGCCGCGTACGAGCTGCAACAGGGGCTCTCGCGAGCGGCGACCCCCGACCAGGTTCGGCGGATCCGAGAGTCCGAGGGCTCGGATGCCGCTCGTCGACGAGCCCGAGGCGACTTCGAGTTCATGCGGCAGGGGGCGCTTGGGCAGGGGATGGCTGCGTTCGCGCCGGGCATGCATCGAGCGATCGAGGTCTTTCTGTCTCCCGACTCGCGGCAAGCGCTCGAGGCCGGCATCGCGCGCGCGGCCGGCGCGCAGAGCGCGCGCACGCCGGGTGGTCCGGCTCGACGTGGGGGCGGCTGAAGTCGACGCACGACGCGTCACGGGACGAAGGAGTGAGCATGTACGGCAGGCTGGACGAAGCGATCGAGTCGTTCCTCGATTGGGGCAGGGTGACGACGAGCTCGATCTCGTCGCGGGTGAAGAACCTCCTCGGAACCGTGGACTGCGGCGACGGCGAGATCGCGAAGGAGCAGGTGCTCGGCACGCACGCCGCGATTCTCGCGCGCCCGGTCGCACCGACGAACGCGGGGCACTTCGAGGTGATGTTCGTGCGACTCGGCGAGGAGCGACGGCCGATCGCTTCGCACGAGCCGCGCTGGCAAGTCGACGTCGAAGAGGGCGAGGTCGTGGTGCGCGCGTTCGGTGAGAACGCGTCGCGGATCCGACTCAAGCCCAACGGCGACGTGGTGATCGAGGCGGGCGGAAACATCCTCCTCGGGAGCGGGACGGCCGCAGAAGCGCTCGCGCTGGCGACGAAGGTGCACGAGGAGCTCGACAAGATCCGCAACGCGATCACGACCGCAGCGGTCGGCGGCGCACCGGATGCGGGGGCGACGTTCAAGACGAACATCATCGCGAACCTGACCTCACCAACGGGCATTCGTGGCGAGGTCGGCTCTGAGCGAGTCAAGGCCGACGACTAGTCGACGATGAGGCGAGCGGTCGACCAGTAGCCGAACGAGAATGTCTCAGAGGGCGACGGGC
>JALOQC010000482.1 GCA_025453555.1 Myxococcota bacterium | reverse complement strand
GATCCAGGAGCTGCTCGGTCACGCGAGCCTCTCGACGACCCAGCGCTACACGCACGTGAGCATCGACCGCATGCTCGAGGTCTACGACAAGGCCCACCCGCTGGCGCGAGACGCGGAAAAATCGCCGAAAAAGCGCTCGGGCTAGCAGCTCACGGGGCGTCGAGCGCTTCGAGGGCGGAGCGTGCGCGCACGTCGTCCTCTGCGATCGAGAGCGCGACGCGGGCCTCCGCACGTCGACCGAGCGCGAGCAGGGCGAGGCCACGCACCGCGTGGGCCTCCGCGCGACGCGCGACGGGCAATCGTTCGACCGCCTCGCGCGCCACCACTTCGGCGCGGGTCGCGTGCCCGAGCTCGAGGCGCGCGGTCGCGAGGCGCAGCAGGTCTTCTCCGTGCGTCTCGGGATCGGCGTCGCGCGCGAGCGCCTCGAAGAGCCCGAGCGATTCGTCGCCCCGACCCGCGGCCAGCCACGCGAGTGCCTGTTCGAGACGCAGCCGCCGATCGTCGGGGTTCCCGTTGCGTGCGATTCCGAGCCGTGCCGCCGCGTCCTCCGCGCGCCCTCGCGCGACCTCGAGCGCCGCGAGGTCCCGCGCGAGCTCCGGATCCTGCGGCATCGAGCTGGCCGCGAGCCGCAGCGCGCGCTCGGCCTCGAGGCGCTGACCGCGGCGCCAACGCAGCGCGCCCGCGCGCCGCAACCACGCCGCCCCTTCGGGATCCTGCGGGCCCACGTCGATCCAAACGTCTTCGCCAGCGACGAGCGCCATCCACGCTCCGAGCCGCGCGAGCGAGTCGCGCTCGTCGACGAACGAGGTCGCCCGCGTCGCCGCCACGCGCGCACGCACGCGTTCGACGTCGGCCCGAAGCTCCGGGCTCGGCTCCACGAGCACCGCGAGCTCGCGCGGCACGAGCAGCGCCGCGAGCCACGCCCAACGCGGATCACCATCGGTGGCGCAGCGGTCCACCGCTCGCCGTGCTCGCGCGACACGCTCCGCGTTCAGGTGCGCCTTGATCTCCACCGCGCAGCGATCCGCACGCGAGATGGCCCGCCGCTCTGCGGGCGAAATCCGACGCTCGGTGGGCGCGTTCGCGTCGCGGCCCGCTCTGGGCTGCGCCACGGCGGGAGCGCACAGCAACGAGCACACGAGCCCGACGACGAGCGAACGCACGCGCGCAGCGTAGCAGTGTCGTGCACCTGACGATGGCCCGCGCTGGCCCCTATACTTCCTCCCATGCGTTCGTCGGCGTTCCTCGCGCTAGTACACCCGCCCGCAAGTTCGTTCCGGGTATCCGCGGCCCTCGACGCGGATCTCGCTCGCCGACCTCCTCGAATAGGCTTCGGCCTGTCCTTCGTCGGCGCGACGAACGACCTCCACGCCGATCATCCACGGCAACCCGGAACGAACTTGCGGGCGGGTGTACTAGAGCGCATCTCAAAACCTCCCGCGGCCGCTTCGCGGCATCCGCACGCCGCACGCCGCCATCCACTCACGCTCGAAAATGCACCACATTTCCTCGGTTCGCGGACGCGGCGATCGACGCACGGGCTGCCACGAATCACCTCACGGGAGGTTGTGAGATGCGCTCTAGTGCTCTTCACGCTCGGCCTCGTCCCTGCGCTCGCCTCCGCGCAGGAAAGCGCCAGCGGGCTGTCGAACCCGCGCGGTGGCGGCGCTCCCGCGACGACCACGCCTTCACCGCCCGCGACCACGCCGCACGCGACCACACCGCACGCGACCACACCGCACGCGACCACCACGCCCGAAGCGCCCTCCGCGACGCCCACGCCGTCGTCCGAGCTCGGTCAGGTCCCGCCTCCGCCGCCCACCGCCTACGATCCTGCCGTTCGCTACCCGACCGCCGGCGGCGGCACCGCGCGCCCCGAGCCCTACCGGGTCGCCGACTCCCCCGACCTCGCGCTGCCCAGCCGCGTGGCCACGCGCCTGCGGGTGCTCGACTCCAGCCTCCAAGCCCTCGCCGCGCGCGGCGGCAGCGGCGTCGTCGACGGTGTGCTCTCCATCGTCGGTGGCGCGACGCTCACGGGCATCGGCATCTGGCAATACGACGAGAGCCGCTCGCTCGGCGGCTACCTCTTGCTCTGGGGCAGCTCCAACGTGATCCGCGGGATCGTGACCCTCGCCCTCAACCCACGCCCCGCGCGCGATCACATCGCCTTCACCGCGATGCCGATGGCCACGATGGACGAGGTGATGGCCCGCCTGACCTTCGGCGAGAACGCGCTCGAGACCCTCGCCCGCCGCTCCAAGGTCGTCCGCGTGCTCGACGCGAGCCTGAACATGGCGGCCGGCATCGCGTTCATCCCGATGTACCTCGCGCCCAACGACTTCAAGATCGTCGATCCGTTCGACTACTTCATCCTCATCGGCTCGGGCATCTCGGTGCTCAGCGGCGTCATCTCGCTCTTCACGCGCTCGGACGCCGAGCGTCGCTGGGACGCATACCAAGATCTGCGCGACCGCCTCGTCCGCGAAGGCGGCGACGTCGCGACGCGCGAGCCCGAAGGCTTCCGAGTCCGCGGTGCGGGCGTGGCCCCGCTGCGCGACGGCGCCGCGCTCACGTTGGACGCGACGTTCTGACTTACGCCGACACCAGCGGTACGTCGTCGAATCGCCCGACTTCGACGCGCGCGTGAGGACGCGACGCTCTGACCCACGCCGAAACGGCGGTGCGTCGTCGAATCGCCCGACTTCGACACGCGCGTGAGGACGCGCCTTGACCCGAACGTCGGGCGGCCGCGATGCTCCCGCGCCATGCACAAGGTCTACCCCTCCGCCGCGGCCGCGCTCGCGGACGTCGGCGACGGGATCACGCTCATGAGCGGAGGCTTCGGCCTCTGCGGCAACCCCGAGAACCTCATCCGCGCGCTGCGCGAGAAGAACGTGCGCGGGCTGACGATCATCAGCAACAACTGCGGCACGACCGACAAGGGTCTCGGCGTTCTCCTCGCGAACGGCCAGGTGAAGAAGATGATCTCTTCCTACGTGGGAGAGAACAAGATCTTCGCCGAACAGTTCCTCAGCGGACAGCTCGAAGTCGAGCTGAACCCGCAGGGCACGCTCGCGGAGCGAATCCGCGCGGGCGGCGCTGGAATCCCTGCCTTCTACACGCCGACCGGCGTCGGGACGCAGGTCGCGGAGGGCAAGGAGACGCGCGAGTTCAACGGCCGCACCTACGTGATGGAGACCGCGCTCACCGCCGACGTCGCCATCGTCAAGGCGTGGAAGGGCGACCGCCACGGAAACCTCGTCTATCGAAAGACCGCGCGGAACTTCAACCCGATGATGGCGATGGCCGGACGCGTCACCATCGCGGAGGTCGAGGAGCTGGTCGAGGTCGGCGAGCTCGAAGCGGACGCGATCCACACCCCCGGCATCTACGTGCAACGCATCGTCCTCGGCTCGGGCTACGAGAAGCCCATCGAACAGCGCACCGTCCGCTCCAAAGCCGGCAACCCGAAGGGAGGCGCGTGATGGCGCTCGACCGCGACCAACTCGCCGCCCGCATCGCCCGCGAGCTGCGCGACGGCTTCTACGTCAACCTCGGCATCGGCATGCCCACCCTGGTGGCCAACCACGTCCCCGACGGCGTCGAGGTCGTGCTCCACAGCGAGAACGGCCTGCTCGGCATCGGCCCCTTCCCCTTCGAAGGCGAAGAAGATCCCGATCTGATCAACGCCGGGAAACAGACCGTGACCACCCTCCCCGGCTCGGCGTTCTTCGACAGCGCGGAGTCGTTCGCGATGATCCGCGGTGGTCACATCGATCTGTGTGTGCTCGGCGCGATGCAGGTGAGCGAGCGCGGCGACCTCGCGAACTGGACCATCCCCGGCAAGATGATCAAGGGCATGGGCGGCGCGATGGACCTCGTCGCGGGCGCCAAGCGCGTGCTCGTGATGATGGAGCACACCGCGAAGGACGGCGCGGCGAAGCTCCTGAAGGAGTGCACGCTGCCGCTCACCGGTGTGCGCGTGGTGCACCAGGTCTTCACGGATCTGGCGGCGTTCGACGTCGGACCGGCGGGCCTCTTGCTGCGCGAGATCGCACCCGGCACGACGGTCGACGACCTGCGCGCCGCGACCGAGGCGTCGTTCGAGGTCGCGTCGGATCTCCGGCCGATGGAGTGAGCGCGGAACGTGGCCGGGACCCGAGGTTTCGCGAGCGCTCAGCCGAGCCCGTGCCAACGCGCGGTGAGCTCGGCGAGCGCACGCGCGTTCTCGGCGCGCTCGCGCTCCGACAGTCCGTGCGCGCGATCGGGATGAAGCGCGCGCGCGAGGCGACGAAACGTCGCGCGGTCGAGACCTTCGGGGAGGCGTGACGCGGGGCTCGGGCGCGCCGGGCGCGGCGCAGACCTCTTCGCGCGCGACGACGCGCTCGAGGTCGACGAAGAGGTCGCCGTCGACGAAGAGGTCGCCGTCGACGAGGGCGTCGACGCGAACGAGGCAAGCGCGGTCCACGACGCGATCTCCGCCGCCGCCACGCGCCGCGCTTCGAACGCGTACGTCGCCGCGGTTCCGTCGACGCGGCGCGCGAGGGCGTCGAGCGCGGCCCGGAGCTGGGCCGAGAGCGCGCGTTCGATCTGCTGCGGCGCGGCCCCGAGGCGGCGCGCGACCTCGCCCGCGCGGCGCTCGGTGCACGCGAGCTGCCCGAGCGCGTGACGGTGCGCGTCTTCGTCGAGCGCGCCTTGCTCGCGCAGCCGCGCGAGCAAGGGATCGAAGCGTCCCCGCACCTTCGCGGCCACCGGCCGGCCCGCGCGCAAGACCACGCGATGCACCGCGCCGCTCCGGTCGCGCACGACGAGCTCGCCCTCTGCGCGCTCGTCGTGCAGCGCGCGGAGCACCTCGTAGAGCGTGC
>JALOQC010000481.1 GCA_025453555.1 Myxococcota bacterium | reverse complement strand
CGACCTCGAGGGCACGTGGCAGCGCGAGTCGGCGGCCTTCATCCAGGAGCCCGGATCGCATCCGGACTTCCCGGCCGAGTGGGCGCCGCAGTTCGTGCGCGTCGCCGAGGACCCGGACTACCGCCTCGCGGACGAGTGGCCGGCCGACATGGCGGACACCGTCCACTACATGTCGTTCACCACGATGACGATGTTCTCGCCCGGCGGGAGCTGTCTCTTCCTCGGCGGTGGTCCATGCCAGACGGTCTCCGTCCCGGTGCGCACGGCGTTCCTCCGCGTCCCGCCGAACCACACGTTCGCGTCGGCGCAGCAGTCGCACTCGCAGTTCGACCGCTTCGGCACCTTCCGCACCTACCAGCGCACCTACGTGCGCGGCGGTCAGAACCCGGGCGAGCTCGGCGAGTTCTGCGCGGGGGATGCGCACTGCGGTGATCTCGTCGCGGGCGCGTTCTGCACCACCGACGCGGAGTGTCCGGCGAGCGCCGTCTGCGCGTGTCCGCCCGGTCAGGTCTGCGGCGAAGGTCAGAGCCGCTGCTACGACACCTCGCGTGGTCGCTCCTGCAACACCGAGCAGAACATCTGCGAGGGTGGCCTCACGGGTGACTACGGCGAGACCGACCTCCTCACGTTCTACCGCCCGCAGCACAACCTCTTCCGCCGCTCGCTCACCGACTCCGCGTGTGTGAGCGACTGGCAGTGCGACGGCCGCTTCGGCACCGAGGGTGGCGTCGAAGGCTCGATCTGCGACCGCTCGGCGCGTCGCTGCACGATCCCGCTCGAGCAGCGTGAGATCCGCCCGGTCGTCTACCACCTCAACGACGGCTTCCCGACGCACCTCGTCAAGGCCGCCTACGAGACCGTGGGCAACTGGAACGAGGTCTTCATGCGCGGCTGGCGCGCGGCGCGTGGTCTCGATCTCCCGAACTTCGGGAGCGTGACCATCCCCGTCCAGACCGACGACCCGACGGCGTACTGCTTCGAGGGCTCCGCGGACGACGCCGACGGCGACGGTCAGTGCCCGGCGGAGTACAACCCCTTCGTCACGCCGGAGCAGTGGACGGCGCTCGGGCTCGCCAACCCGTACCAGTGCCACATCCGCAACGTGGACGGCTTCGACGAGCCCGCGCGTCCGCAGAGCTACGACGAGTACACGATCCCGGGCGCGTACCGCTGGGAGTTCGTCGGCGAGGAGTGCATGTTCCTCCTCAAGACGAACGCGTGTGACTGGTGGCGTACCGACGCCGAGCAGGCCTGCGGCGAGGTCGTCGACGATCAGGGAGCGCGCGTCCGCTACGAGCAGCAGGGCGACATCCGCTACCAGTTCTTCAACTACATCGATCAGATCGGGACCTACTTCGGTGGTGTCTCGGAGATCCGCGCCGATCCGATCAGCGGCGAGCTGATCACGGCGGACGCGAACTACGCGAGCATCGTGAGCGAGAACCTCACGATGGTGGCGACCCAGTGGTTCCAGGTCCTCCGCTGCATCGGCGACGCAGGCTGCGGAACCACGGACGACCCGTCGTTCGCGGAGGGCTGGGTCGACGGTGACTCGATGCGCGACTACTTCGGTCGCGTCACGGGCCGCACGGAGCTCCCGGTCGGCATCGCGCCCTCGGGCAGCGACGGCTTCAGCAACGAGGTCGGCGGGGGCCGCCCGGCGCTCCCGATCGGCGATGTCCGCCGAGAGATCCTGATGGAGCGCCTCGCGGACCTCATGCCGAAGGCGGAGACGCTCCACGGCGACGGCGCGCGCTTCAACATCTTCCAAGATCGGATGCGCAACCTCGCGGGCACCTCCATCGAGACGCAGCTGATGGAGTCGATCGGCCGTCAGTCGCTCAACGCGCACTTCGCGAACGGCGCGCAGTCCTACGTGGCGGCGTCGCTGAACCCGAACGACACCGCGTCGAACCTGACGAACCCGGAGATCCTCGATCAGATGTCGCCCTTCCGCGGCATGGATCACGTCCGCACGATCAATCGCCACCGCGAGATCGCGCACCGCGCGGGCATCGTCGGCTACGACTTCTCCGAGATGACGGATCCGCGGAACTTCCTCCGCGCACGCTACTGGGAGTACTGGGCCGAGGCGTTCCGTGACCGTCCGCTCGGCGAGGCGTCCATCCGCATCCAGCAGATGAACATGCGCGCCGTGCAGCACCACGAGATCGGCCACAGCGTGGGTCTGCGTCACAACTTCGGCGCGAGCTTCGACCGCAACAACTACGCGGACGGCTATTTCAACCTGGTCGTCGGCGAGGGCCTGGAGCTCCCGCGCTACGAGGCGTTCGACGCCAACGGCGACGGATACCTCGGCAACCAGGAGTTGGGCGCGTACGGCGAGGCCCTTCGCAACGTGCGGAACGAGCGCGCAGCGCGTGGCGCCCACAACTACATGACCGGCTCCATCATGGACTACAACGGCGACCAGTCGGACACGTCCGGCCTCGGCCGGTACGACGTGGCGGCCACCGTGTGGAACTACTTCGACCTCGTCGAGGTGTACGAAGGCGAGCCGCGGGTGAACCCGCGCGTGTCGCGCTTGTACAACCCGCTCCTCGCGTCGCACACCACGCCGCGCCGCTGGGTCGAGTCGTACCAGGGTGGCGAGTCCTGCACGGTCGACACCGACTGTCCGGGCCCCGGTCCGGAAGACCAGGCGATCTTCCAGCGCTGCGTGAAGCACCCGCGTTACGCGCGCCTGCAGACCGAGTGCGGTGGTGACCGCAACTGCATCTGCTCGAACTACGACCGCGACGTCGAGGACTACTACTTCGGAGCGCGTCCGTACGTCTCCGACGCGGACGGCGACGGGGTCACCGACTTCTTCCCCGTGCGCTACCTCTTCTGCAACGACGAGCGCAGCGTCGACCTCAGCTGGTGTTCGACCGGCGACGCCGGCGAGTCCTTCACCGAGGCAGTCGATCACTACCGCCGTCGCTGGTACGAGGGTTACGCCACCAGCTACAACCGCCGCTTCTTCAGCGCCGGTCCGCGCGTGGCGAGCAGCTTCGGGTCGGTCATCGACGTCGCGAAGATGTACCAGCACCTCTTCTTCCGCGTGTTCTACGAGCCCGGGTTCCAGTCGAACGTGGGCAACCAGAGCGGCCCGATGGGTCTCGAGGATCAGTACGAGGCATCCATCATCGGCATGAACTGGATGATGGAGCTCGTGAACCTGCCCGACGCCGGCTCGTACGTGCAGGGCGACGACGGCACGTACCGTCACATGGGCGAGGGTGAGATCGCGGGGGCGGACTTCACGCTCGAGGCCGGCGACGGCTTCGGGATGTGGACGAAGTTCCAGGAAGGCCACCAGGGCTTCTTCCGCGCGGAGCAGGGCGGCGTCTTCTACGACAAGTTCTACGCGCTGCTCGCGCTCGCCATCCGTGACTGGGGCCTGAGCTTCACGATCGACGAGCGCTTCTACCTCAACTACTACGACCTCTTCCCGACCGAGATCACCGAGTTCTTCGGGGGTATCGTGCTCGACGAGCCGCGCTGGTTCGCGCCGCGCGTCGTCGACGCCGGGGGCGGGGACGTGGACATCGTCCACATGAACTGGGACCGTGGTTTCGGTCTCTTCGGTGGCAACTGTCGCATCGGTGCCGAAGCGGTGCCCTGCGGTGGGAACCACGACACCGAGTACCCGGAGCCGGCGCTCGGCGGGACGACCAACGTCGTGCTGCGCTCGTGGGCGACGATCCTCGCGCTCGCTCAGTTCCCGGTGTTCTACGACTCGTCGTTCGAGCAGCGCCTGATCATCTTCCGCCTCGGCGACGGAACGGGCCACGACATCCCGGACGTGCAGCCGAACGGAAACCCGGCCTGCGCGTACGGCGACCGCATCCCTGGCACCGCCCACCCGATCGTCGGGGGGGGGGACGCGGACTGCGCGACGCCGGAGGACGCAACGTACGTCATCTACAGCTCGGACCGCCTGCACACGCCCTACGTGGCGGTGAAGGTGCGCCCGCGCTTCACCTACAACCTCGAGGAGGAGCAGCTGGGCTTCCAGATCCTGCGTCGCCTCGTGGATCTGCAGAACGAGCTCGAGGCCGAGACGGATCCGGCCGAGATCCTCGCGCTGCGTCGCTCGATCGAGTCGCAGGAGTCGTTCCTCGAGTACCTGATCCAGCTTCAGGGTGAGTACGGCATCTCGAACAGCCTCGGCATCTGAGACCGTTCGAGACTTCGAAGAAAAAGCCCGGCTTCGGCCGGGCTTTTCTTTTGGGGCGTCGTTCCCGAATGTGAAGACAGTGTGACAGTTGGCCAGCATCACCCATGTGGGTGATGCTGGAAGCGCTGCGCAACCGCTAGGAAAGGAATGGGTATCGAAAGCACTAAGAGGAGGAGGATGATGATGAAGTGGCTGCCACTGGGGATTCTGCTGTGTGCTACGACGATGGTGACGACTGCTGCCGAGGCGCAGTGTGGCACCTTCGACGCGGACAACGGGAACAACACGATCATCGTCGGCGAGACGTACAGCTTGGTGTACGTGCTTGGCACGCCGACATATCTTCGTCGCAACAAAGTTGGAGTATGCTGGGAGGATCAGAACGGAATCTGGCAGTTCACCGACTACATCAACTGCAACAACTCGACATCTGCGAGCAGCCCGCTCGTGATCAATGCGCTCGGCGGTGACGACATCGTCTCCGTTCACACGGGCAGCTTGTTTGGGTGCACGGCTTCGCTCGGGTCCATCTACATGGGCGCGTTCGCATCCGATTTCGCATTCGGAGTCAACGCTTCGATGGGAGCTGGAGCGGATGAGTTCTATGGCAGTCCGAACGCGGACACCGCGTTCTCGGTGACTTCATCCACCAGCTCCAACGATTCCGCGGTTGATGTGCTTTG
>JALOQC010000097.1 GCA_025453555.1 Myxococcota bacterium | reverse complement strand
GACGTCGGCGAGCCCAAGAACCTCTTCGAGACGAACCCGAACCTCATCATCGAGGACGACCGCACGGGCATGAGCCCGAAGACGCTCGAGCGCGCGGTGCTCGACCACCTCTTCTACACGTGCGCGAAGGACATGCCGTTCGCGACGTCCGACGACATCTACCGCTCGATGGCGCACACGGTGCGCGATCGGATGATCCACCGGTGGATCCAGACGCAGCGCGCGCACCACGAGGCCGACGTGAAGCGCGCGTACTACTTCTCCGCGGAGTTCCTCATGGGGCGCGCGCTCGCGGACAACCTCCGCAAGCTCGGCCTCTGGGATCTCGCGGACGCCGGGTTGCGTCGTTACGACATCGCGCTCGCCGACATCCTCGAGACCGAGCACGACCCCGGCCTCGGCAACGGCGGCCTCGGGCGCCTGGCGGCGTGTTTTCTCGACTCGATGGCCACGCTCGGCATTCCGGGCATGGGCTACGGCATCCGCTACGAGTTCGGCATCTTCGAGCAGCTCATCCGCGACGGTTGGCAGGTCGAGTCGCCCGACGCGTGGGCTGCGCTCGGCAACCCGTGGGAGATCGCGCGGCACGAGTACGCGCAGCCGGTGCGCTTCTACGGGCACGTGGAGCACATCAAGGAAGACGGGCGGCTCACCGCGCACTGGGTCGGCGGCACCGAGGTGCTCGGCGTCCCCTACGACATGCCCATCGCGGGCTACGACAACGACACCGTGAACACGCTGCGCCTCTGGAGCGCGCGGGCGTCCAAGCAGCTCGACTTCGAGCGCTTCAACCGCGGTGAGTACCAGGCCGCGGTCGACGACAAGGTGGTCGGTGAGACGATCTCGAAGGTCCTCTACCCGAACGACGTCGCGCCCGAAGGCAAAGAGCTGCGTCTGAAGCAGCAGTACTTCTTCGTCGCTTGTTCGATCGCCGACATCATCCGCCGCTACAAGCGAAAGCACGCGGACTTCGGTCAGTTCAGCAAGAAGGTCGCGCTGCAGCTCAACGACACCCACCCGGCGATCGCGGTGGCGGAGCTGATGCGCGTCCTCGTCGATCTCGAGCACCTGCCGTGGGAAGCGGCGTGGGAGATCACGCGGGAGACCGTCGCCTACACGAACCACACCCTGCTCTCGGAGGCGCTCGAGAAGTGGCCGGTCGCGCTCTTCGAGCGTCTGCTGCCGCGGCACCTCGAGATCATCTTCGAGATCAATCACCGCTTCCTCCGCGAGGTGCACGTCTTCGCGGCCGGCGACGTCGGGCGCGTGCGGCGCATGTCGATCGTGGAGGAATCCGGCGAGAAGCAGATCCGCATGGCGCACCTCGCGGTGGTCGGCGCGCACAGCGTCAACGGCGTCGCGGAGCTCCACAGCAAGCTGCTCCGCGAGCGTGTCCTCAAGGACTTCGCGGAGATGTGGCCGCAGAAGTTCAACAACAAGACCAACGGCGTTACGCCGCGACGCTGGTTGCTCAGCGCGAACCCGAAGCTCGCCCGCGCCATCACGCAGCGCATCGGCAAGGGCTGGGTCACCCACCTCGAAGAGCTCGAGAAGCTCGCGCCCCTCGCGGAGGACGCGCACTTCCGCGACGAGATCCGCGACATCAAGCGCGACAACAAGGTGAAGCTCGCCGCGATCGTGAAGGATCGTTGCGACGTGAAGATCGACCCGGACTCGCTCTTCGACGTCCAGATCAAGCGCATCCACCTCTACAAGCGCCAGCTCCTCAACGCGCTGCACATCGCGTCGCTCTACTGGAAGCTCAAGGACGACCCGAACCTGGACGTCGTGCCGCGCACCTTCCTCTTCGCAGGCAAGGCTGCGCCCGGCTACTGGATGGCCAAGAAGGTCATCAAGCTCGTCGGAGACCTCGCGGAGGTCATCAACAAAGATCCCGCGATGCGCGGCCGGCTCAAAGTCGCGTTCTTGCCGAACTACTCGGTGACTCTGGCCGAACGGATCATCCCGGCTGCGGATCTGAGCGAACAGATCAGCACCGCCGGAAAGGAAGCCTCGGGCACCGGAAACATGAAGTTCGCCATGAACGGCGCGCTCACGATCGGCACGCTCGACGGCGCGAACATCGAGATCCGCGAGCAGGTGGGCGCGGAGAACTTCTTCCTCTTCGGGCTCACCGCGGAGGAGGTCGACGATCTCGACGCCCGTGGGTACCGGCCGTGGACCTACGTGGCGGAGAGCCCGCGCCTGCGCCGCGCGATCGAGTCGATCCGCGACGGCTTCTTCTGCCCCGAGGAGACCGGACGCTTCCGCGATCTCGTGCAGGAGCTGACCGGCTGGGACACGTACAAGCACTGCGCCGACTTCGACGCCTACGCGGACTCCCAGGCCGACGTCGACCGCGTCTACCGCGACCAAGACGAGTGGACACGGCGCGTCGTGAAGAACATCGCGCACGTCGGCACCTTCTCGAGCGATCGCACGATCGCGGAGTACGCGAAGGACATCTGGGGCATCCCGCCGATGAAGCTGAAGTTCGAAGTGAAGAAGGGTGAGCGCTGAACCGCGACGATCGGTCGAGTGGGCATTCAGCCGCCGGATTCCGCGGGGTCGAGTGGGCGTTTCGCCATCCGGTTCCGCGGGATGCGCGCCCACGCTCGATCGTGGTAGACGGGTCTCATGCACTTCGAAGCGCGTCTCTGGTTTCCCCTCCTCGCGGGACTGATGCTCGCCGGCGGATGTACCGATCCCGGGCCTGAGGCCTGCCGGGATCTCGTGCGAGCGTACGGCGACACCGCCGAGGACTGCGGGGACGACCGGGAAGCCGTGGAAGAAGCGATCGAGGACTCTTTCCGGGCCCGCTTCGGCGCGGGGTGTGGCGGCGTCGACGAAGTTCGCGACATCGACGCCTTCTACGACGCGTGCATCCCCTTCATCGAAACGGTCTCGTGTGAGGAGTATCTGTCGGGGGATCTGCCACCCGAGTGCGTCGACCAGTTGCTCTTCTATCGGTGACGGACCGATGTGAGGAACCGATCACCGCCCACGACGGCGCTCGCACGACAACCAGCACACACGAAAAAAGGCCCGCCGAAGCGGGCCTCTTTCATGGAACGAATCGCGACTCGCTCAGATGAGCGGCGACGAGCAGTCCTCGACGTTCCGCGCGTTGAACGAGATCGACCAGTCGAAGATGTAGCCGTTGTCCGCGCCCCAGAGGTCGGTGACCGAGAGCGTCCAGCGGCCGTTCAGCGGCGTGCCGATGAGGTTCGTGAACGGGTCGGACGTGCTGTAGTCGCCCGGCGGGAGCATGTCGGCGGTGCCGCCCAAGCAATCCGTCACGCTGTCGTAGCCACCCGCGTAGTCGAACATCGTCGCGCGCGTGGCGGTGGGGGTCCAGCAGTAGCGCGCGCCGGTGCCCGGGCTCGGGCTGCTGCTGCTGTCGCAGTCGTCGGCTTCGCCGAGGTAGAGCTCACCGCCCTCGCGGCCCGCGAAGGCCTGCAGGCGGACGAACTGACCGTTCGGCGCCTCGAGGCGCATCTCGAGGTCACGCACCCACGAGTGCTCCATCGTCACGCAGACCGAGACGAGGTCGCTCACGTCGGCGAACGTCGCGCCGTCTGCGAAGCCGATGAAGTCGAGGCTCGAGCGGTAGGACTCGCGGCACTCGAACCCCGAGCCTCCGAAGAACGGGTCCTCACCGACTTCGAAGCACTGTTCCGCCCCGCCGCAGCTCGTGTCGCTCGTGCTCGAGCACTCGTCGCTCCCGACGCCGTCGGGGAGCGCCAGCGGCGCGCCGAGCTGCGTGTCGACGCTGCCGCAGACGGGGCAGGAGCCGACGCCCGAGCACGCTTCGTCCGAGCAATCCCACAGACCGTCGCAGTCGTTGTCGAGGCCGTCGGCGCACGTCTCTGGCGTGTTCTCGGCACCGATCGGCGTGCAGGGCCCCGTGTCGGGGCGCATCGCGAGGCCGCCGTCCGTTCCGACTCCCGAGTCGCCGCCGCCGGGACGACTCGGCCGTCGCCCGCCGTCCGAGCCACACGCTGCCGCCAACGAAGCGATCACCACCATCCAAGCGCGAATGTCCACGTAAGGCTCCCTCTCCACGAACGACTCGACGGCTCGCGACCACGCACCACCGCGCACGAGTCCTGCCGAAACCAGGCTTCCGGCGCGGGAGGGTACACGATCGATACCTGTCATGCCCGTCGCCTATCGCGGGACCACACGGCCACGACTCGCTCGTCCGATGTTCTCAGGTCGCGAGCGGTTCGCGCGCCTCGCGCCAGCTCTTCGGGATCTCCGCGCAGCCAGCAACGATCCCTCCCACGATGGCGCAGGTGGTGTCGCGATCACCTCCACCACGCACGGTACGCCAGATCGCGGACGCGTAGTCGTCGGCGCCCTTCGCGACGCTCCACAGACAGAAGGGCACCGTGTCCGACGACACGAGTCGGTGGCCACTGCCGAGAATCGATGCCGCACTGCGTGGATCTTCGAGGTGCAGCAGGCTTCGCGCGCGGAGGATGCCGCTCCTCGTTTCGCCTTCGGGGGTATGCGCCAGAACCACGTCGAAGAGCGCGTCGACCTCTCCGCCCGCGAAGAGATGTGCGGTTGCGACCGCGACGGCGATCGCACCGGCTCGCGCGTCGGAATGCGCATGCGTCGGGCGTGCGGAGGCGTCGGCCATCTCCACCACACGCACGAGATCGTCCGATGCGTACGCGCCGATGGGTGCTACACGCATGGCAGCGCCGTTTCCCATCGAGCCGGTCCCGTGGAACACGCGTGAAGCCGCGTCCTGCCACGCGACGCCTTCGCCGATCGCCCTCAAGATCCCATGCGCAGTGCCGCCGTAGCCGCGCCTCGGATCTTCGGCGTAGCGACGGGCGAACCTCTGCGCGAGGCGATCGGGATCGATCGTGTCGTGGGCGACGAGCTCGTCGAAGACCGAGAGCGCCATCGCTGTGTCGTCCGTCCAGGTCCAGGGAATCGGGGGCAGAGTGCCCCGATCGACGTCGTGCACGAAGCACGCTTCGCCGAACGCATCTCCGATCGACAAACCCTCGAGCGCGCGGGCGGCGGCCCTCCGTCGACGCTCCTGACGAAGGTGCGGAGCGAGGAACCTTTCGTGGTCCGCATCCACGACCTGTTGCTCGGTGGCGAGACAGTGGTCGACCTTCGCGGGGTCGAGATACTTGAACTCCGAGAACGGCCTTCGACATGCGGGGCACGCGAGCCTCTCGTCAGTGGAGGAAAGGAAGGAGCTCGCCCTCTTCGAGAGGTCGTTCAAATCGACATACCAGGTCGAGCACTCGTAGCATTCGACCCAAACGTGCCCGCAGTGATTGCAACGGAGAAAGACCAGGTCTTCGTCTCCGCAACAACGGAATGCACCGTAGTCGACGTCTTGGTCGGTCAGGAGGCGCGGGTCGCGGGGGCGGATGGTCATTCGTGGCACCGGGGTCAGGCTTGTTGAGGACCGCTCATGCGCACGAAGCGCATCGCTGTCGACGAGCGGCGCTCGATCGATTCGTCCGCCGCCGGTTCGCCTCGGATGCCTCGTCCTCGAAGCCGGAAAGCCTGACGAGCCACGGTCCCTGCGAACCGCGGCCCATTCGTGTGCGCGACCCTTCCGGGTCGAACGATTCATCGGCTCGCGCTCACGCGCGGAGCCGATGAATTCGCGTGCGAGCTCACTCCTCGCGGAAGGCGCGGTGCAAGGCCCTCGTCAGCGCGTCGACGTCCGCTTCCGCGCAGAAGAGCGTGGCCCGCAGGGGCGAGGTGGCCATCGCCTTGATGCGGATGCCGATGCCGGCCGCGACCGAGCGCGCGCGGGCGAGCTTGGCGGCGTTGCGGCCGAAGAAGTCGCCCACGATCGAGACCGCGCCGCACGCCTCTTCGATCTCCACCTGACCCATCAGCTTCTCGCGCACCTTCGACCAGTCCGGCACGTCGGTGGGCGAGAACCAGAGGTCGGCGATCTCGTGGTCGGCGTCGAGGTGGAGCACCGGGAGCGACGCGTCCGCCGCGACCGAGAGCATGTGATCCATCGACTGCGTCACGCGCGCGCGCAGACGCACCAGGTTGCGCACGCCGGTCACGCCCGTGATCGGATGCTCCGAATCGACACCCTCCGGCTTGTCGACGCGCGTGCCTTCGCCGTCGCCGTTGGTCGCGCGAGCCCAGAGCGCGACGCCGCTGCGGCGCGCGAACTCCACCGACTCGGCGTGCAGCACCTTGGCGCCGTGCGACGTGAGCTCGAGGAGCTCCTCGTGCGAGATCGCCTTCAGCAGCGTCGCCGCGTCGACGATCCGCGGGTCGGCGCTGTAGACGCCGTCCACGTCGGAGCAGATCTCGCAATATTCGGCGCCGAGCGCGCCCGCGAGCGCGACCGCGGTGGTGTCGGAGCCGCCGCGGCCGAGCGTGGTGACCTCGCGCTTGTAGGAGACGCCTTGGAAGCCGGCGACGATCACGATCTTGCCGTCGTCGAGCTCGTCCTCCACGCGGAAGGGACGCACGTCGATGATGCGCGCGCCGGAGTGTCGTGCGTTGGTGAGGATGCCCGCTTGCGAGCCCGTGAGCGACACCGCCTCGTGGCCGAGCTCTTGGATGGCCATCGTGAGCAGCGCCATCGAGACGCGCTCGCCGCACGAGAGCAACATGTCGAGCTCGCGTCGCGAGGGCGAAGGCGAGATCAGCTTCGCGCGCGCGAGCAGCTCGTCCGTGGTCTTGCCCATCGCGGACACCACGACGACGACGTCGAAGCCTTGCTCGCGGGTGGCGACCACACGCTTCGCCACGCTCTTGATCTTCTCGACGTCGGCGACCGAGGAGCCGCCATACTTCTGAACTACGACGCGCCTTGCCATATGGCCGCGAAGGATTCGCGAGGCGGCCGGTCGGAGCAAGGGGGATCGGCGAACGAGCGCGCGTCGTCACCGACCCGCCATCGGGGCCTGCTCGGCCTGATCGTCATCGACCGGCCGTGATCGGCGTGTCGTCGTCGTCGACGTGGCCCTCCTCAGCGTCCGCGCGCAGCCGGGGTCCCCGGACGCCTGCGAGCGCGCGTGGGTCCGCGGTCGCCGCCACGGCTCAGAGCCGGCTCTTGTACTCCTCGTACCCGAAGCGCTTGAGCACCTCGAGCCGACCGTCCTCGCGCGCGATCGCGATCGCCGGCAGGTTCACGCCGTTGAACGTGGTCGTCTTCACCATCGTGTAGTGGATCATGTCCCAGAACACGACGCGATCGCCCACGGCGAGCGGCTTCTCGAAGACGTAGTCGGCCATGAAGTCGCCCGCCAGACAGGTCTGACCGCCGAGGTGGTAGCGGTGTCCTGGCTCATCGGGCGCGGCGTCGTTCTTCGCGCCGAGCACCGTCGGGCGGTAGGGCATCTCGAGGCAATCGGGCATGTGCGCCGAGAACGAGGCGTCGAGCATCGCGGTGCGCACCCCGCCGTTGTCCACGACGTCGAGCACCGTCGAGACCAGCTCGCCGGTCTGCCAACCCACCGCGCTGCCCGGCTCGAGCACGATCTCTTCGAGGTTCGGGTGCCGCGCTCGCGTCGCGCGCACGAGCGCGATCAGCTTGTCGACGTCGTAGCCCGCGCGCGTGATCGCGTGCCCGCCGCCCATGTTCAGCCAGCGCACCTGGTCGAGCAGCGAGCCGAAGCGCGCCTCCACGTGCTCCAGCGTGCGCTCGAGGGTGTCGGAGCCCTTCTCGCAGAGCGTGTGGAAGTGCAGCCCCTCGATGCCCTCGGGGAGCTTCATTCCTGTGTCGGCGGGGTCAGCCGCCGACTTCCCGCCGAGCTGCGCCGCCGTCACCCCGAGCCGTGAGCCCGGCACGCACGGGTTGTAGAGGTCGGTCTCGACCTCCGCGTACTCCGGGTTGATGCGCAGCCCCGCGCTCTTGCCCGCGAGCCGACCGCGGAAGCGCTCGAACTGGCCCACCGAGTTGAACGTCACGTGCGACGCGATCGCCGCGATCGCGTCGAAGTCCTCGTCGATGTACGCGGTGCAGTACGCGTGCACCTCGCCCCCGTGCTCCTCGCGTCCGAGCCGCGCCTCCGAGAGCGAGCTCGCGGTGACACCCGACAGGTACTGCCGCACCAGCGGGAACGTCCCGTACATCGCGAAGCCCTTGAGGGCGAGGATGATCTTCGCGCCGCTCTCCCGCTGCACGCGGGCCAGCAGCTCGAGGTTGGCGCGAAGCCGCGCCTCTTCGAGGACGAAGCAGGGGCTCGGCGTGGTCGTGTAGTCGATCGCCATGGGGCTCACTCGAGTCGATGGGAGGGATCGGTCGCCCGACGGAGCGACGTCGGGTCGCGTTCGGTCGCGGTGTTGCCGCGTGCGTGACGTCGCGTCGCGACCTCTCGGTTCGCTCCGAAGACGTCGTTGAGATTCGGGCCGGCTGCGTTCCGGCGGGTCGCCACGACGTGGGGCCGGACAGACCCCACGTCGAAGCACTCAGGTCGTCGTCGGGAGCTCAGTCGTAGTCGTGCGGGAGCTTCGGGTCGATCTGCTCCACCCACGGAAGTCCCTGGACCATGAGCTCCTTCATGAAGGGATCCGGATCGAACTCTTCGACGTTGAACACGCCCGCGCGCTTCCAGGTGTCCTGCACCATCAGCTTGGCGCCGATCACCGCCGGCACGCCCGTGGTGTAGCTGACGGCCTGCGACCGCACCTCGCGCCAACACGCCGCGTGATCGCAGTTGTTGTAGACGAAGTACGTCTTGTCCTTGCCGTCCTTCTTGCCCTTGATCTGACAGCCGATCGAGGTCTGCCCGGTGTAGTTCTCACCGAGCTCCTCCGGGGGCGGGAGCACCGCCTTGAGGAACTGGAGCGGCACGATCTCCATGCCTTGGTAGACGATCGGCTTGATCGACGTCATGCCCACGTTCTGCAGCACGCGCAGGTGCGTGAGGTACTCCTGGCCGAAGGTCATCCAGAAGCGCGCGCGCTTCAGGGTCGGGAAGTTCTTGACCAGCGACTCCAGCTCTTCGTGATAGAGCACGTACGATTCGCGCGGGCCGATCTCGGGATAGTCGATCGGCTTGTGCAGGCTCATCGCCGGGATCTCCACCCACTGACCGTCCTGCCAGTAGCGACCCGGCTGCGTGATCTCGCGGATGTTGATCTCGGGATTGAAGTTCGTCGCGAACGCCTTGCCGTGGTTGCCGGCGTTGCAGTCGACGATGTCGAGGTACTCGAGCACGTCGAAGTGGTGCTTGGCCGCGTACGCGGTGAACACGCCCGTGACGCCGGGATCGAAGCCGCAGCCGAGCAGCGCCATGAGGCCGGCCTTCTCGAAGCGCTCTCGATACGCCCACTGCCACGAGTACTCGAACTTCGCGACGTCCTTCGGCTCGTAGTTCGCGGTGTCGAGGTAGTGGACGCCGGTCTCGAGGCAGGCATCCATGATCGGAAGGTCCTGGTACGGCAGCGCGACGTTGAGCACCAAGTCGGGCTTCACGTCGCGGATGAGCGCGGCCATCTCGGACACCTGGTCGGCGTCCACCGCGGCCGTCGCGATCTCGACCCCGTGCATCTCCTTCACCTCGCCCGCGATCCGGTCGCACTTCGACTTCGTGCGGCTGGCGAGCGTGATGCGATGGAACACGTCCGAGTTGAGGGCACACTTGTGGGTGACGACTCCGCCGACTCCGCCGGCGCCGACGATCAGGATGTTGCTCATGGCGGCGGAGACTCCGGCGAGGTCGGCGAACTGTCAACGTGCGGCGGAGAGTTGGCACAGCGGAAGCGTGCGGTCGGCTGGCGCCCGCCCTTCGAGGAAGCGGATTCCGTCCCGATCCGTGGTAAGCCCGGAGCCATGGATCCGGCCGAGATGCTCCGGCGAGGCTTCACGCGCGAGACGGCGATCCGTCGCGACGCGAAGGGGCGCTGGTGGAACGGGGACGAGCTCGTGGAGCACGTCGGGGTCACGCGTTCGTTCGACGGCTGGATCGATCGCGCGCCCGACGGGCGCTACTGCCTCGCGAACGACATCAACTGGGCGTTCGTGGCGATCGAGGGGCCGCCGTACTTCGTGCGTTCGGTCGAGCTCGCGGGTGAGGGGCGCGAGGCGGACGAGGTGATCGTGCTGCACCTGAGCGGTGGGCTACGCGAGCCGCTCGATCCTTCGACCCTTCGGCTCGGGCCCGACGACGGGCTCTACTGCGACGTGCGCGGCGGACGGGTACCGGCGCGCTTCGACGACCACGCGACGCATCAGCTCGCCCGTCGGCTGGACGCGGACGCGCTCGGCCCCTATTTCCGCCTCGCGGGCGCCCTCGTGCGACCCTCCGTGGTCGCCGATCCGCTCGGCGGTTGGGATCCGAGCAAGGGCGACGTGGAGAGCGCGAAGCGATGAAGAAGAAGGAGCTGCTGGCGCTCGGGCTCGTGATCGCGATCGGCACGCCGCTCGTGGTGATGCTCGGCATGTCGCTCGCGGATGGCGCGCGGCGCACGCGCGAGTCGATCGTGCGCTCGATGATCGGCGACGGACGCTACGAGACCCTCGCGAGCTTCCACGACGAGCTCGCGGCGGGCGACGAGCCAGAGATGCGGCAGGCGGGCTTCCCGCACTACTACAACCCGCGCGGCGGGTTTCGACGCGCGCCCGGCTTCTCGCTGAACGATCGCTGGGGTCACGCGTACGATCTGTCCGCGCAGCGCGGCAAGGTCGTGGTGATGAACTTCTGGTCCATCACCTGCCCGCCGTGTCTCGAAGAGATGCCGTCGCTCGAAGAGCTCGCCAAGCAGGCGAAGGTGCGCTGGGGCGACGACGTGCAGGTGATCGCGGTCTCGACCGACGCGGGTTGGGACGCCGTGCGCACGGTGCTGCCCGCGGATCCGGAGCTGCACCACCTCTTCGATCCCGACAAGAGCACCGTCGAAGGCAAGTACGGCACGAGCCTCTACCCGGAGACCTGGGTGATCGATCGCGAGGGCTTCGTCCGCTTCCGCTACGACGGCGCGTTCGACTGGTCGAGCCCGGTGGTGCTCGATCTGATCGAGTCGCTGCGCTGATCGGCGGCGTTCGCGGTCGACGTGAGTTGCGACGTGTCGTGATCGCTCCAGCGGTCGCGTCGATCGCCTTCAAGGGATCGTCACGGCGTCGCCCACCGCGCGCCGGATCGCGGCGAGGCGATCGGAGCGCACCGGCTCGTCGACCTGCGCGAGCGGTTGGATGCGGATGTCGTACGTGGGCTCGCGCTCGCGACGGCGGGCGCGCTCCCAGAAGTCGTTGACGGTCCAGAGCGCGACGCCTTCGAGCGCTTCGAGGCGCACACGATCGCCTTCGATCGAAAAGCGCGTGCGGAGCAACAGGCCGTCGCGGGTCTCCGCGAGCTTGAGGGCAGGGTGCACGCTCGCGGGAAAACGACGGCCGAGGATCCAGCGCTGGCCTTGGTTCGAGAGGAGGTTGCCGAGCGAGTACGCGATCACCGCTTCGCCACGCGGCGACGGGACGCGCTCGACCTCTTGGAGCACGTGCGGGCCGGTGCCCACGATCAGATCCGCGCCCGCCTCCACCCAGGTCCGCGCGAGCGCGCGTTGGCGCGGGTGCGGGTGGGGGATGAAGTCGTGGCTCCAGTGCACCGCGAGCACGACCACGTCGGCGCGCGCGCGGGCGGCGCGGATCGCCTCGCTCGGATCGCGCTGCTTGATCCACGCGATCGTGGCGCGCGGCGTGGTGCGGCCGGCGGGGCGGTTGATGCGCTCGGTGTAGGAGAGGAACGCGACCCGCACGCCCTCGCGCTCCACGATCTCGGCCGCGAAGGCGCGCTCCGGATCGACGTCTGCCCCGACCGCGACGAGGTTCGCCGCGCGTAGGGCGTCGACGGTGCGCGCCATGCCGGACGCGTCTTGATCGTGGGCGTGGTTGTTCGCGCAGCCGAGGACGTCGAGGCCGGCTTCGGCGAGGCCGCGTGCGGCGGAGGAGGGTGCGCCGAGCACGGGGGGCGAGCCCGTCACCGGATCGCGGACGTCGTCGACGAGCGGAGTTTCCAAGTTGGCGAAGGCGATCTCGTCGTCGCGCAGGACCTCGCGCAACCCGCCGAGCACGTGCGCCCAACCGCGCTGGGCCGCGCTGGCGTTCACCTTGATGTGCAGGAGCAGGTCGCCCGCACTCGCGATCGTGACGCGGCGAACGGAGGCGTCGCGGGCGTCGCGAGGCTGCGCGGGGCTCGACGAGGGAAGCAGAAGCGCAGCGACGATGGCGGCGAGCGCGGTGAGCGACGCGACGCGCGCGGGGTGGAGGCGCATGGGGACCGAACTCTACTCCCGTTTGCGTGGGCCGACGTGAACGCGCGTGGGAGGCGTGGTGGCATGGACGCGTCGGGCGGAACGTCGGTCGTCGGGTCGGCGTGCAGCCCGTCATCGCACCGCGCAAAACCCGCGCGATCGCTTCCGCCCACGATCGAAAAACCTATATCCTGCCGAACGTGACCGCGACCGACCCGATGCTCGGGCGCACCCTCGATGGCTACACACTCTCCGAGCGCATCGGCGCCGGCGCGACGGGTGTGGTCTATCGTGCGTCGCGCGACGGCGACTCGCGGCCGTACGCGGTCAAGGTGCTCAACGAGGCGCTCGGACACATCAAGTCGCTGCGACGTCGCTTCGAGCGCGAGGCGCGCGCGCTGAGTCGGCTGACGCACGGGCACATCGTCGACATCGCGGACTTCGGCGTGACCGAGGACGCGGTGTTCATCGCGATGGAGTTCCTGCGCGGCGACACCCTCGAGGATCGTCTGCAGCGCTCGCCGCTCGATCCCGACGTGTCGTTGCGGTTGATGCGCCAGATCCTCGAAGGCCTCGCGTTCGCGCACGAGCAGCAGATCGTGCACCGCGATCTCAAGCCCGCGAACGTGTTCTTGGTGGAGAGGCAAGCGGTGGAAAAGGGCGGCGACGCGACGCCCTGGGTGAAGATCCTCGACTTCGGGCTCGCGAAGTTCTTGTCGATCGACGAGCTCAGCCAAGAAGGCACGCTGACGCGCAAGGGGCGCGTGGTCGGTACGCCGGCGTACATGGCGCCCGAGCAGATCACGGGCGTCTCCCTCGACGTGCGCGCGGACGTCTACGCTGCGGGCGTGCTCTTCTTCGAGCTGCTCGCGGATCGTCGGCCCTTCGATTACGACCGTCGCTCGCAGCTCCTGCGTGCGCACCTCTTCGAGCCGGTGCCGAAGCTCTCCGACGTGCGCGCGGAGCTCGAGGTGGATCCGAAGCTCGAGTCGGTGTTGCGGCGTGCGCTCGCGAAGGATCCGCAGGAGCGCTTCCCCGACGCGCGCGCGTTCCTCGACGCGCTCGTGCCCTTCGGTGAGGGCGCGGTGAAGGTCATGGGTCGCAGGCGTCGGCGGGCGGAGCGCTCGCGGGCGGGCACCTCGTCGGTGATCATCACCGCGGAGGAGCGCGCGAAGGCGTCGTCGAGCGAGCCGGAAGCGCGCCCGCTCGGGAGCCTGCCGCCGCAGCCCCCGCCGGGCGCGCTCGACACCATCGTGGACTCCGCGGGCGCGCCGAGCCCCCGCGGTTGGGTGAACGTCGCGGTGTGGGTCTTCGGGCTCGCGAGCTTCGGCGCGCTCCTCGCGCTCGCCTACTACGCGACGACGCTCCGCTGAGATACCGTGACGTCGTGCAAGCGAGAAACTCGGATCTGAGCCTTCTCGGTTGATCTCCGTGCGCTTCGCGCCGCCAGGTCGGAGACAGAGGCTGAGGCAGAGACGGCGCTGCGCGCCACCGCTGCTTCGCAGCGACGGTGACGGTCGGCTTGGTCGACGCGCTCCGCTCCGATGGACACACGATCGACGGTGAGCAGGTCCTGCGGATGGCGCGCCGGCTACCTCAGAACACGCGCCAACATCGCCCGCAGCGTGTCTGGCGTAGGCAAGCCGTGTCCGCCCGGGTACCGCACCAGCTCGGCGTCGAGGGAGGCGCGCACGCTGGCGAACGCACGCTCGACGCCGCGCACACGAACCGCGTCGTCGGTCTCGCCCATGCCGAAGACGACGCGCCGTCCCCGCTCCCGCAGCATGCGGGCTGCCGCGCCGCGTGCGCGGGCTCCCGCGCGGCTGCCGAGGACGACCGCGCCGGCGAAGAGCTCGGGGTGGCGTGTGAGCAGCGCCCAGGCGGTGTCGCCGCCGAGCGAGAAGCCGACGAGGTATACCCGCGCTTCGTCGATGGGATGCTCGGCGCGGGCGCGCGCGAGGTCGGCGAGGACTCGCTCTTCCATCCACGTGACGAACCGGTGGAACGCGGGGAGGTAGTCCTCCCGCTCGAAGCGGCCGCGTGGAAGAAGCGCGACGTAGCGCCCGAAAGGCATCTGCCCTCGCGCCGCATCGAACATCTCGCGCGCTTCGCCGCCAGTCCACGGGAGGAAGACGACGAGGGGCAAGCGCTCCCCCGGACTCGGCTGGCCGACGACCTCGATCTCGGCGGGAAGGTCGAAGGCGGACGAGCGGGTCTGCGCGTGGGCACCCGGGACGTCGACGACGAGACCGACGAGTGTGAGCGCGAGCAGTGCTTTCGTCATGGTGGCACACGACCCTCCGCACCACGGTGGGCTTCACGGGGTTGACGAATCCTCACCCGAAGCGCGACGCGGGTCGAACGCGAAGTGGGACGGCGGTCGAGGTGACGACGTTCGAGGCGACGAGGCCGCGCGCTCGGGGCCACCCTCGCACCGCGATCACTCCGCCGCGTCGACCGCTCCGCTCACCTCCGCCCGCCGCGCGCGCCGCGATGCGCGCGCTTCCAGGCGACGTCGCAGGCCGACGTACATCGTCGGGATCACGAAGAGCGTGAGCACGGTGCTCGCCATCATGCCGCCGATGATCGAGCGCGCCATCGGGGCCCAAGTCTCCGCGCCGTCGCCGTAGCCGAGCGCGAGGGGGACCATGCCGAGGATCGTCGTCAGCGACGTCATCAAGATCGGACGAAGGCGCGTGCGCGCGGCTTCGAGCGCGGCTTCTTCGAGACCGCGACCCTCCTCGCGACGTCGCTTGAGCACGTCGACGAGCACGATGCCGTTGTTCACCACCACGCCCGCCAACAAGATCACCCCGACCAAGGCCGTGATCTGCAGCGAGGTCCCCGTGATCAAGAGCGCGAGCATCACGCCCACGCTCGCGAGCGGCACCGTGAACATGATGACGAAGGGCTCGAGCAGCGACTCGAACTGCGAGGCCATCACCATGTAGACGAGCAGGATCGCGGCGAGGAACGCGTACGCGATCGACTCGAAACCTTTCTTCAAGTCTTCCGCCGAACCGCCGATCTCGGTGCGCAACGAGTCGGGCTTCGGGATCGAGCGCAGGTGCGCCTCGACGCGCGACACGACGCTCCCGAGATCGCTCCCGCTCACCGCGAGGTCCACGGTCGCGTAGCGGCGCTGCGCCTCCCGCTCGATGTCGGTCGGGCCGAGGCGATCGCGCACGGTGGCCACCGCCGAGAGCGGGAGGAAGGTGGCCGCTTCGCTCACGCCCGCGAACGCGCTCGCGCCCTCCGGCTGCGGCAGCGGGATGGGCAAGTAGCGCAAGAGATCCAGATCGCCCCGGAGCTCGCGCGGCATGCGCACCCGCACCAAGTGCTCGTCACCGTCTTCGCGATAGAAGGTCGCGGTCTCTCCCTGATAGAAGATCGCGACCGCGCTCGCGACTTGTGCGGGTGAGATCCCGAGTAGGCGCATGCGCTCGCGGTCGTAGTCGAGCGCGAGCTGCGGGCTGCCCTGCATCATCGAGAAGCGCGCCTCGCGCACGCCCTCCAGCGCGCCGAGCTCGTCGCGCAGCCGCTCGCCCCAGACCCGCAGCTCGTCGAGGTCGTCGTCGAAGAGCTTCACCGAGACGTCGCCGCTGCTGCCCGAGAGCGAGAAGCCCTGGATGCGCACGTCGAGCCCCGCGACCTCCTCGCGCAGGCGCGACGCCACGACCTCCTCGATCTCCTTCTGATGCCGCGTGCGCTCCGCGATCGGCGGCAGCTTGATGCGCATGGTGCCGCGGTTCGCGGTCGCCCCGAAGAGCGCCGCGAAGCCCTCCGACGCGCCGTAGTCCGCCGTGATGACCGTCGCCTCCGGCACCGCGTCGTGCAGCACGTCTTCCACCTCGGCGACCATCTCGCGCATGCGCCCGACGCTCGTCCCCGGCGCGGCCGTGATCTCGAGCCGGATCTCGCCCACGTCCGACTTCGGCAAGAAGTCGCGCCCGAGGATCGGCACGAGCGCGAGCGAGCCGGCGAAGAGCAGCGCGGAGACACCGAGCACACGCCCGGGTCGCGCGAGCGCCCAGGAGAGCGCGCGCTCGTAGCGGAGCGGCAGGCGATCGATCCATCGTTCCTTGCGGGCTCGCGCGCGCACCACCTCACCGCCGAGCGCGCGGCTCACGAGCAGCGGCACCGCGGTGATCGCCACCACGAGCGACGCGAGCAGCGTGATCGTGATCGCGAGCACGAGGTCGCGGAAGAGCTCGCCCGCGATGCCTTCGACCAAGAGGATCGGCACGAAGACCACGACCGTGGTGAGGGTCGAGGCGAAGAGCGGAAGCGTCATCTCCTTGGCGCCGCGCAACGCGGCCATGCGCGCGGAGGCTCCGCGCTCGAGCTCCTGGAACGCCGCTTCGAGCACCACGATCCCGTTGTCGACCAACATGCCGATCGCGAGCGCGAGCCCCGCCATGCTGATGAGGTTCAGCGTGACGTTCAGCCACGAGAGGATCGAGAAGCTCACGAGCAACGACGTCGGCACCGCGATCACCGCCACGAGCGAGGTGCGCCAGCTCCGCAAGAAGAAGAGCAGCACGAGGCCGGTGAGCAAGAACGCTTGCAGCGCGGTGATGCCGAGGTTCGTGACCGCGCGCATGACCGAGTCGCTCTCGTCGAAGAGCCGCGTGAGCGTCACGCCTTCGGGCAGCGTCTCCGAGAGCTCCGGCAGCGCGGCCGCGATCGTGCGCGCGGTCTGCACGGTGTTGGCATCCGATTGTTTGCGCACGAGCAGCAGCACCGCGTTCTGCCCGTTCGCGGTCACGACGTGCGTCTCGTCCTCGAAGCCGTCGATCACGTCCGCGACGTCGCGCACCAGCACCCTGCGCCCGCCGCGCACCGCGACCACGGTGTTCTCGATCTGCCGCAGGTTCGTGACGAGCCCCGTCGGCTGCAGGTTCAGCGCCTGCACTCCGTCGTCGAGGTTGCCGCTCGGCACGACCACGTTCGCGGCGCGCAGCGCGTCGACCACCTGCGCGGGCGCGAC
>JALOQC010000480.1 GCA_025453555.1 Myxococcota bacterium | reverse complement strand
CGCACGCCCCACACGCTGTAGGAGCTGTCCGGATAGGTCGTCGGGTGCGGCGGCGACGGCAGGGTCGGCACCGGCGGGAGGCTCGGCTGGACCTCGGGCAGACGCTCGACGTTGAGCTTGGACTCGCTCCCGCAACCGAGCGCGGTGAGCAGAGCGACGCTGAGAAGTGCTCGAATCATGTGCGAATTCACCGTAGTGAGCGGCCGCTCGACGCGCGGCGGGCGCGACCCTACCACGCACCGTCGCCGGATCGCTACACACCTTTGGAGGCCGCGCGTGATGCCGAGTCGGCGCTTCGGGTGAGCCCCGTGTGCGCCCCGTTTGCGCATCGTGGCCTCGTGATCGCCGCCGCCGCCCACCTCGAAGAGCCGGTGCTACAAACCTCGCGATGGCCTCGATCCTCTTCGTGTCCAAGCCGGTCGAGCCGCCCTGGAACGACTCGAGCAAGAACCTCGTCCGCGATCTCGCGACGAGCCTCGACCGGCACCGGGCGATCGTGCTCGGTCGTCGTGGAGGACCGGGGCTGCGCGGCGTCGAGACGCGCGGGGTGCATCCGCCGCACGGCGCCAACCGGACGGGAGGTTTCGCGCCCGCGTTCACCGATCAGCTCGGCGTGCTCGGTGAGCTCGCTTTCGAGCGGCGCGCCGATCTCTGGCACTTCTTCTTCGCGCCGAACCCACGTACGTCGACCGCCGGTCGTTGGCTCACCCGCGCGCGCCGCAAGCCGAGCGTGCACACCGTCTGCTCGGTCCCCCGCGAGGACGTCGCGCTGCGCGAGGTGCTCTTCGCCGACCGCACGGTGGTCCTCTCCGCCCACACCGAGAAGCGCTTCCGAATGGCGGGCGTCTCGACGGTCCGCATCCCCCCCTGCGTCGCGCCGCTCGCGCTCCCGAGCGCGGCCCAGCGCACCGAAGCGCGCCGCGCGCTCCAGCTCCCGATCGGTCCGCCGCTCGTGGTCTATCCGGGCGACCTCGAGTTCGGACGTGGCGCCCGCACGACCCTCGAAGCCTTCGCGCGTCTCTCCGAAGGACCCGTCCTCGCGATCGCCTGCCGCGCGAAGACCCCCGCCGCGCGCGCCGCCGAGGTCGAGCTGCGTGAGCTCGCGCTCCGTCACGCCCCCGGCCGCGTGCACTTCCTCGGCGAGACGCGCCGGATCCTCGAGCTCCTCGGCGCGGCCGACGTGGTCGCGCTCCCCAGTGAGACCCTCTACGCGAAGATGGACTACCCGCTCGTGCTGCTCGAGTCGATGGCGCTCGGTCGCCCGGTGATCGTCGCCGAAGGGACGGCCGCGGCCGAGCTCGGCGCGTACGGCGCGGTGGTCGTTCCCGCGCACGTCGAGCCGCTCACCCTCGCGCTGCAGCGTCTGCTCGCGAGCCCAGAGCATGCGGCGCAAGTCGGAGCGGCGGGACGAGCCGCCGCGCTCGAGACCTTCTCTCCCTCCGCGATGGCGCGCGCGTACGAACGCGTCTACGACGCGTTGTGCTGACCTTCGGACACGCACGATCACGATGACGAGCGACAACCAGACGTACTACGACGACTTCGCGGCGGGCTACGAGCGGGAGCGTGGACGCGGCTACCACGCGCTGCTCGACGAGCTCGAAGCGGGCGTGGTGCTCCCGCGCGTCCGCGGTCGCGACGCGCTCGAGGTCGGCTGCGGTACCGGCCTCGTGCTCTCGCGGGTCGCGCCCGTCGCGCGCTCGCTGCACGGCGTGGATCTCTCGCCCGGCATGATCCGCAAGGCGCGCGATCGTGGCTTCGACGTCTCGGTGGCGTCCGCGACCTCGCTGCCCTTCGCGGACGCGAGCTTCGACGTGGCCTTCAGCTTCAAGGTCCTCGCGCACGTGCCGGATCTTCCGCGTGCGCTGGGCGAAATGGCGCGCGTGGTGCGTCCGGGCGGTCACGTGATCGCCGAGCTCTACAACCCGTACAGCCTGCGTTACCTCGCCAAGAGGCTCGCGGGTCCGGGCGCGATCTCGGACGCGCGCACCGAGGCCGACGTCTACACGCGCTGGGATCCGCCGAGCGTGCTGCGTCGCGCGTCGCCCGCGTCGCTCGAGCTGGTGGAGGTCGTCGGCGTCCGCGTGCTCACCCCGGCAGCGTTCGTCCACCGCGTGCCCGTGCTCGCGGAGGCGCTGCGTCGCGCGGAGCACCTCGCGGCGCGCTCACCGCTGCGTTGGCTCGGCGGGTTCCTGGTCGGAGTGTACGAGAAACGCTGAGCGGGACCTCGACGCGACTGGCGTCGAGGCGTCGGTTCGACGAGCCATCGATGCGTCGCGTGATCGGCCGAGCGGCAACCACGGTGTGATGCGCCGCTGCGATCGTGCGCGGTCGACGCGATCGCGCGGCGCTCGCGCGGAGCCGGTCGATCAGCCCGCGGTGTAGCGGGGGTCGCCGGGGATCAGCCCGAGCGCGAGCTGGATCTCTTGAAAGCGGCCCGAGAGCGAAGTGGTCGCGACGCCGTAGCGCTCCGCGATCTTCGCCTGCGAGGAGCCGCGACGCTGCACGACCATCGCGATCGCGTACTCGATCGCCGCCGCGTAGACCTCGGGCTTGCCGACGCGCACCGAGCGCATCGTGCGGAAGTCGCGCCACAACGCGCGCGCCCGCGCGACCTGCTCGGTGGAGAAGCCGGCCGCGCGCATCTGCCGCTCGAAGGTCTCGCGGACCGCGCGGGTCTTCGCGTCGACGCGCCGGCTCTGACCGGTCGGTGCCGAAGGCTCGGGCTCGGCTTGCGCTCGTGAGGTCGCGCCCGCGAACGATCCGACGTCGTCCTTCGGTGGCGCGCCGCGATCGATCCACTCGACGAGCCGACGGTGGTCGGGGTTGCGGGGCGCGAGCGAGGTCGCCTGCTTCGCGAGCTGCTTCGCTTCGTCGAGCTCGCCGAGCCGCGCGAGGCAGTGGGCGAGGCTCGCGACGATCTCGTCGTGGTCGGGCTCCAGGCGCCACGCGACGCGCAGCGGCTCGAGCGCGGCCTTGGGCTCGTCGAGCGCGACGTCGAGCAGGTGCCCGAGGTTGTGGAGATACCACGGCGTGCGAGGCGCGCACCGGAGGGCGCGCTTGTAGGCCGAGATCGCGGCGCGGTAGTTCCCGAGCAGCGCCTGGCAGAGGCCCATCATCGCGTGCGGGACGTCGTCGTCCGGATCGGCGTCGGCGAGGTGCTTGAGGTGCAGCGCTGCGCGCCAGGGGTGCCGCTCCAGGCGCAGCTCGGCGAGGTGACGGTGCGCGAAGAGCGCGGCGTCGCTGCCGCGCTCGGCGATCTCGACCAACCGATCGAGCAGCGTCTCCGCCTCGTTCAAGCGGCGACGCTCGAGCGCGTTCTCGGCGCGTCGCTGCAAGCGATCGACGTTCGTCTCCGAGGCCTCGGCCACCGCGTCCGTATAACGAAGGGGCCGACGTGGGGCAAGCGAGGGCGCACGGACGAGCGCGCTGCGGCACGCGCCGATCGAGCCCCGAGGTGCGGGCCCGCGTCGGCAGGGATACGCTGCCGCGCGATGCATGCTCGGATCGGGATCCTCGTCGCCAGCCTGGTTCTGATCGCTTGCGGTCGTTCGCGCGTGGTCTCCCCGCTCCCGCCGACCGACGGTGGACCGGACGCCGCCGCGGATGGATCCACGTCGGATGGAGGTCGGCTCGACGGCGGCCGGGACGCGGGCCGAGACGCCGGCGCCGACGGCTTCCGCTACGCGATCCTGCGCAGCGACTGCGGCCCCGCCGATGGCTTCGCGTGGCGTGGCGTCGTGGCGCGCGAGCCGCTCGGATGCGACGACTTCGGCCGCACGGACGAGCACGTCTCGCTCTACCTCTTCGACGGCGACCGCCTCGGCACGTACGCGTGGAGCGGCGACGACTTCGACGACCTCGTCGCGTACTGCCCCGGTGGGCGAGCCGCGTGCATCTCCTCGACCGAAGGCGAAGCGCAGGTCTCGTTGCCCGCCGATGCGTCGCCGAGCCTCCGGCTTCGGGTCGTCCTCCCCGACCGAGGGACGATCGTGGACGGGGAGCTCGAGGCGACCGTGTGCTTCGAGGACGAACCGACCCCGTGCGGGTGACGTTCTTGACCCCTCGAGTCGAGAATGTCGTCGCAGCTTGACCTCTTCGCGATCTCCCCGCAAAGTCGCCGCATGATTGCTGACTCGCCCGCGTGGGAATCGCCCGCGAGGTGCGAGCCGGGCCCAGAGCGGGGCGCCGCCGAACGGGGTGTGTGATGGCCAAGACCTACGCAGAGCTGCTCCAGGACGTGAAGGCGCAGGTGCGCCAGGTCTCGCTGGAAGACCTCCACGCGCGACGCGAGGCGGGCGAGTCGCTGGTGATCGTCGACGTGCGCGAGAAGGACGAGTGGCGCCAAGGACACCTGATCGGCGCGGTGCACGTGCCGCGCGGGTTCCTCGAGATGCAGGCCGGCTCGAAGCTCCCCGATCGCGGCGCGAAGATCGTGACGATCTGTGCGGGCGGCATCCGCAGCGCGTTCGCCGCCAAGGCCCTCCAGGACCTCGGCTACACGAACGTCGAGTCTGCGAACCCGGGCTTCAACGACTGGAAGGACAAGGGCTTCCCTTACACCCGTCCTTTCGCGTTCACCGACGAGCAGCTCAATCGCTATTCTCGCCATCTCCTGTTGCCGGAGGTCGGCGAGGTCGGCCAGGCGAAGCTCCTGCAGAGCCGGATCCTCTGTCTCGGCGCGGGCGGGCTCGGATCCCCGGCCGCGCTCTACCTCGCGGCCGCGGGCGTCGGCACGATCGGACTCGTCGACGGGGACGTGGTCGACGAGTCGAACCTCCAGCGGCAAATCATCCACGGGCGCAGCTCGGTGGATCGCCCGAAGGTCGAGAGCGCCGCGAAGCGCATCGCGGATCTGAACCCGGACGTGAAGATCGTCCCGTTTCAA
>JALOQC010000096.1 GCA_025453555.1 Myxococcota bacterium | reverse complement strand
GCAGCTCGAGCTCCGCCTCGACGGCGCGCCGGTGCGGCGCCTCGAGCTCCCGCGCCCCGAGACGGTGGGGCCGGGCGCGCCGTTCCTGCTGCAGCCGCCCTCCACGCTCGAGTGATCGCGCCGACGAAGACGAGGGACCACCGAAGCCTGTAAGCTCGCGCGAGCTCCCACGTTCGGAGGTCATGATGCGACGCTGCCCCCGGTGTGAGTCCTTCGTTCCCCTTCGCGCTCGTTTCGTCGGTCAGCCCGACGTCTGCCCCGAGTGTGGTCTGCGCGTCCCGTCGGCGGCGCTCCGCTCGTTGCGCAACGTCGCGGCCGGCGCGAGCGCGGTGATGACGCTGATGGCCTGCTACGGCGCGGCCTACTACGAAGGCCCGGTGGTGCCGACCGATCCGTGCGAGGGCTACGATCAGGACGGTGACGGAGTCTGCTCCGACGTCGACTGCGACGACGCGAACGCGCAGGTCGGCGCATGCGAGAGCGCAGGCGGCGAAGCCGAAGCTGCTCGGTCGGCCGGGTCAGCGGCCGACGAAGCCTCCGACGCGGCGGTCGGCGACGAGCCGGTCGGAGAAGCGGGCGACGAGCCCCTGTGACCACGGCGGCACGCAAAGCACGCGAACGTCGTTCGCTCTCGTGCCACCGCGTGCCAACGACGTCTACGCACGCCCTCGGCGCCCTGGCAGACTCTCTGCACAGCTTCGTTCGAAGCTGGCCGATCTCGCATGCGTGAGTCGGCGGCTGACCCCGCCGACGCGCTCGAAACGTCGGCGGCTGACCCCGCCGACGCGCTCGAAACGTCGGCGGCTGACCCCCGCCGACGCGCTCGAAACGTCGGCGGCTGACCCCGCCGGCGCTCGAAACGTCGGCTTCGTCGTAGGGAACGTCATGATGATCCGCTGCCCGCACTGCTCGAGCTTCGTGCCCATCCGCGAAGACGCGGCTCCGACCTGTCCCGAGTGTGGCAAGGCGCCGAGCGTCGACACCACGAACGCGGAGCGCCCGAGCGCGAAGCGCGCGGAGACGCCGCCGAAGACGGCGCTCCCGAAGCTGCCACCGAAGACGGCATCGTTCGTCCGCCACGCGAAGAACGTCGCGCTCGGCGTCAGCACCGTCGTCACGCTGATGGCTTGCTACGGCGTCGCGTACGAGCCGCTCGGCTGCGAGGACGATCCCTCCGAGGATCTCGACGACGACGGCTACTGCCGCGAGTACGACTGCGCCGAGGGTGACCCGACGATCCACGACTTCGCCGCCGATCCGGAGGGCGACGGCATCGACACCAATTGCGACGGCGTCGACGGAATCGCCGGAGACGCCGGATGAGCGACGCCGGGGCGGTAGCTCGGCTCCGAGGCACGCGCCGCCTCGACGTGCTGCGCACGCGCCCGCACCCGGCGTACGTCGTCTGGGAGCTCACGCTCGCCTGCGATCACGCGTGTCGACACTGCGGCTCACGCGCAGGCGAGGCGCGCTCGAACGAGCTCACGACCGCCGAGGCGCTCGACGTCGTGAAGCAGCTCGCCGCGATGGGCACCCGCGAGGTCGTGCTCATCGGCGGCGAAGCGTATTTGCACGAGGGTTTCCTCGACGTGATCCGCGCGCTTCGCGCCGAGGGCATCCAGGCGTCGATGACCACGGGCGGACTCGGAATCACCGCAGAGCTCGCGCGCGCGATGGCGGACGCGGGTCTGCAGCTCGTGAGCGTGAGCGTGGACGGCCTCGAAGCGACGCACGATCGGCAGCGCGCGCGCACCGGCAGCTTCCGCGGCGCGCTCGCCGCGCTCGGTCATCTGCGCGACGTGGGCATCGCGATCGCTTCGAACGTCAACGTGAACCGCTTGAACCTCGGGGAGCTCGAAGGCCTCTACGAGGTGCTCCGCGACGCCGGTATCCGCGCGTGGCAGGTGCAGATCACGACCCCGCTCGGGCGGGCCGCAGATCGGCCGGAGATGCTGCTGCAGCCGTGGGATCTGCTGGAGTTGATCCCGCGCGTGGTGGCGCTCAAGAGACGTGCGAAGGTGGACGGAATCCGCGTGTGGCCGGGGAACAATCTCGGTTATTTCGGTCCCGAGGAGGGCGCGCTACGGAGCGCCGATCCGGACGACGCCTCGGAGCATTGGCGCGGCTGCCAAGCGGGCAAGCTGGTGCTCGGCATCGAGAGCGACGGCGCGGTGAAGGGTTGTCCGTCCCTGCAGACCGCGAGCTACGTCGGCGGACACCTGCGGGATCGTTCGCTCGCGTCGATCTGGGAAGAGGCCCCCGAGCTCGCCTTCGCGCGCAAACCGCGGGAGCTCTGGGGGTATTGCGCGGACTGCGCCTACGCCGAAACCTGCCAGGGTGGCTGCTCCTTCACCGCGCATTCGCTCTTCGGGAGACCCGGAAACAATCCGCTTTGTCATCATCGCGCGCGGGTGTTTCGGCGTCAGGGTTTGCGCGAGCGCCTGGTGCCGACCGAAGCCGCGGACGGGCGCCCCTTCGACCACGGCCTCTACCGCATCGAGCTCGAGCCCTTCGACGCCCCCGATCCGATCGTCGCGCCGCAGGAGCTCGTGCGGATCGGCCGCAAGCCCAAGCGCGCGGAGAAGGCCTGGCGAAGCGACTGACGGCGCGTCACTCCCTGCAATGCTCGGGTCCTCGATGCGTCACCCACGCTCGATCACCACTCGCTCCGCGTCGATGCCGCGTTCCGCGAAGAGGGTGTCGAGGCGCTCCGCGAGCTGAGCGGCCTCGGCGGGGCGATCCGTCACGAGGACCGGGATCACGCGGCCCTCGTCGAGGCGTAGCCGGACCTCGACGCCTTCGCGGGAGCCCAATCCGCGGGTCCCCAGGTCGAGGCGCATCCGCACCTCCGGCATGCCCGCCACGCGCCCGACCTTGAGGCTGCTCAGGACCCGCTCGGCGAGCGCAGCGGCTTCGGCGGCGGCTTGGGCGGTGCCCGCGATCGGCGCGGTCGGGGCGCTGCGCTCGATCGGGGGCAGGAGCGCGGGCGGCGGGGGGGACCAGCGCGGCTCCTCGTCGCGCGGGGTGTCGCGGGGCTCTCGCCGCGCGCGGGGCTCGAAGGCCTCACGGGCCTCACGGGCCTCACGACCTCCGAGCTCGGCGAGCTTCTCGGCGCCGGGAAGCTCGTGGCCGGGGCTCGAGTGCGCCTTGCTGGTGGTCTCTGGTCCAACGTCGCGCAGCTTCAGGGCCTTGTCGCTCTGCGCTTCGAGGAACGCGCGGAAGCCTCGGGTGGCGGAGCGTTCGGGGCGGGGCTCGCCGCGGCGTCGCTCGTCGGGGCGGACGGCTCGACCGCGGTCGGGCGAAGAACCAGGGGAGGCGGGGGCGGTCGGGCGCGACATGGAGCTCCTCGTCGAGCGCTGGAGGGCGAGCGCGCTCGGACGTGGAGCAGGCTCGGCCGCACCGCGAGACGGTTGCGTGGTGACCGTGGTTTGAGTGATAAGCTCGCGCCGTGACCGACAGTTACGTCGGACGGGACGTCGCCGGGCAGTTCCGCATCCTCCAGAAGATCGGCGCGGGCGGCATGGGCGCCGTCTACAAGGCCGAGCAGCCGGACATGAACCGGCATGTCGCGATCAAGATCTTGCACCCGCGCTACCTCTCGCGGGCGGATCTCGTGTCGCGTTTCCGCCGCGAAGCGCGGGCGATGAGCCACCTCTCGCATCCGAACACCGCGCGCGTCTTCCTCTACGGGCAGCTCGACGACGGCGCGTGCTACTTCGTGATGGAGTACCTCGAGGGCCGGAACCTCGCGCAGGTCGTGCGCGCGGAAGGTCCGATGGACCCGCTGCGGGCGTGCCGGATCATGGCGCAAGTCTGCGGCGCCCTCGACGAAGCCCATCGCGGCGGGATCGTGCACCGCGATCTCAAGCCCGAGAACATCTTCCTCACCGTGCAGGGCGGCATCGAGGACTTCCCGAAGGTCCTCGACTTCGGGCTCGCGAAGGTCACCGAAAAGCAGATGCGTCCGGGCTCGATGATCCTGACCCGCGAGGGCATGGTCTTCGGGACGCCGGAGTTCATGAGCCCCGAGCAGGCGCGCGGGAAGACCCTCGACGCGCGCTCCGACATCTACTCGCTCGGCGTGATCCTCTACGAGCTCGTGACGGGCAAGCTGCCCTTCGACGCACGCCAACCCATCGAATACATTCAGCTTCACGTCAACGCCGAGCCCATCCCGCTCTCCCAGCGGACGCCGGAGCGCTCGTTCCCGCCCGGGCTCGAGGCGGTCGTGATGCGTGCGCTCGCGAAGGAGCCCGAGCAGCGCTGGGCCTCCGCCGCGGAGCTCGGCCACGCGCTCGAGCAGATCGCGGCCGGGCAGATGGTCGGCACGCCGCCGCCGTCGGCGCCGACCACGAACCCACAGGTCGCGTTGCCGCAGCAACCTCCGCAAGCGCAACCGCCGCAAGCGCAGCCTCAGGTGCAGGCGCAGCCGCAGCCCGTCGTCCAGACGCCGCCGGTGCAGCCGATGCCTTCGCCGATGCAGACCAAGCTTCCGTGGATCGTCCTCGGCGCCGGCGTGCTCCTCGCGCTCGGCGGCGCGGTCGCGTTGATCGTCGCGCTCACGACGCGCTGAACGCGTTCTCGTCGCTCGCGCTGACGGCTCGGTGAACCGCGTCGCGTCGATCGCGGCTCGGTGAACGCACGTCGATCGCGCGGAAGACGTCGCGTGCCGGAAAAGCGAGCAGCCCACCGAAGGACTCGAGGTCTTTCGCGGGCTGCTGCTTCGGGGCGATTCGTGGTTCGGTCGCCTGATGGCGACGCTCACGTGACTTCGGGTCGCTCGGCCTGGCGCCGCCCGACAGTTTCGCGGAATCGTTCAGCTTCGCGGGCTGCGTCTGCTGCGCCTCGAAGGATTCCGCTTCGATGCACCGGCGTGAAGCCGGTGAACCGTGTGAGGCTCACTCGGCGGCGGGCGTCGAGGTCTGGGACGACGACGTGGTCTCGGTGGTCGAGCTGCCGTCGTCCTGGGTCTCGGTGGTCTCGGTGCTCTGGCGATGGGTCTCTCCGCCGCCGGCCGTGTGCTCCGAGCTGTCCATCGTCGAGGTCGTGCTGTGCGCGGGGCCCCCGCACGCAGCGAGGCCGAGCGCGAACAGCGCGGCGGAGAGGACCTGGAGCGTCTTCCGGGAGGCGTTCGTGAACCAAACGGTCCCGTGAACGTGCGCGTCGGCGCGCGAGCCCTGCGGCGCGCTCACGCGTCTCTGCCCTTCGGGGCCTTCTCGGACCCTGGGCGGTCTTGGCCGTCGAGCGTGATCGCTTCGTCGTCGTCGTCACCGTCGTCGCGCTCGCCTCCCTTCTTCATCTTCCCGGTGCCCTCGCGGACACCACCGACGGCGTCCGCGCCCACGTACTTCGACTTCCCCGCCCCCGGCTGTCGCTCGTCGTGGTTCCCGCGGCCGTCGGTCCCGGTGAGCTTGCCCGCGATCTCTTCGGTCTTGGACTTGCCCACGATCGGATCCGCCTTCGCGTCCCGCTTGGTGTGTTCGTTGGGATTCGCCTTCGCGTCCTGCCTGGTCTTCTCGATGGTCATCTCGTGCCTTTCGATTCGCCGATTTCGACTCGCGAAATCAGCCTCGGAACGTGAGGCGACCCGCCGCAAGAGTGCGGCGAATCCATGCGGTGACCCGCATCCTCCCCCATTCCTCGCGATCCGAGATTTTCTGCCGGCACCATCCGGCCAAGGAAATCTCTTTTCGAGATCGTCATCATAGCACGTTTGTTTTGAAAACAAAGTGCCTACATTGTCGGTCCAGATCAAATCACTGGATGAAGGTGGAGCCATGAAAAGCAAGAAGTGGATGGTCGCGCTCGTGATCGCGGGCTGTGGATGGACCTCGGACGAGCCGGTGCCTTCGAGGGATCCGACCGAGTCCGACATCGAGCGCGAGCTCGGCGTCGCCGCCGACCGCGCGTCCGGGATGGCGGCCCAGGAAGCGCTCGCCCAGGGAGCGGCGGGAGCGGCCGGCGTCAACACGCAGCAGACCGCGCGCGGGATCGACCAGCTCGGCGTCGCGCTCGGGGAGCGGCTGGAGAACGCGGGCGAGATGCCCGGCGGAGAGCCGTGCGTCTTGGCCTACAGCGCGGCCGTGGAGACTCGGATTCGCGCGGGAGCGACGGCGCCCACGCAGGCCACGCACGACACCTACCTGGAGACGTGCCGTCGTCTCCCCGAGGACGCGCGGCGCTGCGTCGTGCCGGGATACGTCGCGAACCACGAGGACACCTGCGAGAGCGTCTTGCAGCGGGAGGACGTGCGCGACGGAGTGGCTGCGCTGCGAGTGCTCGTGGCGGTGCCCTCCTGACGGTGCCCTCCTGACGGTGCCCTCCTGACGGTGCCCTCCTGAGGATCGGCGATCACGCAGATCCTGCGTGTGGAGCACGTTCTGCGTCATTTCGTGATTCGTCGCACCCAGGTCATGGAGGGTCGAACGACCCAATCATGATCTGAAGTTGGCTCACGGTGAATCAGTTGTGAGTTGATTGTGAAGTTGGTTCATACGGCACGTGGTGCCTGAAAGTAGAAATGTCATGTCCATTCTCACTTGGATCGTTCTGGGTCTCGTCGCAGGGTTCATCGCCAGTCTCATCATGCAGGGACGCGGGAACGGGATCGTCATCAACCTGGTGCTCGGTGTCGCAGGCGCGTTCGTCGGCGGCGGCGTGTTCCACTACTTCGGCAAGGTCGGGGTCACCGGCTTCAACCTGTGGAGCGTCGTGGTGGCGTCGGTGGGGGCCGTCCTCGTGATCGCCGTCTACCACCTGCTCTCCGGGCGTCGCGTCACCCACGTCTGACCGTCTGACAGCGGCCGCGCTCGAGCCCATCGGGGCTCGATGCCCGCTGGGGAAGGGGCTGACGTGGACCCTCGGAGAAGCTGAAACGAGTTTCGATTCCCGTGCGCGGAGGTCTACGCTGCAGGCTCCGCGTCGGCGCGTGGATGCCGTGTGCGGGGATCGGGGCACGTGATGAAGAAGCTTGGTTGGATCGTGGTGTTCTTCGCGTTGGCATGCGGTGGCAGCTCGGGGCCGACGGGCGAGTACCCGAACGTCGACTGCGACGACTTCGCGGACCAGAGGTGCGTGCAGGTCGGGACGCCGGAGGAGCTGCTCGAAGAGACCGCGCTGCTCGACGAGCCCACGGTGGTCGTGCTCGCGAGTGGGACGTTCGCGCTCGCGCAGTCGATCACCATCCGCGCGGACGGCGTGAGCCTGGTCGGGCAGGGGATCGACACCTCGACGCTCGCGTTCACCGGAGGCACCACGCAGTTCAACGGCGTCGACGTCGTGGGCGACGACTTCCTCGTGCAGGACCTGACGGTGCTCGACGCGCCGAAGGACGGCATTCGCGTGGAGAACAGCGACGGCGTCACGTTCCGCCGCATCCGCGCCACGTGGACCAACGAGGACGATCCGATGAACGGTGCGTACGGGATCTATCCGGTGAAGTCGAGCAACGTGCTCGTGGAGGACAGCTTCGCGGAGAACGCGTCGGACGCCGGGCTCTACGTGGGTCAATGCCAGAACGTGATCGTGCGGCGCAACACCGTGCGCGGAAACGTGGCGGGGCTCGAGATCGAGAATACGCAGTACGCAGACGTCTACGAGAACCTCGCCGAGGACAACACGGGCGGGATCGTGGTCTTCGATCTTCCCGGAAATCCGATCGTCGGGCGCGACGTTCGGCTGCGGAACAACATCATTCGGAACAACAACAACCCGAACTTCGCCCCGAGCGGAACGGTCGGCATCATCCCCGCGGGCACGGGGACCTTCGCGATGGCGTCGCGTCGCGTCGAGATCACCGACAACACCTACGAGAACAACCAGACGGGGGACATTGCGATCCTCAGCGGCTTGATCGTCGACTCGGATCCGGCGGTGTGGAGCCTCGAGGTCGCCAGGCTCGTGGGTGACCACGACGACCTCGGCCTCTTGCCGGGCGCGGGACCGAACACGGTGACGAATTATCGGAGCGAGAACATCGTCATCGCGCGGAACACGCACAGTGGCTCGGGAGAGAACCCCGACATCTCGCGCGACATGGGCTTTCTCTTGGCGCTCCTCTACGGCGACGATCCGACGGACTCGGTGCTCTACGACGGGATCGGAGAGTCGATGTTCGACGCCGAGGTTCCGGCGAACAACTCGAATGACAACCGCGTTTGCGCGGGCGGGAACACCGCCGGAACGTTCGGCAACTTGAACGCGATCGCGCAGCTCGAGACGCCGGGGTCGCCGCACTTCTCGCTCACCGAGGCGCCCTTCGCGCCCTACGACTGCACCTCGCTCGAGGGTGGGCCGGTGGCGGAGGTGGTGCTGCCTTGAGGCATTCACCATCGACGTCGTCGCGTTCGGCATCGCTGCGTTCGGGGTCGCCGCGTTCGGGGTCGCGGCCTTCGAGATCCCCGCGTTCGGGATCCCCGCGTTCGGGGTCGCCGCGTTCGGGGTCGCCGCCTTCGGGATCGAGCGCCGCGAAGCGGGGGATCGTGCTCGTGGCGCTCGTCGCGCTCGCGCTCTCGTGCGGCGACGGCGAGTTCGGCGGGCCGGTGACGGTGGATCTGGCGGCCTCGCGTCCACCCGAGCGGCTCTCCGAGTATCGGCTCCTCGCCTGGCGGGATGGGCGCTTCGTCTACAACGATCGGGTCGTCCCCTACGAGCTCGCGACCCCGCTCTTTTCGGACTATTCGCTGAAGGATCGTGCGATCTACGTGCCGGAAGGCGCGACGATCGCGTACGGCGAGGACGACGTGCTCGACTTCCCGGTCGGCACGGTGATCGTGAAGTCGTTCTCGTACGCGCCGGATCTGCGGACCCCGAACGAAGGACGCCGACCGATCGAGACGCGGGTGCTCGTGCGGCACGCGGACGGTTGGCGCACGTGGCCATACCTCTGGGACGAGGCCGGCCGCGACGCGACCTTCACGCCGGCCGGCGCGGTGCTCGCGATCGACTTCGTGGATCCGAGCGGCGAGCCGCGGCGCGCGAGCTACCTGGTACCGCAGCGCAACCAGTGCACCACGTGCCACGAGCGGCAGGTCTCGCCGGGCAGCACGGAGACCTTCGTGACACCGATCGGGCCGTGGGTGCGGCACCTCGATCGCGACTTCACGATCGACGGCGTGACCCAGAACCCGCTCGAGCAGCTCGCGGCGGAAGGGCTGCTCACGGGGCTGCCGGCCGAGCGTGGGGAGCCGACGTTCGACTTCCGCCGCATCGAGGCGGGCGAGCTCGCGTCGCTCTCCGCCGAAGAGCTCGACCGCGCGGCGCGCGACTACCTCGACGTGAACTGCGCGCATTGCCACAACCCGAGCGGGGTCCAGGGGCAGACCTCGCAGCTCTTTCTGAACCGCGAGAACACCGACCGCTTCCGCCTCGGGGTGTGCAAGCGCCCGGGCAGCGCGGGCTCGGGGACGGGAGGGCTGACCTACGACCTGGTGCCGGGCTCGCCGGAGGAGTCGATCCTGCTCTTCCGAATGGAGACGGAGGAGGTGGGCGCGATGATGCCGCTGCTGGGGCGCTCGCTGCGGCACGACGAAGGAGTCGAGCTCATCCGCGCGTGGATCGCGTCGATGCCAGCGGAGACCTGCGAGTAGCGGTGCGCCCTTGGCCCCCGTTCCACGCGACCCCAAGCCTCGCGGGCACGCGTGCCGCCTCGCTCCTCGGGGCGCGTCGCGACGTGCGCTGTATCCCGAGTGAGCACCCACCTCGACACTGGGGCGGGGATCGTTCATAAGGCGCGACCGGCGATGGCGACCACGACCGAGACCTCCATCCGTCCCTCCTCGAACGTCCTCGTCCTTCGAGACGTGATCGCGCTGACGAAGCCGCGCATCACGCTGATGGTCGTGATCACGGCGGCGGGCGGCATGTGGCTCGCGCCCGACGCGATCGATCTGCCCCGAGCGATCTTGATGCTGCTGACGACGGCGGCGGTGGTCGGCGCGGCGAACGCGCTCAACTGCTGGCTCGAGCGCGACAGCGATCGGCTGATGGCGCGCACGATGAAGCGCCCGCTGCCCGACGGTCGTCTGGAGCCGAAGGTGGCCCTCTGGCTCGGTGTGGTGCTCGGCCTCGCGTCGATCCCGCTGCTCACCTTCGGGGTCAACCCGCTCACCGGTCTGCTCGGCGCGATCGCGCTCGTCAGCTACGTCGCGATCTACACGCCGATGAAGCGCGCGAGCAGCGTGGCGCTCCTCGTCGGCGCGGTGCCGGGCGCGCTGCCGCCGCTGATGGGTTGGACGGCCGCCACGGGCTCGCTCGACGCACCGGGCCTCGCGCTCTTCGCGATCCTCTTCTTCTGGCAGATCCCCCACTTCCTCGCGATCGCGCTCTTCCGCCAGGAGGACTACGACCGCGCGGGCCTCAAGACGCTGCCCTCCGAGCGCAGCCCCGAGGTCGCGAAGCGCCAGGCCGTGCTCTACACGGGTCTGCTCGTCGTCTCCTCGATGCTCCTCTACGTCTACCGCGTCGCGGGCCCGCTCTACCTCGCGAGCGCGATCCTGCTCGGCGTCCTCTTCTTCGCGGCCTCGATCGCGAACCTGAAGCCGGGCATCGCCCCCGCGCGCAAGCTCTTCGTCGTCTCGCTCGTCTACCTGACGCTGCTCTTCGTGGCGCTCGGGATCGACACCGCGATCCGCGCGTGATGCCTCGCCGCATCGTCGGAGCGCTCCTCACGCTGCTCGCCGCGTGTGGCTCCGACGCGCCGCCGATCCCCGAGCTCGCGCCGGTGCCGGACTTTCGTCTGGTCGATCAGAGCGGCGAGCCCTTCGGGCTGCAGGAGCTGCGCGGCAAGGTCTGGGTCGCGAACTTCGTGTTCACGACGTGCCCGACCGTCTGTCCGATGCTCACGACCCAGATGCGCAACGTGCAGCAGCGCGTGGGTGCGCGAGCGAACGTGCGCTTCGTGTCGTTCACCGTCGATCCCACGCGCGACACGCCCGAGGTGCTGCGAGCGTACGCGACCACGCACGACGCGGATCTGTCCACCTGGCACTTCGTCACCGGCGAGACGGAAGCGGTGCGGCGCGCGGTGGTGGACGGATTGCGCGTCGGCATGGGCGAGCGACAGGCGGACGGCGACATCCTGCACGGCACCCACTTCGTGTTGGTCGACGGGAGCGGGAAGATCCGCGGCTACTACCGCAACGATCGCGAAGGCCTCGACGGGCTCGTGCGCGACGTCGAGCGGCTCGCGGGCGAGTGAGCGACGCACGAGGGACCGGTGTGGGCTCGAGCCACCCCCCTCGAGCGACCTCACCGACCGTGCGAGCTTCGCCGGCCTTCAACGCGCGTACTGGCAGCTCCAGTATTCGTCCTCGGCGATCCCGAGGCGTCGCTCGCACTCCGCGCGCTCGAGCTCATCCTCGATCGTCGAGCACGGTCGTCCGCAGTGGAGGTGGTTCCAGTCCGCGTAGCAGCGCTCGCGGTCGGTCTCGCCACAGGACGTGTCCTCCAAGCACGTCCGCAGCCCCTCGGCCGCGCGCGCCCAGCACGCGAAGAGAACGGGCTCCTCCTGCGCGAACGGCAGGAGCCCGTCGTGCAGACACTCGAGGCGGGTCTGCTCCGAGCGTGTGTACCAACAGTCTTCGATACCCCAGCATCGGCAGTCGAGCGCTGCGACGTCGAGCGAGGCGTCCACGAACTTCGAGAGAGACGCCGCGCCTCGCGAGGCGTCGTCGGACGCACAGCCGAGCGCACCAGCCATCACACCGAGCGCGAGGACGAACGAGAGGCGCATGGCGCGCTGCTCTACAAGGCGTATGCCGACGAGAGTTGCGCCACGTCGCGCCAGACGGCGAGCGGGTCGCGGTGCGTACCGTCGACCCGCCCGTCCAAGCAAACACGCCGAGGTGCGGCCCGGCGCGACCGGGGGCTGAGCAAGGCGCGTTCCGAGGCGCGCCGAGCACGTGTGGTCGAGGACAGCCACGAAATCTCACGTGTGTTCCTGTCTCGACACGGCGCGAGCACGACATCGTTGGCGTGCGTGGCACGCCGCGCGTCACTTCTGCGCGGCCGTCCACCTGGAGCGCATCACCCCCGCTTCCACGCACGCGTCAGTAGCTCGCGCAGGCGCGCTTCGTCGGTCGCGCTCGTCTTGCACACGAAGCCGCTCGCGTGGGCGAAGTGCACGTCGGGCTCGGCGGCGACGCGGGTGAAGTCGAGCGCGGGGTGATCCTCGTAGCGCGAGATCCCGTATCCCTCGCCGCGACGATCCGGGTAGACGAGCGCGACCACGACGTCGGTGAGCTTCTCGGCGCGTACGTAACTCGCGAGGGCGCTCGAGGGCTCGTCGAGCACGCCGGAGTCGCGCGGGAGGAAGACGACCTGCACGTCCTCGCTGCCCGTCGAGCTTTCCATCGGGAGCGTCCAACGCTCCACGTGCGTGCGCACCTCCGCGAGGCGCGAGCGCGCGGTGCGGAGGTAGTCGAGCAGATCCTCGCCCACGAAGCGCATCGCCTCGTAGAGCGTGTCACCGGGCGCGAGCGCGGTCGTGGCGGCGAAGCGACGCAGGAAGGTGACGTCGATCGGCGAGTGGAGCTGGGCGATCGCGCGGCGCGGGACGCCGAGCCACTCCGCGGTCTTCTTCGGGCCGCGCGAGTCGAAGTACTCCGCGGGCTCGAGCCAATCGCAGAGGGCTTTGGCTTCCGCGTAGAGGCCGAGGTGATCGAGCACGAGGCTGAGCGCGCACGTCGGCGGGTGCGCGCGATCGAAGTGGTGGTGGTCGAAGTTCGCGCGCGCGGGCTCGTGGCGACCGCCGACGTCGACGACCGCCACGCCCGGATCGTCGAGGTCCGCGTCGGTCGGCTCACGCCGGACGATCGGCGCCGAGTGCTCGGCCGCGAGGACGCACGCGGCGAGGAAGTCGTCTTTGTGGGCGCCGCCCGGATGCGTGAGGATGGTGTGAATCACCGACACCCCTTAGCAGGAAGGGGCGAGGGGGCCCGTGCGGAGAGATCGTCTCTCAGCCCTCTTCTTCGAGCGGATCCGTCGAGTCGGTGGGGTCCGGCGGATCCACCGGGAGGAAGATCCGGTCGAGCGGGACCTCGGCGGCTTCGAAGGGCGGCAGGCGCACCACGTCGGGTGCGGCGACGGCGCTCACGACGATCCAACCTTTGGGTCCGTGCTCGCGCACTTCGATCGTTCGATCGATCGGATCGACGAGCCAGAGCCAGGGCACGCCCGCGCGATGGTAGAGCGCGGCTTTGTCGACGCGATCGACGCGCGTAGTGGAGGGGCTGAGGATCTCGCACACCCAATCGGGTCGCACGTCGATCGGGCGCACGTCACCGGGTTTTGGGAGGCGCTCGCGACGCCACCCTGCGAGGTCGGGGCGCACGACGTCGTGCGGAGAGAAGCGAACGTCGACCTCGAGGAAGATCCACCAGCCGCCCGGGCCGCCGTGGCCGTCGTCGTCGTCGAAGGGGCCGCCGATGAAGCGACCGATCCCTCGCTGTGGCTTGGAGTGCCGCGGCAAGGGCGCGGGGGCGGTCACGATCGATCCCCCGATCAGCTCGACGCGGACGTCCTCGGGATATGCGAGGAGGTCTTCCCAGGTCGCGAAGCGCTCGGCCGCTGCGGACATGCGCTCAGTCTCTCACGCACCACTGGGATCGTCGACGTCGCGCGCCTCGTTTCGACGACGAGTCTTCGATCACGCCGAGACGAGCGCTTCGCTCTTCTTCCACAGCGACTCGACGAGCGCGTCGTCGTTGGCCTTCGGGTTCGGCGAGCGCAGCGGCCAGCCGCCACCGTTGGCCGACTTGTCGCGGTAGGTGCCGGTCTGGCTGAAGAACGCGCCTGCGTGCTTGGGCACGTCGTCCGCGAGCAAGCAGTGCAGCGTGGTCTGCGCGCCTTCCCACGGCTCGATCATGCCGCCGAGGCGCAGGAACGGTCGCAGCACGTAGTCCTGCACCCAGAGTGGCATCGAGTGCTTCGCGAGGTTCGTGCGGACCCAGCCGGGGTGGACGCTGACCGCGGTGACCCCAGTGCCTTCGAGCCGCTTCGCGAGGCCCTTGGCGTGCAGGAGGTTCGCGAGCTTCGACTGCGCGTAGGCCTCCCAGCCGTCGTATCTGCGTTGGTCGTAGAAGAGATCGTCGACCTTCACGTCGCCGTCGCGACCCATCGCCTTGTCGTGGAAGCAGCTCGACACGTTCACGATGCGCGACGGCGCGGAGCGCTTGAGCAGGTCGAGCAGGAGCTCGGTCAGCAGGAAGTGCCCGAGGTGGTTCACCCCGATCTGCATCTCGAAGCCGTCCGCGGTCGTCTGCTTCGGCGTGTTCATCACGCCTGCGTTGTTCACGAGCCCGTCGAGGCGATCGAAGTCCGCGTTCACGCGCTCGGCGAAGCGCCGCACCGACGCGAGGCTCCCGAGATCGAGCTCGCGCGCTTCGAGCTTCGCGTTCGGATGCTCCGCCACGATCTCCGAGATGCGCGCCTCGGCCTCCGCGACGCGCCGGCACGCGAGCACGACGTGCGCGCCCTGGAGCGCGAGCTGCTTCGCGGTCACGAGCCCGATGCCCGCGTTCGCGCCGGTGACGACGTAGCGTCGCCCCGAGAGGTCGCGGGAGAGCAGCGCGGGATCGCAGAGCAGCGGCTTCGGCATGGGCCCCTCGTCGTTCGCGGTTTTCGGAACGTTACGCGATCGGGAGCGATGGCAGGCTCGCTCTCCGAGGTGCGCGCGCGTCGAGGGTTCGTGGTGCGACTCGGGGAGGGCGCGGCAAGCACGACGTAGAGTGCGGCATGACCGTCCTCGTCCGCATGCACGCCGAGCTTCGCTATCCTTCACCGGCCAAGGCGAAGACCGCTGCCAGCGCGTTCGACGCCGCGTGTTGGGACTTCTGCGTCGGTCTGCCCGAGGTCGACGGCGCGGTGGTGCGCTTCGATCGGACGACGGATGTCCCGAGCGATGGGCTCGAGCACTTCGAGGACGCGTTCGCGGCCCTCGCGGACTCGGCGACGCACGGCTGCGTGCGGCTCGATTGGCGACCCGACGCGGCGTCGAGGATCGGTTCGACGCCGAGCGGCGAGGTCGATCCGTGGGCGCTCGGGCTCACGCATCTGCTCTACCCGAAGCACGGTCTCGTGGTGGCGCGCGCCGAGCGAAGCGCGAACGAGCCGGCCACGCTCACGGAGCTCGTGGTCGGCTATCGTCGGCAGGCGAAGTTCGCCAAGCGCCACGACTTCCTTCACCGCGGGTACCGCGTGGTGCGTGCGTCGTGGCCCGACGAGTCGAAGCCGCGCCGCCGCGCCGCGTGCGTCGACTTCCGCCACGTGTTCATCGGGAACGCGGCCCCCGCCTTCGGCGTCGTGATCTTCGACGAGTCGGGTCGCGAGGTGGATCGCCTCTTCGCCGGCGAGCTGATGTTCCACGAGCTCACCTTCAGCCCCGACGGCACGAAGCTCGCGGGCGCGGGCTACAAGAACACGAAGCTGCGCGGCGCGCTCTCGGGGGAGAACGCGATCGTCTGGGATCTCGCCACGCGCAAGGCGACGAAGCTGCCGAAGCCGGCCGGAGCGATCCGAGGCCTGCGTTGGGTCGACGCCACGACGGTGGCGAGCGAGACGGAGACGTGGTCGATCGCGGCGGAGTAGCGTTCACCGCATCGTGCAGACACCTTCGACGCACGCCGCTTCCACGAGCAAGCAGAGGGGCGCCGAGCGGCAGTTCGGGTCGGCATCTGCGCATCCGCGCGAGCGGGCGTCCGAGAGCGCGGCCTCGGCCTCCGCGCGACGTGCCTCGGCGATCGCGATCGAGCATCCGCCGACGAACGCGCCGTCGTCGCACGCGAGATGGGTGTCGAGCGCAACGCACTCTTCGTCGGAGGTGCACGAACGGTCGAGGTCGCGCTGGATGTTCGAGACCTCCTCACCCCATCGCTGAATCGCCTGCTCGCACGTGGGCATCGATCGTCGGGAACGGAAGCGTCCGACGACGAGCATGCCGCGAGCATTGCGAGCACGAAGGCGCGCGCGCCGCGTATCCGCTCGAGGCCCGCGCCGAGCACGACGAACCAGTCGAGAGGCGCGTGTTCGGAGAAGGACGGTTTCGGCACGGGGCTCATCGTCGACCACGCTCTCGATTCTCTCGAGGGTAGCGGACGCGAGGTCCCGACGCTGGATGTACGAATCGCAGGCGGCGCCAGGGTGCTAGGGTCGAGCATGTCTCCTCGCTTCGCGGCCGTCGTGAACGCGGTCCTCGTCGTGGCCGTCGTCGTCTGGAACTACTGGACCGCCGCGGTCGGCTTTCGCGGAAGGACGGTCGGCGGGCTGAGCGATGCGTACGACACGCTCTTCACGCCGGCCGGGTACGCGTTCTCGATTTGGGGATTGATCTTCCTCGGTCAGATCGTGCACGCGGGGTATCAGCTCCGGATCGCGTTCGGAGGAAGTGCGCCGGAACGTGATGCGTTCTTCCACGACATCGGCCCGTGGCTGCTCGTCACCAACGTGCTCAACATCGTTTGGACCGCCGTTTGGTTGAGCGAGTGGACCGCGACGAGCGTGGTGATTCTCTCGCTGATGAACGTGTGTCTCTTCGTCGCGATGCGGCGCCTACGCATGGAGGTGTGGGACGCGCCGCTTCGAGTCATCGCGTGCGTGTGGTGGCCCATCGTGATCTACGCGGGCTGGGTCGCGGTCGCGGTGCTCGCGAACGTCTCGGCCTTCCTCGCCAAAGAAGGCTGGGTGCCGGGGGACTCCGCGACGTGGGCCATCGCCATGATCGTGGTGGCCACGCTCTACAACCTCGCGATGGTTCGTTGGCGCAATCTCCGAGAGCACGCCGCGGTCGCGGTGTGGGCCTTCGTCGCGATCGCGGTGAAGCAAGCGGAGGGTTCTCGGCCGGTGTTCGTCGCCGCTCTCGTCGCGGCGGGACTCCTCGTCGTGGTGGTGTCGGTGCACGCGTTTCGGAACCGCGCGACGCTACCGCTGGTGGGGAAGCCGGGCCGGTCGGGAGCTTGAGCGTCGGGGCGCGGCTCGAGGGCGACGCGCCGTGCCCTGCTCGCGTGCGACGTCAGCCGGCGCGTGCCGTGACCGCGCGTTGCCATGCGGCGAGCGTCGCGGCGTCGAAGAGCGCGAAGCGCACGGTGTCGAGGCGCCAGGGGCGCTCGTGCACCACGCCGACCGCGATCTTCGCGGCCGCGTCGAGCGGATACGCGAACACGCCGCACGAGATCGCGGGGAGCGCGACGCTTCGGGCTCCGTACTGCTCCGCGAGGGTCAACGACGCGCGGATCGCGGAGGCCAGCAGGCGCGCGTCTTGGCCGTCGCCGCGGTAGCGTGGGCCCACCGCGTGGACGATCCAGCGTGCGTGGAGACGCCCGAACGCAGGCGTGATGCGCGCTTCGCCGGTGGGGCAGCGAACCTTGGGGCGCACCTCGGGGAGCGACTTGCACGACAGCAGGAGCTCGCGCCCCGCCGCGCGGTGGATCGCGCCGTCGACCCCGCCGCCGCCGAGCAAGCTCTCGTTCGCGGCGTTCACGATCACGTCGTCGGTGACGGTCGTGATGTCCGTTCGTTCGAGCACGAGCTCGGGCGTGCGTCCGCGCGCGGGCGGAAGGTCGCGCAGCGGGCGCCCGAGCACGACGACGTCGAGGACCCAGTAGAGCCGTTCGCAGGCGCTCTCGAGCGTGTCGTCGGTGCTCGATGTGCTCGATGCCGTCGGCGCGTCGTCCTCCGCGCTCTCCACGATCAGCTCCGCGACGCGCTCACCCCAAGGCGCGGGCTCGAAGCGCACCGTGAACACGTGCAGACCCGTCCAGCTTCGGTGCAGACGCAGCTCGTCGTCCACGAAGACCACGAACCACTTGTCTTCCATCTCTTCGGGCACGAGCCCGGCGCGCAGACGCTCCATCGCGTCGTGACCGAACACGCGAGGGATCACGGGCGCCCGCACCGGGCGCTGCATGGGATGGCTCTTCCAGTCCGAAGGCGTCGCGCCGGGTCTCGCCACGCGCGGAACGTAGCAGACGTGCTTCGAACGACGGACCTCCGGCTGCGTCACCGTGCGAACGGTGCCCCGACGTTCGCCGCGCCGCCTGCTATATCCGCGCACATGTCGCGCAAGTCGCCGTTCGTGCTTCCGCTCCAGCTCGCCGAGACCTTTCGTGTGTGCGCGCCGACCGTCGTCGAAGGCGCGCTCGGGCGATTGACGCGCGAGACCTGCGATCGCCGCCTCGCGGAGTGGTCGGCCAACGCGGTGCGCCTCGCGGAGATCGACGTCGAGGTGGTGGGGCGCGAGCACGTCGGCCCCGAGCCCGCGCTCGTGATGAGCAACCACCAATCCGCGTTCGACATCTTCACCCTCATGCACGTGCACCCGACGTCGCTGCGCATGATCGCGAAGAAGCAGATGTTCGCGTTGCCGATCATGGGCGGTGGGATGCGCGCGGCGGGCTTCGTCTCGCTCGACCGCGCCGACCGCGACAAAGCCCTCGCGGCGCTCGACGAAGCCAAACGCGTCATGAGCTCCGGCATCCACGTGTGGATTGCGCCCGAAGGCACGCGCAGCAACGACGGCGCGCTCCTTCCATTCAAGAAGGGCGGCTTCATGGTCGCGCTTCAAACCGGGATCCCGATCGTCCCCGTGACGGTCGACGGTACGCGCGAGGTGCTGCCCGCGAAGGACTTCGTGGTGCGCAAGGGCCGCAAGGTCCGCATCACCTACCACCCGCGCGTCGACCCGAACGCCTACGGCCTCGAACGACGCGAGGAGCTGATGGCGAACGTGCGCGACCGGATCGCGTCCGCGCTCTCCATCGCGCGCTGACGCATCTCGCCGCGGCTTGCGGATCGCTCCCCACGCTCCTAATCCCGCCCCCCGTGACTGCGCTGCGCGTCGAACGTCTCGTCACCCGGGGTTTCCGCAACCTCGGCACGACGACGCTCGATCCGGGCCCTGGCTTCAACGTCGTGCACGGTGACAACGGCGCCGGGAAGTCGAACCTGCTCGAGGCGATCCACTACCTCGGCGCGCTGCGCAGCTTTCGTGGCGCGCGCGCGGAGGACCTCGTCGGGGTCGAGGACGACAAGGCGCTGCTCCAAGCGCGCGTGAGCGGCGAGTCGTTCGGGCGCACGCTCAAGGTGCTGATCTCGCGAACCGAGCCACGTCGGCTCGCGCTCGACGACAAGCGGCCGCGCTCCACCGCGCAGTGGCTGCTCGCGGTGCCGATGGTGCTCTTTCATCCGGGCGACGCCGGCCTCGCGATGGGTCCACCCGAGCCGCGGCGCGCGTACCTCGACCGCATCCTCGAACAGATGGACGCCACCTACGCGGCCACCCTCGCGAGCTACCAGAAAGCCCTGCGCAGCCGGAACCGCCTGCTCAAGCTCGAGAACGTCGATCGGCGCAGCGTGATCGCGTACGACGGAGTGCTCGCGCAGGCGGGCGCGATCGTGGGGCAGACACGCGCGCGCCTCGTCGACGATCTCGCGCCGCGCGCGGAGCGCGCGTTCGTGGAGGTCGCGGGCGTGGAGCTGCCGCTGGAGGTCCGCTACGAGCCGCGCGTCGAGCCCGATCCGGACGCGATCCTCGCCGCGCTCACCAAGAGCTACGAGAAGGATCGCGCGCGAGGCTTCACCGCCGAAGGCCCCCACTCGGACGAGCTCGCGCTGCGCGTTCGCCGCGACGCCGACGCGCTCGCCGCCAAACATTTCGCCGCCAAACACCACGCTTCGCAAGGTCAGCACCGCGCGATCGTGCTCGCCCTCAAGGTCGCCGAGCTCGACGTGCTCGCCGCGCGCGTGAGCCGAGTGCCGATCCTCTTGCTCGACGACGTCTCCAGCGAGCTCGATCGTTCCCGCAACCGCCGCCTCTTCGAGCTCCTCCGCCGCATGGGCGGCCAGGTCTTCCTGACCACCACCCACGCGGAGTTCATCCTCCTCGAAGAACAACGCACCGACTTCCGCGTGGAAGCCGGCGTGGTCACGCGGGCCTGAGCCCACGCCGTCGAGCTCCGTCGGATCTGCACCGCGCCGCTCGACGCCGCTTCATCCACGACGTTGCTGCCCGTCGACGACGCCACTCCGCGCGACGTAGACTGACTCGATGGCTTCGAACGACGACGATCTCTCTCCCCGCCCTGCGGGACCCGCCCTCGTGCGGGTCGCTCAACGTCTCGCCGCGGGCGCCGTGATCGCTTCGGCGACCCTCGGCGCGTGTGGGGGCGACGGCAACCCCGCGACCGACTCCGGGATGGACGCGATCATCGGACCGATGCCGCCGCCCGCCGACACGGGGACCGGCGGCGAGGACGCGGGCGACGACGCAGGCATGGACGCCGAGATCGTCGTGCCGATGCCGCCACCCATGCCGCCCCCTGAGGACGCCGCGATCGGCCCGATGCCGGATGCAGGTCCGCCCGACACGGGAGTGATCCCGCCGATGCCGCCGCCGCCGCCGATGCCGCCTCCGATGCCGCCGCCGGAAGAGTGACCGCGAACGAAGCGTGATGAGCGAGGAGCGCGAAGACGTCGCGCCGCGCAGCGGCGTGCACGACTCGGCGAGCGAGCCCGAGCCCACGAGCGCGTCGACCGACGAGCGCGTCTCGCCCGCATGGATCGCGTGGGCCACCGAGAACCTGCTCGCCGGTGCGACGCGCGAGCGTGTGCGTCAGGCGTGGCTCGACGAAGGGGTGTCGTCCGCGCTCGCCGACGTCACGCTCGACGCGATCGTGCGCTCGCCGATCTTCGCGGGCGCGCAGGCCTCGGCGAGCCGCGCGCGACGCCTCGACACGATCGTGCGCCTCGCCCGCGAGCGCAGCCGCGCGGCGACGATCGAGTCGCGCGAAGGCCTCGACGCGGACACCTTCTTCGGCACCTACGTCGCGCAGAACGTGCCCGTGCTGCTGCCCGACTTCGCGCGCGACTGGCCCGCGATCGCGCGCTGGAGCCTCGATCACTTCGAGCAGGTCTACGGCGACGCGCCGATCGCGATCGCGGAGGACCGCGCGAGCCTCCCCGTCCACGAGCGCAACGCCGGCCGCGATTCGCGGACGATCGCGATGCGCGAGCTCGTCGCGCGCATCCGCGCCGCGGGCGAGACGGACGACTTCTACGCGATCGCGCAGGACCGCAACCTGTCGCGCCCCGAGCTCGCGCCGCTCCTGCGCGACGTCGACCTCTCGCGCGGCTTCCTCGATCCCGCGCGGCTCGTGAACGCGGTCGCGCTCTGGCTCGGCCCCGCGGGCACGATCACCCCCCTGCACCACGACACCTCGAGCATCCTCTTCGTGCAGATCTTCGGCCGCAAGCGCGTCACGCTCGTCGCGCCGAGCGAGGTCGCGCTCCTCGATCGTGCGCTCGCGATGTACGCACGCGTCGAGCCGCACGAGCTCCCGCCCGAGGTGCGCGTCCACGAGCTCGAGCTCGGCCCGGGCGACACGCTCTTCCTTCCCGTCGGCTGGTGGCACCACGTCCGCGCGCTCACGCCTTCGATCAGCCTCGCGTTCAACGGACTCGCGCGCGCGCTGCCCGCGCTGCCTTGGTACTGCCCCGGCGCGCGCTGAGCTCAGAACCCGCGCGGCGCCGCTCGCGGCGAGAACGAACGCTCGAAGAGCCACGCGAAGAACAACCCCGAGAGCAACGGCACGAGCACGATCGCGAGCACCGCGAGCCGCCCGACGTGCACGTCGGGGTAGTGACGCACCCAGAGCCACGCCGCGCCCACGTTGCAGAGCCCGGCCACGAAGCCGCCCACCATGCCCGCGCTGCGCGGTCGCGTGATCGTCGCGAAGCACACCGCGCCGCCGAGCACGGAAGCGACCGTGGTGCCGAGGCCGGGTCCACGCCCCCACTCCGGGAACGCGCCCGCCATCCACATCGCGGACCACACGAACGACGTGAGCCCCGCGATCGCGACGTATCGTTCGGCCCGCGATCGCTCCTTGCTCTGCAGGCGATCGAGGATGCCGAGGCTCGGCGGCGCTTCGGCCTTCGCGACACGCTGCCGATCCAGCGGCACCCGCGCCCACACCGCCTCCGCGCCGTGCTCCTTCAACAGATCGCGCAGCAGCTCGCCGGGCAGCGTCCCCGATCGGAGCGCGGCCTTCGTCGCTTCACGCGACTTGTTACCCGAGTCGGCGGGGTCAGCCGACTTCCCGAACGCATCGAGCAGCTCCAGCAGCACGACGGGATCGAGCATCACCTCGAGCTGCTCTGCCGGCGCGAGATCCACCAGCTCGAGCAACACCTTCGCCGTGCGCGCCGCCGCCACGCGCCCAGCGTACACCGGGTGCGTGCGCCCCCGTGCGAGCCCGTGCGCGTGCAGCGGCTCACGAGGTCGAGCGCTCAACGCGCGGGAGCGTGCGCGCGCGGGTGCGTGCGCCCCCGTGCGAGCCCGTGCGCGTGCAGCGGCTCACGAGGTCGAGCCCTCAACGCGCGGGAGCGTGCGCGCCCGTGCGCGTCCGGCGGCTCACGAGGTCGTTGCCGTTGCGAGCGTCGAAGCGACGCGCGATCGGATCGGCCTCCGCCGCGAAGTGTGCGGCGACCGCACGCAGGTCCGAAGGATCGCCGCGGTAGCCGAGCTCCTTGGGTGCGTGCAGCGACGCGGTCGTTCCGGCGTCGGCCAGCGCGTCGAAGAGATCGCGACCCACCACGTAGTAGTCGAGCACGCGCTTGGGGATGCGGTTGCCGACCGCGAAGGGGAGGTGCCGCTCGAAGAGGATCCGCGCGCGCTCGAGGTCGCCGCGCTTCACGAGGTGCGCGACGTGCTGCGCGACGGTGGCGACGAAGTCGCGCTGCCCTTCGACGAGCGCGAGCCCCTTCTCGGAGAGCGTCACCGCGAGCTCGTCGCGCCCGAGCGCGCGCGCAGGCTCCAACAAATAGCCGTAGGTCACGTGCGGGACCTCGGCACACTTCTTTCGCCCGTCGAGCAGCGGCGCCGCGACCTCGAACGCGCGCTCGTGCTCACCGCGCTCCACCAGGTAGTCGACGCGGAAGCTGATCTCGCACGCCTCGCAGTCCGCGTAGTGATCGCGCGGCGACCACTGCCATTTGTCGTAGTGCGCCTTCGCCGCCGCCGGATCTGGATCGCATTCGAGGGCGACGCGCGTGCGGTTCATGTGCACCGGGCGAAGCGAGAGGCCGTGCTTCCGGTAGCGCCGCTCCATGTCGTCGAGCGTGCGGTCGATCTGCTCGCGCGCGAGCTGCGGATACCAAGGCACCTGCAGCGTCATCCACTTGTAGACCCACAAGAGATCCGTGCCGAGCAGCCCGAAGCCCTTCAGCGCGCGCGACTCGCGGAAGCGCTCCGGCTCCGCGTCGACCTTCGCCACGCACCACCCGAACGCGACGAAGCCCTTCTCCGGCCACCCGCCGAACACGGCCGCTTGGATGAGCCCGAGCCGCGCGTCGTAGCCCGCGACGTCGTGCTTCGCTTCGTCCGCGAGCCGCACGGCTTCTTCGCACTTCGCGATGCGCTCCGCCCCGTAGTCGAGCTCCTCGGCGTCTTCGAGCAGCGCGTTCACGCGTTCCTGGATGTCGTCGGTGGTCATGTGGGCTCTTGGCCGGGTCGGCGGGGTCAGCCGCCGACTTCCTCGGCGTCCGGAGGATACGGCAGGTCGCGGCACACCTGCCTCACGCTCGCTCGACCGCGTCTCCGCATGCGGAGACGAGCCACGCGCTCATCGCGTCTCGGTTCGGCACCTCGCGGTCGAGCGCCGCTCCCAGCCAGACGTCAGTTCACGTCCACCGGGACCGTCTGCGTCGCGCCGCCTTGGAAGATCAGCCCGTTCACCTCGACGCGCTGCGCGCCGAAGGTGAGCACCGCGCGGTAGCGACCGGGCATCACCACGCGGAACTCTTCCGTCGGCTCGAAGGTCAGCTCTTCGCCGCCTTCGCGTTGCGCGACGATGCGCCAGCGCGACACCGGCTGGCCGCGCCTCCGCACCGCGAAGCGCACCCGCGTGACCTCCCACGTGATCGTGCGCTCGCTCTGCCCCGGCTCGACGAAGAGCGCGTCCTCCCGGGGAGTCGCCCCCGCGAGCGCGCCCGGATCGAGCGTGGCCACCACGCGATAACGTCCCTCCGGCAACGTGAAGCTCTCGCCCGCGCCGCCTTCCGCGACCACCGCGCCGCTCTCGTCGAGGAGCTGCACCCGTCCGGCCGCCGTCTCGTTGCCGACCTTCAAGACGATCCGAACCTGCCCTTCGCCCAGGTCGGCGACCTCGGCCTGGGGCTCCGGCTCCTCCTCCTCGATCGGCTCTTCGATCGGGGTTGGCCGCGCGACCTCTTCCTCGCTGCCTGCGGTCGACGTGGAGCCCACGCCATCTTCGCTCCCACCGCCGCCGCACCCCAACGCGCACATCAGCGCGATCGTGATCGTTCGTTGCATCGGATTCACCCCTGCGATCGAGCATCACCGATCGCGCGCGCCTTGGCGACTTCGCGCGTTCGACCTCGGCCGGACGAGACGTCGCGCACCGCTCGCGCTTGATGTACCTCTGCCGCCGATGTCCGACTCACCCACGCGTCCCGCCCTCGACCCGCTGGCGTCGCTCCTGCTCGCGGCGAGCGGCCTCGCGTGTGGCCTCGTGCCGTGGGCGATCTACGGATGGGCGCTCCCCGAACGCGACGCGCTCTCACTGCTGCTCGCGCAGGTCGACGCCGCGTTCGGAGCGCCACTTCGGCTCCTCTTCGCCGAGCTGGCGCTCCTGTCGGGCATCGTCGCCCTCGTCCTCTGCGCCGCCCTCGGCGCCTCTCTGCTCTTCTGGACCCGCCGCCGTCGCTTCGCGCTCACGCTCCTCGGCGCGGGCGTCGCGATCGCCGCGACTCAGCTGCTCGTGATCGGCCTCGGCGTCCGCGAGCTGCGCGCGCACACCTTGCCCGAAGGCACGGCGAGCTGCGGGTGTCCCGAAGCGCTCGAGTCGCTCGATCGATCCGTCTGCGCGTGCGCGGGCGATCGAGTGGTCGCGCAGATCGCGCTCGAAGGCGGCGCACGCACGACCTTCGAGCACGACGACGCAGGCGCCGTCCGATCGTTCGTGCTGCACGGACCGTCGGGCCCGCTGCGCTCCTGCACGCTCGAGCCCCCGCAGCCGATCGATCGCATCGCGTCCGCGGTGCTGCGCTGCACGGTGATCGAGCCGTCGCCCACGCTCTGAGCCGACTCGGTCACCGCACCCGAACGCGATCGGAAGCGGGCTCGATCACGTTCGAGTGAGCTCGAAACGCGCGCTCGGTACCCGCGAACCGGAGCTTCCAGGGAGTCGTGCTCAGCCCGGGCTCACGCCCCACTGCTTCACGAGCCACTTCAGCGGACGCGTCTCGTCCTCTTCGATCCCGTCCACCGCCGCGACCTTCACCAGCGAGTTCAGGATCAGCTTCTGCGCATCCACCCGCGACACCGCCTTCGCGCAGGCCTGGAGCTCCGCGCGGCTCTTGAACGCCTTGGTGTCGGCGATCGCGCGGTCGAACTTCTCGCCGCCCATCTCCTTGCGGAGCTCGGCCATCTTCGCCTGCTCCTCGACGGTGTACTCGCCGTCCGCCTGCACGACCTCGCGCAAGAAGCCCATGAAACACGCCGCTTCGTTCGCATCCAGACCGTCGAGCTTCATCGTCGTTCCTCCGGCCGCGTCGCCGAGGCTCGCGAAGGCGAGCGGTCGGGCGGGGCGCCGCGAGCATACGTGCCTCTCGCGCGGGTTCAACGGGCGCGCGACCGGCCGCGCGTCCGCGAGCCCGCTCCCGCCCGACCGACGACGCTCCCGCCCGATCGACGACGCTCCCGCCCGATCGCGCGCCCTTCCTCACGCGACCCGAGGCGCGGGCCCTCGCTCGGGTGCACGACGCGTGGTAATGCGCCGCTCCCCCTTCGATGAGCGAGAAGATGAGCGAGCAGCAGAAGTCGTCGTCCTTCGCGGACATGTTCGAGTCCACCGGCGGCGCCACGCCGACCCGTCGTCGCTACCGCGTCGGCGAAGCCGTGAAGGGTCAGGTCGTCCTCGTCGGCGCCGAAGGCGTCTTCGTCGAGCTCGAAGGCCAGCAGGGCTTCTTCCCGAAGCTCGCGCTCACCGCGCCGAACGGCGAGCTCAAGGTCGCGGTCGGCGACACCCTCGAGGGCTTCATCACCAAGATCGAGGGCACCTCGATCGAGCTCGGTCGTCGCCTCGCCGGCATGGGCATGACGCGCGAGCAGCTCGAGACCGCGCTCGCCGAGCAGACGCCCATCGAGGGCAAGGTCACCGGCGTCGTGAAGGGCGGCCTCACGGTCGACCTCGGCGGCACCCGCGCGTTCTGCCCGATGGGCATGATCGACACGCGCCGCGTGATGGACGCGACGCCGTACCTCCTGCAGACGCTCCCCTTCCGCGTGGTCGAGCTGCGTGGCGATCGCGACGTGATCGTCTCGCGCCGCGCGATCCTCGAGGCCGAGCAAGCGGTCCAGCGCGACGCCCTGCTCGCGTCCATCCAGCTCGGCGCGCGCCTGCGCGGTCAGGTCACGAAGGTCCTCGAGTTCGGCGCGTTCGTCGACATCGGCGGCGTCGAAGGCCTCATCCCGACCCGCGAGCTCACCCACGATCGCCGCCGCCCCGAGCAGGTCGTGTCCACCGGCGATCACGTCGAGGTCCGCGTCCTCGACATCGACCGCAACGGCGACAAGACCAAGATCACGCTCTCGCTCAAGGCGCTCGCCGCCGATCCCTGGGACGCGATCGACGAGATCGCGCCGATCGGCCGCGTGGTCGCGGGCAAGGTCGTCAAGCTCATGGACTTCGGCGCGTTCGTGCAGATCGCGCCCGGCATCGAAGGCCTCCTCCACGTCTCGGAGCTCGGCGCAGGCAACCGCCACCCGAGCACGATGCTCAACGCCGGCGACGCGGTGCTGGTGGTCGTGCGCAACGTCGACCGCGAGCGTCAGCGCATCGGCCTCGCGCCCGCCCCCAAGGGCGCGAGCGTGGGCGAAGCGATCGGCGGCGGCGGCCTCACCGTCGGCGCGATCGTGAAGTGCACCGTCGAAGCCATCGAGCGCTTCGGCGTCTTCGTGCAGATCGAAGGCACCGCGGGTCGCGCGGGCCGCGGTCTCATCCGCGAGCGCGAGCTCGGCCTCGCGCAGGG
>JALOQC010000095.1 GCA_025453555.1 Myxococcota bacterium | reverse complement strand
GAGCCAACGCCCCGTCATCTCCAGAGCACGACCCGCCTCGAGCGGATCGAGCCCCGAGACACCGAGCGTGGTCTCGAAGCCCTCCGACCTCCACGTGCGCACCACGTCGACCTCGCCGATCCCATGACGACGCCGACACATCATCTCCCCGAACACCGTGACCTCGATCGTCGAGGCTCCGAGCACCCTCGGTGCGACCTCGATCCACGCCGCGACCACCTCGTCGAGCGAGCCGTCCACGAGCACGTGCCCGAGCACGCGCACCACCTCCCGCTCCGCGTCCGACCCGATCACCGCGTCGCTTCGCAGGTCCAGCCCACCACCTCTCGTGTCCGGAGCGAGCCGAGCCACGCCCCTCGGACGATCCCCTCCCGACCGCCTGACACGCCACCGCACGACTCGTGGACTTGGTGACCGTCGCGCGGTCCGCGCATACCAAGAACGAGGTATTGCGCGCGCATTCATCGAGTATTCTGCCACGTCGAATCGACGACCGGCCGATCTACTTTCGCGATTCGACGCCACGACGAAACGGAAATGAAACATGATTCGTGGTCGCTGCGTCCGTGCGACGAACCCCACGCATGGAACGGCCTAGCCTCGTTCGCGGCTACTCACGAATCGCCTCGCACACCGTTCTACGACGGACGATCGCACCGCGGGCATGTCCCGACGACCTCCGAACCTGGGGTTTTCCACAGCTTCCGCTCTCGCCGCACTTCTGTAGGCTCGGCCCGTGGAAAAGGGGGAGTTCCGAGGCCACGCCGCCGTCGAAGCGGCGCTCGAAGCTGCGTTGTCGCTGCTTCCCGGTCCCGCTTTCGCGTTTGATGCCGACGGCCAGGTCCTCGCCGCGAACGTCACGATCTCGGACGACCACCTCACGCGCGCCCGCGCGTGCCTGCTGAACCCCGACCCGCAGCGCGCCCGCCTCGCCCGCCGCGATCCCGCCGCCGTCGTGCTCCTCGTCGAGACCGAACGCGACGCCGCGCTCGCGCGCGCCAAGCAGCGTTGGCGCCTCACCCCCAAGCAGTCCGAGATCCTCGGCCACCTCGTGAGCGGCGCTTCCAACAAAGAGATCGCCACCCTCCTCGACTGCAGCCTCTCCAACGTCGAAGCCCACCTCACGGCCCTCCTGCGCCGCACGGGCTGCAGCAGCCGCGGGGAGCTGATCGCGGCGTTCTGGGGCGCGCGATGAGCGGGCCTGGGGTCGTGTCAGGTCCCGCATCTGGCTTCGTCCAGCTACCCGGGCGAGCGAAACGACCGAGCCCTCAACTTGGTGAGTAGACGATGAGCCATCACGCCATCCCGAGTTCGCAACGCCAACGATCGCGCGTGACCGTCGGCGCGATGTCGCTCTTCGCCATCTCGTTGCTCGCGTGTGGCAGCGACTCCGGCACGGGCGGGCTCGGTGAGGTATGTCGCGACGACGGGACCTGTGTCGGTTCGCTCCTCTGCCAGCGGGGCATCTGTCTGCTCCCCGACGGCGTGGCGTGCACCGAAGGCGACGAAGGATGCACCTGCGGCGAGGGGGGCGTCTGCAACACGCCGGACCTCGTGTGCGCGGAGGAGCGCTGTCGGTCCGTGCGTGGGGGGGACGGGCAGAACTGTTACCCGAACCGCACGTGCAACGACGGATTGCGCTGCGACGTCGAGGGCGTCTGCGTCACGTGCACCGTGGGTGAGCTCGGGTGTACGTGCCGCGAAGGCGGCTGCAACGGCGAGCTGGTCTGTCAGTCCAACCTCTGCACGGACCCGGTCACCGCCGAACGCGAGATTCCGACGGCGCCTCGGTGCTACTCGCCCTGTCGTTCGAGCTTCACCGACGATTCCGGAACGTTCCGCGCGTGCTCGGCAGACGGCCTCGTCGAAGGGTGCCTCGGCGATCTCGTCTGCAACCAGGGGAGCTGCGTCAACCCGGGCGAGCGGCCCACCACGTGTGCCTCGGACGAGGGCTGCCCGGCCCATCAACGGTGCATTCGCGGGCAGTGCTACTCGGACTGTGCGATCGATGCCGACTGCTCCGCTTCGGAGCGCTGCCACCTCAACACGTGCCGCACCGCATGCACGGCGGAACGCGAAGACTGCCCGGACGGATCCTTCTGTGAGGTCGTCGATGGAAGCCGCGGCTTCTGCATGCCGTCGCCCGCGCCCTCCGGCGAGCCGCGCCCCTTCGTCGAAGGCTCCTACGAGCTCGGTCCGACGAGCATCGAGCTCACCAACCGCGCGATCTCGCGGCTCGTGACGATCCGCAACGACTCTCCGCGCACTCAGCGCTTCGTGTTTCGCAAGGTCGAGCACATCGAGTTCGGTGATGGTGGCGCCGTCACCGTGCGAGGCGCTAGGGCGCTGCCCTTCCTCCTCATCGGACCGCCGGACGCACCCTCCCGGGTCGACACCTATCAGGTCGACGTCCCACCGGACGAAACACGCGAAGTGGAGCTTCGTGTGGCGGGCGGGGATGGCGTCCCCCCGCGATGGGAAGGCCTGGTCTCGGTCTCTTCCGAGTGGTTGGGCGACCGATCCATCCGCCTCTCGTACGCCACGACGCCCGACGGTCGCTGGACCGGGCGCATGTACTACTTCGGACAGTTCGGCGACCGGAACCTCGCCGCGTGGGCCGCGAATCCGAGCAGCGACGTCGCAAGAAACGCAGTCGGAAACGCTTTCGTTCGGCAATGGGGTCAGCTGCGCACCGGCGGGTTGAGCCTGGAACAGCTCAGCGCCGTGATCACGGCGACCACTACGGGTTCGTGGAAGACCGAGGGGGTTCGTCGAGATTGTCCGTTCCCCGCCTGCTACCCCTCGGCGGTCGGACTCGTTCGCTACAGCGACGACCTCGCAGGCCAACCCGTCCCGTCGGCCGTCACGGAGCTTCCTTTCGCGGTGGACCTTCGCGCGTCCGACACCCGTAGTTATCGCGGGCGCATCGTGTCCGAGCTCGCGCTGCAGTACCCCGGAGATCCTGCCTTTCAGATCGAGTTCGGGTCCGACCCTGCGGGATCAACGTGCGACGTGCGCTCCGAGCTCGGGTGCGTGAACTTCCTCCGTCGCCCGGCCGATGGACTGCTCTCGACGGTCTTCGTCGGAGGGCGGTACCGGACCACCGAGTCCGACTCGTCGTGCGCCGCCGTCCCAGCCATGGCCGCCGACCGTTTCCAGCACGTCGCGACGCCGTGGCTGCTTCCTGGCTTCACCAAGGAGACCTACCTCGACGAGGACACGGGGCTGCGATACCGCTACGAGTGCCGCGATCCCTTGCTGCCTTTCGGCAGTGACGATCCGATCGTCAACGCGAGTCTGGCGGCCGCGAATCCCATCCCCGACGGGCGAGCCCGTGGGCGTGCGCTCGAGCTCGTGGATGGCTTCCTGGTCAACCAGAACACCCTGTACCTCTTGGTCCGCGAGCGTTTCGTCGCGTCGTTCCTCGGGGCCACCGACACCGAGGGCTTCGCGGGATACAGCCTCGTCGTCCTCGAGCGAGCCTCCGCGCAGGTCGCCGACGCGGACTTCGAGGGCAACGTTCACACGGACTCGCGCACGAGCACGGTGCAGCTCGACGACGCGATTCGTTGCGCACCGGATCTCGTAAGGCTCGCCGTCGGCACCACGGCGGTGACGGCGGCCAACGCGGCTTCGGTGGCCGACACGATGCTGACGGGTCGGCGGGCGTCGGGCTCCTCCGCGACCTACGACGCGTCTGACGTCCACTACCTGTGCCATGACACGGGGCTCTTTGACCAGGGGCCCGACCTGCTGACCCCGAGGAGCTGCCCGGCCGGAAGCACCGTCACCTTCTTCGCGAGCTCGAGCCTGCCGCGCGACCTCTCGTCGTTCCCCTGCCAACGGGACGGCTCGTGCGGTGCGCGCCTTCAAGATCTGTTGCGGGACGAGCGAACCCACGCGAATCCGGTGTGGCGTTGCGCGGACGAGAACCAGGTCTTCTGCGACGCGAATCGACTCGACCTTCGGAGCGGCAAGAACTTCTTCATGCCGTCCGCCTCTCCGAGTCAGGTGTTGGTGCCTCTGGTCACCGTCGTCGACTCGGCGTTTCGATACAAGACGCGCTTTCGATCGCGGACGGGAGACAACGTCGGCTTCGCGCCGACCGTGTGCGTCCCCAACTCGGATCAAATCCCGTACTGCTACGACCCAGAGGAGATCGAAGAGATCGAATCACGGGTCGATTGCCTCAACGCGGTGTTCCGCGATCACTTCACGAGCCTCCGCGCCGCTGGGATGGACTCGCGGATCCGATCCTTCTTGGAGACCTCGTACTCCTTCGAGGAAGAGCGTCGAATCGACCTCCCGACCCCGATCGTTCACGACGGCTTCGAGCGGTCGTACTCCGAGCTGATGATCATGCTGGGTGACGAGTCGTACACCGCGGCGTTCCAGTCCCGGTTCGACCTCGCCGGCTCGAGCATCGTCTCCTTCGAAGGCGCGCTCTTCGAGCCCGACGGGATCAACCTCTCGGGCGTCGCGGGGTACGAGATGCATCTGCTCTATCAGGCGGCGCAGTACTACCGCGAGGTCCTCGGCCGGTTCTACCGATTGTCACCGACGATTTGGCGCTCGATCGGGAGCACCGACGTGGGGCGCCAGTTCATCTCGGAGCCGACGGTGACGAGCTACTTCTCGCGCGTCCTCCGCGCGAGCACGCAGCTCTCGCGCGCGTGGACGGAGGTCGCGAAGCGCTACCAAGCCTTGAACCGACCGGACCTCGCGCGGCTCGTGGTCGAGCGGGCCTACACGTCCACCTACATGGAGTCGGTCGTCCTCGCGCGGATGATGCAGCGCGTGGTGGCCGTCGCGGACGCACGTGAGCGGGCCTCCATCGTCGCCGAGGTGGAGCGTTCGTTCACCGTCTACCGCGCAGCGCTCCTCGACATGCGTGAGGTCTACGCCTCGTTCACGGACGACGTCACATACTTCGGCTTCGCGCCCGACTACATCCCGCTGCCCGCCCTCGATCCCGGCGACCCCAACGCCTTCGAAGAGGTGTTCGCGACGGCGCGCGAAGCGGTCGCCGCCGCTCGTGAGCGCGAAGACCTCGCGATCAACGGCAACCGAAGCTTCGAGACGGACGCCGCCGCGTTCCAGTCGGAGCTCGCGCGTGTGCGGACGAACTACGAGGGGCAGCTCGCGGATCTCTGCGGAACGTTCCGTGGAGACGACGGCCGCATCTACCCTGCCATCACGCAGTACGCAGCGCTCAGCGAGGGGACTCGGTTGCTGGGTGATCCTTGTGGTCTGGTGGGCAATGGCGACATCCACGAGGCGATCGCATCCCTCGAGATCCAGGACGTGGACACGCTCGCTCTCGAAGCGCGCGAGGGCGCAATGCAGCGTCGCGCCGAGATCGAGACCGAGCGAGCGTCCGAGCTCTGCGGGATCGAGCTCTCCTTGGCTTCGACTCGCTTCGAAACGGCGGGCCGGGTCGACACGCTGGAGCAACAAGTGCGACAAACGGAGCGTTCGACCGCTCAGTTCCTTCGCGAATTCGAGCGAGTTCGCACCATCCAGAGGCAGGCGCGGTCGGCGGTATCCGAGTGCACACCCACGCCATCCTTTCCTCCAACGCCTCCGAATCCTGCGAAGTGTGCCTCCGCGGTCTATGAAGCGATAGAGGTTGTTGGAAGCGGACTCGTCACGAGTGCCGTTCAGACAGCTGCAGAAGAGCGGATCGCAAGACTCCGCGACCAGGCAGCTGCGATTCGAAGGCAGAGCATTCTCGTCGAGGGTGAGGCCGAATGCGCGCAGACTCGCGCCAACTCCAAAGCGACACTCGCGAACATCTGGCTCGAAGCCATTCAGATCGAGATCGACGTTCTCAAGCTGCAGTACCAGCTACAGCTCTCGCTTTCGCGTGTTCGAAGCCTTCGAAATCAAGCGGAGCGTCTCGAAGCGGAGCGGGAGGAATCACAACAACTCCTCATCAACGTCGAAGCGGCACGAAACGACCCCAACGTCCGCATCTACAAGAACGACGCGATCATCAACGCCGACCGCTTCTTCTTCGCGGCTCTCCGCGCGGCCTATCGGGCTACCCGCGTCTTCGAGTACTTCACGTCGCAGTCGTATGCGCGTCGCGACCAACTTGGGCTCATTCGTCTCGTGTCGCGCGGCGACTACAACCTCGACACCTACCTCTTGGACCTCCAGGAAGCGTACTACTCGTTCCAGGAGGAGTTCGGCCGTCCCGACACGCGCGTCGACATCCTCTCGCTGCGTGACGACGTTCTTCAGATCCCTTACTACGACATGGACGGGCGGACGCTGTCGCAGGCGCAGCGTGTGGAGCAGTTCCGCGCCGCGCTCGCCGATCCGCGCCTGCTGGACAATCGTGGCTACACGACGGTTCCGTTCGCGACCACGGTCGACCGCCTCTCGCCGCTGACGCGCAACCACAAGATCCTGTTCGTCGAGTCCGAGATCATCGGCTCCGACGTCGGAGACGGGGTCGCGCGGGTGTACCTCACGCAATCGGGGACCGGCACCATCCGGCGTCTCACGCGGAGCGGAGAGGACTTCTACCAGCTCCCGCCACGTACCGCCGTGCTCAATCCGTTCACCAACGGTGTGCGCGCCTTCGTGCCGGAGGTGTACCGAAGCGAACGACTCCGCGATCGACCGTTCGCGAACAGTGCTTGGGAGCTCGTGCTCAATCAGCGCGACGAGCTCGCGAATCAAGACATCGACATCAACTCGCTCACGGACATTCGCGTCTATGTCTACTACACCGATCACACCGCGCTCTGAGGCCATGGGTCGTCGCGAGGCTCGACTTCGGGTCCTCCGGTGGACCTTTGCCCTCGGCCTCGTCGTCCTGGCCGGGCTCGGCTGCGGCGACGACGACGGGATGACCGACGCAGGCTCCGACGCCACGCCTGATGCCTGTGTGTTCGGCAGCGAAGGTTGTCCGTGTCGAGAAGCGGGGAGTGGGCCTCGTTGCGAGGACGACTTGGCCTGCAACCTCGGCACATTGGTCTGCGAGCCGTGCGACGGCATGCGGGCGGGTTGCCCCTGCGTGGAGGGGCGTTGCGAGGGGCTGGTGTGCGACGCCGACTCGGCTCGCTGTCGTCCCTCGCGGACCTGCGGTGAGCTCACCTGCGACGAGAACGAGCTCTGCGCTCCGGGCAACGCGACCGAGGATGCATCTTGCGGTGGCTGTCTGCCGGGCTTCGTGAGCTGCGAGACGGGCTGCTGTCCCTCGGGCGCGAGCTGCGAAGGCGACGGCTCGATCGCCGAAGAGTGTGCGGACCTCGGTCGCCGTTGTCAGACGACCACCGAGGGCGCGGAGTGCGGCGCGTGCGTGAGCCCGATGGCCAGTCTGATCGGGGGACGTTGTGTAGAAGGTTGCACTCGCTGCGAAGAGCTCCGACGCGTGTGCATCGAGGGTGAGTGTGGCGCTTGCGACGACGGTTACTCGGCGGCGGGATCGGAAGGAGCGTGCACGCCCACGTGCGAGACCCTGGCGTGCGCGGAGCAGCGTCGAACGTGCGTCGTCGGCCCGCCCGCGCGGTGCGAAGAGGCTTGCGTGGAGGGATTCGTCTGGGACCCCGGGCTTCGCCGGTGTCGGCTGCCGCGTACCTGTGACGACTGCACGCGGATGGGTCTCGGGTGCATGCCAGCCACTGACGGTGGCGACGCGATCTGCACGGGAGATGCGTGTGGGCCGGGCACGGGGCGGGACAGCTCCGGCACATGTCGGACATGCACGGCGGGCGGCTCTCGGAGCTGCTCGGGTCCTGGCCTCACGGGCGAACGTTTCGTCGATACGAGCGGGACATGCTTCTGCCAGCCGGCGGACGGCTTCTTCACCGACGCCGACGGGACGACGGCGGTGGCGTGTGATTTCGACCGTGATGGCTGGGTGAACGACAGCGCGGCTCCGTTTCTTCTCGGGACCGCGGACCCGCGCAGCGCTCGCTGTGCGTTGCTTCGGATCGATCGGCTGGTTCTTCAGAACGAGGACGGCGAGGTCTTTCCAGAATCGGTCGATGCTTTGCCCCTGTTCGAGAGCCCGCGCAACGACGGTTCTGGCTCGATGGGACGAACGATCTCGGAGGGCAGCTACACGTTCGATCCCGCAGCTTTGAACTCGCTGACGAAGGCCTGCGCGACGGGAACTTCGGACTTCAACGACAACACCCTCGCGGATGTCGAAGAGCATGACGGCAGCGTCATTCTCGCTGAGGTTTGGGAGCGTGAGCGGACGGTGGTGTTGCCACTCTATCGACGCTTTCTTCGATACGCCTACTTCGTCGAGTTGCACACGTCGGAGCTTCGGGTGGCCGGAGACGGGAGCCGCGAGCTGTGGATCGTCGAGCGGCCACGCAGCGCGACGCACGAGCCGGGTCACGTCCCCGTCCGGCAGCGCGCGGGGGCGAGCGACTATTGGGCGAGCTGTCGACGCCACGACGACGCGGACTACCGCGTCGACCCGATGAGCCGTGCCGGGGGCGAGTTCACGCATCTGCCGGCGGAGATGCACCATCACTCCCAGTTCAAGTGCGTGGAGGTCACGAGTCGGCCTGCGACGCGCGCCAACCCCGAGCGCCTGATGCTCCCTGTCGCAGAGGGTGAGTGCGACGGCGCCCCGCTCTGTCGGCGAAGCGTGGACGGCTCGGAGCGCGAGCCCGTTCGGTGGGTGCTGAACCAATGCACCGCGATGGGGGGCGGGGCGAATCCAGCGTTCGGATGTTCGGTGGTCGAGACCCCGGTCGAGGGCGTGTTCTGGGCGAGCGTCGACTACGAGAACGCCACCGAGTCGTCGTCGACCTACGAGTACACGCGTGGCTGCATCAACGAGTGCGCTGAGATCGGCGCGACCGCGTGTGAGGGAGCCCCCCCAGGACTTCCTGCCGACTCGCCGCAGTTCGTGTGTCAGTTCGCGGCCACGGACGCCTTCGGGAAAGCCGTGTGTGGATGCGCCGCCAACTACGGTGGAGTCGACGCGGCGGGGAACCCGACGTGTGACATCGGTTGCCCCTCGGAGCACCTCTTCTCCAATCGCACCTACGACCGCAACGGCCAGGCCGCTGGCTCCTGGGTCTGCGCCCATCCCACGACGAGCGCCGCGGTGCTCACTTCCGGCGCGGCCGGTGGGATTCGACTGATCGGAGAGATCCCGATGAACGGCGGCGGCAGCGAGGTGCTCTCCGGCGGCGACTACACCCTTCGCGCGTCGTCCATCGTGGCGCCCTGAGGCCGTGCGATGAGGACTCGGACCATCGGCCTCGGCGCGTTCCGCCACCGACGTGCCCGCTGGGCGTGGGTCGCGATCACCGGCGTGCTCTTCGCGATGGGGTGCCCGAGCGATCCGCCGTCGGTAGTCGCGCCTTGTCCGGACGGCTCCGACGCGTGCCCGTGCTCGGTGATCGGCGAGTGCCCGGAGGGGCGCGTCTGCCGCAACCACGCGTGCCTGGTGGCGGAGGTCTCCGAGCTGCGGCTGCGCGCGCGCGACGCGCGCTCGTGCGAGCTGCTCCTCACGGACGACGAAGGCTACCTCGCGGAAGTCGAGCCGAACGACGGCGTGCTGGCTCAGAGCGCTCGACGTGGTTCGCGCACCGGCGTGGCCTTCATCGCCGAGGGTGACGTCGCGCTGGCTGGCGCGCCCCTTCGGCTCCGCTGGCTCGATGCGCCTCCCGTGCCCGAGAGCGTGGTCTGTTTCGACCGCACCGGCGCCGAGCTCGCGGATGCCCGCGTGGAGGTGCGGTGATGCATCCCTTCGCGAGCGCGCGGCTCGCGGTCGTGGTCGTCGCGCTGGGCTCGATCGTGTGCCCGAACCTCACGCGTGCGGACGACGACTCCGGCGTCTCGCCGAATCGTCTGAAGCTCCCCTCCGGTCCGGGCTCGCTCGAAGGCGTCGGCGAGGACGCCGAGCTCAACCCGAACATGGGCGTCGCCACCTACCGCGTGCCGATCGAGGTTCCGCGGGGGCATCACGGCTTCGGGCCGGAGCTGGCGCTCACGTACTCGAGCACCAGCGGCGCGAGCGTGGTCGGCTTCGGTTGGGATCTCGCGATCCCGAGCATCGAGCGCATGACCTCGCGCGGGCTCCCCAGCTACGACACCTCCGATCTCTTCGCGGCGGGCGGCGGCGAAGAGCTGGTCCGGTTGCCTGGCACGTCGACCTACCGCGCCCGCTTCGAGCGCGCGTTCGTCCGCTACACCTGGCGCGATTCGGGTGATGGCGCCGAGGGCCATTGGGTCGCGGAGTACCCGGACGGACGCGTCGGCTACTTCGGCGCAGACGCGGACGGACGCATCGACGAGGCCTCGCGGACGCCGGGTCGGGCCGGCACCTTCGCGTATCACCTAGTGGAGATGCGCGACGTCCACGGACACCGCATCGAGTACGACTACGAACGCCACGAAGGCACGCCCTACCTCACGCGCATCGTCTGGGCGCACGAGAGCGGTGGACCCCGCTACGTCGTCGAGCTCGCCTACGAGGACCGCCCCGATCGCGTGATCGACGGGAAGCCAGGTCGTCTCATCACCCTGGCGCGGCGCGTGCGCGACGTTCGCGTCCGTGTGGGCGGCGCGCTCCTTCGTCGCTACCAGCTCACCTACGAGAACCAAGAGAGCGCAGGCGGCCTGTCGCGGCTGCTCGAGGTCACGCGCTTCGGCACCTCGGACCGAAACGCGTACCCGGTACGCTTTCGCTTCGGGTACACGCGGGGTTTCGATCCGAGCTGCGCGGCCGCCGACTGCGTTCGTCCGTACGTCGTCTCGGTCGAGGGCGCCGTCGGCGCGGACTTCCGCACCGGCGAGGTCGAGCTGCTCGACCTCAACGGCGATGCGCTCCCCGACGTCGTGAACACCGAGGGCGGACGGCATCGTGTCTCGACCCTTCGGCTCCAGGCCGACGGGCGCTTTCGTTTCGCGCCGGCGTTCGTGAGCGCACGCGCGGGCTCGGGCGCGATGATCCTCTCGAGCCCGAACGTGCAGCTCGTGGACGTCGACGCCGACGGCTTCGTCGACATGGTCGACGGGCTCAACGCCCGAACGCTGCGAAGCCTGGGCAGCGGCGACTGGACGGTGGACGAAGCGATCGCGCGCAACCTGCCCGACTTCGGGGCCGACGCGAACCTTCGTTTCCTCGACGTCGACTACGACCGCCACATTGACGCCGTCCATCTCGGGCGCGACGCGTCCTGGGTCTTCTACAACCGCGACGGCGTGTTCTCCGGCGCGGTGCCCATCGCCGGCGTCGAGCGCGAGTTCGTCGCCGACGGTCTGCAGCTCGCGGACCTGAACGGCGATGGGCTTCTCGACGCGGCGCAGGTGGTCGCGGGCGCGGTCTTCTACTGGCCGAACCTCGGGCGCGGCGTTTTCGGTGGCGCGGTCGAGATGCTCTCGCTGCCCGTCGACTTCTCCGCCGATCAGGTGCGACTTCACGATCTGAACGGCGACGGACTCGCGGATGCGGTCGTCGTCGCGGGCACCGAGGTCGTCTTCGCGCTCAACCAGAACGGCGTGGACTTCGGCGCGCGACGAGGCATTCGAAGCGACGACGTCGACGGATCGATCCCCGAGCGCACCTCGGACACCAGCGTGCGCTTCGCGGACATGAACGCCTCCGGATCCGTCGACGTGGTGTGGATCACGTCCTCGGGCGCGATGACCTTTCTCGAGCTCTTCCCCGAGCGACCGAACCTGCTGACGCGCGTCGACAACGGCATCGGACAGCTCGTCGAACTCTCCTACGGCTCGACGGTGGAGGACATGGCGCGCGACGGTGGACCGGAAGCGTGGTCGCATCGCTTGCCGCACCCGATGCAGGTGGTCCGCGAGATCCGGCGCTACGACACGGCGAGCGGCGTGCGGCAAACCCGCCGACTGCGCTACCGCGACGGGTACTACGACGGCGTCGAACATCAGTTCCGCGGCTTCGCCCACGTCGAGCTCACCCACGTCGGCGACGAGAGCGTCGAAGAGCGGACGAGCGTGTACGCCTTCGATCTCGGGGTCGAAGACCGCTACCGGCACGGGCTCCTGCTGGAGCTCGAAGAGCGCGGGCAGGACCGTTCGCTTCGCGCCACCGTCACCGAGCACGACGACTGCGCGCTCGCGGGCATCCCCGCGCGCGTCGAGCCTGCCATCCGCTTCCTCTGTCCGCGCCGCGAAGTCACCACCCACCGCGAAGGCCTCGATCGCGACGCGTGGGTCTACACGCAGAAGACCTTCGAGCACGACGGCTACGGCAACGTGATCGAAGAGCACGACCTCGGCGTGATCGGGGTCGGCTCGGGTGGGTGTCCGAGCTGCGAAGGTCGACCGCCCGAGGTGCACGGGGCGCCGTGCGACACGACCTGCCGCGGTGACGAGCGGCACGTGGAAACCGAGTACGTCGCACCGGGCCCCGCCACGGGCGAACGATGGATCTTGAACGCGCCCTTTCGCGTGCGGACCTACGGCGTCGAGGAAAGCGCGGAGGTCTCGGAGACGCGCACGTACTACGACGGCGAGCCTTTCGAGGGGCTCGCGCTCGGCCGCCTCGAGCGCGGTGTGGTGACGCGCGTGGAGGCGCGACGACTCGCGGGGAGCGACGACTTCGTGCAGCGTGAGCGGCACCGGCTCGACGAGCACGGGAACGTGGTGGAGACCCGCGACCCGAACGGGCACCGCCGGAGCTTCGAGTACGACGCGGGCGGGCTCCTCGTGCTCGCGGAGGTGATCCACTTCGACGACCCCGGGCACCTTCCCTACGAGCTCCGCATGGAGGTGGGCTACCACCCCGTCCTCGAGACGGTGTCGAGCTCCACCGCTTGGATGCGGGTCGAGGGCGGCGCGGTCCAGAGCGAGCGGCGCGAGACCGCCTACCTCCACGACGAGTTCGGGCGCCCCTCCGCCACCGCGCGACCGGGCGACTCCCTCGACGCGCCGACCGAGGTCTACACGTACGAGCTCGCGGAGCCGATCAGTCGCATCACGCTGCGGCGCCGCTCCACGCGCGGGGGCGCGCTCGATCTCGAGACGCACACCTGCTTCGACGGGCTCGGTCGACCGCTCCAGACGCGCACGTGGATCGAGCCGGGGCGCTACCAGGTCGACGGCTGGTCCACCTTCAACGCGCGCGCGGAGGTCGCACGCCGCCATCAACCGCACGAGGACGCGTCGGCAGAGTGTGCGCGGAGCGCTCCGACCGGGGTGCGGTACGAGCAGATGTCGTACGACGCGCTCGCGCGGCCGACGCGAACGATTCACCCCGACGAGACGATCTACGGAGCGCCCTCCGAGTCGCGGGTCGAGCACCTGCCGCTTCGCACGGTGGAGCGCGACGAAGAAGACACCGACCCCGCCAGCGCGCACTTCGACACGCCCACCACCACGGTCCGCGACGGGCTCGGGCGCATCGTCAGCCTCACGCGGACCCTGCAGGGCGAGCCGCCGCTCGTGACCTCGGTGCGCTACGACGGCCTCGGGCATCTGCGCGGCTACGTGGATCCCCAAGGCGACGAGAAGGTCCAAGAGCACGACCTCCTCGGGCGCGTCCTTCGCGTGGTCGACGTCGACAGCGGTGAGACGACGTTCACGTACGACGACGTCGGCAACGTCCTCTCGCGCACCGACGCGCGCGGGGCGACGACCGTCTACGAGCACGACGAGGCCAACCGCATCCGCGCGCAGTTCGACGCGGACGATCCGATGCGCACGCGCACCGCGTACCACTACGACCGACCGGAACGCTGCGACTCCGCGCGCTGCACCTTCGTCGAGGGACAGCTCGCCGCGGTCGACTACCCGATCGACGGACCGACGGAGGCGTTCGGGAGCGACGCCTTCGGATTCGACGAGCGCGGACGCGCCACCCACTTCGCCCGCGAGCTCGACGGCCATCGCTTCGAGGTCGAGAGCGTCTTCGACAATCTCGACCGCGTGGTGGGCCGCCGCTTCCCTCACGGACGTGCAGTCGACTACGAGGTCGACGGCCTCGATCGCGTGGTGGCGGTACCGGGCTACGTCGACGAGGTCACCTTCGACGCGCGTGGTGACCTTCGCTCCACCGTGTTCGGCAACGGTGTCACTACGGAGTACACGCACGACGCACGTCGCCGCCTCGAGACGCTGGTCACGGCCTCCGCAGAAGAGCTCCTGCAGGACTACACCTACGTCCGCGACCGCATCGGGAACATCCTGCACGTCCAAGATCGCTCGGCCGAGGAGGACACCCCGAGCCACGACGCTCGGCACACCTACGACGCGCTCTATCGACTGACCTCCTCGCTCCTCGACGCGGGCCGACGTCCGGAAGAGACGCTGAGCTTCGTCTACGATCACGGTGACAACATCCTCGCCATGGAGAGCTCGCTCGGCCCCGCGAGCGCGGGCCACGTGGGCACCTACGACTACGCGCCCGACCGCCCCCACGCGGTGCGCCGCGCGGGCGAGCTCGAGTACGACTACGACCCCGCGGGTCACGCGATCCGCCGCGGTCCGGATCACTACCGTTGGGACCACCTCGGCCGGATGCGCGACGCGCATCGCGATGGCGAGCTCCTCGCCAGCTTCGCGTACGGCGCCGGCGTCGAGCGCGTGCGGAAGATCGAGGACCACTCGACCACCTACTACGTCGCGCCCGACTACGAGGTCCGCGATGGGATGGCCCAGATCTACGTCCGCCTCGGCGACCGCCGCGTGGTGCGCATCGAAGCGCCGGATTGGCAGTCCGCGATGTACCCGGATCTCGCGCCAGCGCGGATCGAGTCGGGCGTGGTGAGGAGCGACGGTGAAGGGGAGCTGCGGGCGAGTGATGTGTGGATCGCGGAGGCGATCCGGCGGGGGGAGCTGGAGGGGGAGAGGGCGGACGCACTGGATGCGGAGGCGATACTGCGGGCGATCACTCGGCGAATGGTCGCGTCTCCGCCGCCGGAGCTGACGTGGTTTCACCACGATCACCTCGGCAGCGTCGCCCTTAGTACCGATGCCTCGGTCGCGCTCCTGGCGCGATCGGTCCGCTACGCATTCGGAGCCGGGCGCGGCACGCCACCACCCGCCGATTGGGGATCAGACTACACGGGCCACGAACGAGATATCTCGACCGGCCTGAGTTACGCGCACGCGAGATACCTCGACACCACCAGTGGGCGCTGGATGAGCCCAGACCAGAGCTTCGAGCGCCTGCTGGCCAACGGTGCGCTTGAGACCGAGGACGCGTTCCGCCGCTTCGTGTACGGATCCAACCGTCCGACGATCGCCGTCGATCAGGATGGGCGCGCGGTCAACTACGTGCTCGGAGCGGTTGTTGGGGGGTTGATCTCGGGCTCGCTCGAAGCCGCGAAGCAGCACATTCGGGGCGAACGACTCAACTGGCGTGCGATCGGCACGGCCGCCGCGTTCGGAGCCCTGACGGGTTTCGCGACCGGCGGCGTCACGACGGCCAAGACGATCGTCGACGGTGTGCTTGCTGAAGTGGGAAAGGAGTCCGCTCCGATCATCGCGGGTAGCTTCGCACGTATGGCGGGGGCGTCCGCGGAGACCTCGAAGCTCGTCGAGACAGCGGCGTCGGCGGCATTCGCGATCGCCGACGTCCGTGCGACCGCGCGCAAGCTCGAGAACCTCGATCGCATAGGCAACTTTGCCGGCAGCATTTCGGAGAGGCTACGGAACATCCGGATGCACACACGCGACGGACTCATGGTCAATGCGCTCCAGCAGCTCGACTCGACGACGGACAAGGGAAACGGCTCTCTCCTCGACCGTTCTCCGCTCGGAGACGCAAGCGAGCGGCTTGGTCAGACGCTCGATGGCTGGTCTACCCAGACCGACTCCGGTGGCTCCTCCGACACAAGAACGGAGGACGTCCCATGAAGCATGGTGGGAAGATTCCAGCTGACCACCAGCACGGATACCGCTACTTCGCATTCGAGGCGACCAGCGACGCGCCTCATCTTCCAACTGGCGATCCGACGTCGTACGACCCGTCGTCGACAGTCACGGCTGGCGTGATTGTCGCGCGAGTCACCTCGGAGACTCGTCCGACGAGTGCGGCGGTCTTCTACGTCATCAATATCTAGTTCGTCGCACTTGGCAGTGCGAAGTTCGTTTCGTAGCGAGAGGTGTCCCTTGAACAACACAATCCGTCGCGTTGGTGTCGTGTCTTTCGTGCTCGTGATGCTCAGCATCGGTGCGGTTTCGCGCGCCGCCCGCGAGGATGAAGCCTTCGGCCGGACGGTCACGTACACGGGCTATCTCGAGCAAGGCGGGACTCCGGTGTCAGGCCGGCGAGAGCTCGGCTTCCAGCTCTTCGACTCACGTACCGGCACGACTCGGATCTGGCCGACGGGAAGCGGTAGCAGCTCCGTCGAAGTACCCGTCACCTCCGGTCGCTTCGTCGTCGAGCTCGGGGGGGACGGCATGTCCTCCCTCCCGGCCTCGGCGTTCTCGACTCCCGAGCTGTGGCTGCAGGTAAGCGTGGGTGGTGTCGCGCTCGAGGATCGGCAGCGAGTCGGGACGAGCCGTCACGCGAGCAATGGGTCTCCCGCAGGGACCGTATCGGCATGGCTCGGAACAGGAGCCGAGCCCCCGGATGGATGGGCCTTCTGCGAGGGCCAGACGGTTGACTCACGCGACCCGCACTACACGAACCTGTGGCGTGCCATCCGCGACAACTACGGCGACGCGGGCGACGGGCCTGGGGGCATGTTCGTGCTGCCTGATCTTCGTGGATTGTTCCTTCGTGGCGTCGACGGTGGTCGCGGCATCGATCCCGGTAGAGAACTCGGTACTCAGCAGCCTTCGCAAGTCGGACCTCACACTCACCCCGTTCATGACCCGGGCCACAGCCATCGGACCGACATCTGCAGGTCCCACGGCAACTGGACCTTCGGCGGCAACAACTGGGCTACGCAGACTTGCGATTGGGCAGCGCCGACATACCAGGCAACGACGGGGATCAGCGTTCAGGCAAACGCGGGCAGCGAGACGAGGCCCGTGAACTTCTCCGTGCGATACATCGTGCGGCTGTAGCGAGGACCGAAGGCTCTTCGACGCGGTCACGGTGGCACCGAGATCTGGAACGGCACGGTCACGGTACGCCACGATTTCGACGAACCAAACTGGCAGAGCGGAGACGCGTCCGGAGAACGTGGCGGTCACCTACCTGATCAAGCTCTGAATAACGGATTGATGGCCGTGCGAGAGGATCGGCACGCCAAGAGTCACATCTTCGCGCCCATGTACGCAGGAAGTCGAGCGGTGACCTATGAAGTTGAAAAGAGTGCGCGGCGCGGCGGCTGCAATGCTCGTCCTTGCTGCGTTGGGGGTCGTGGAGATCTCT
>JALOQC010000479.1 GCA_025453555.1 Myxococcota bacterium | reverse complement strand
CTCCTTCTCGAACGCGCCGTAGAGCTGCGGCCACGCTTGCTGGCGCGTGTAGATCTCCTGCAGCGCCTTCACGGACTCTGCGTGCTCGGGCTCGAGCTCGCCGAGGACGCGCGAGTAGACGCCGATGGCCTCCTCCGTGCGTCGCAGATCGTTCTCGAGCACCTGCCCGAGGCGGTAGTGGAGGTCGACGAGATCCGCCGGCACGTCCGTCGCCGCGATGCGCCGCTTGAGCACCTGCGCGAGCGCCTCGTGCGCGCCGTTCTCGTCGTAGATGCGATCGAGCGCGACCAGCGTCTCTTCGTCGCGCTCGCTCACGCCGAGCAGGAACCGGTAGGTCTCCTCCGCACGCGCGACGTCGCCGAGCTCCTCCTCGTACACCCGCGCGAGGCGCTTGCCGAGCACGAGCTTCTGCTCGCCCGACGCCGCGAGCGCCACGCTGTCCGCGTAGGTGCTCGCGAGCTGCGGCCAACTCTGCAGGAGACCGCCGAGCCGCTCGACCTCGCCGAGCGTGTGATCGTGCCCGGGATCCTCGAGCAGCGCGCGCTGCATCCAGAAGAACGCCTTGTCGTGATCGTTCGCGCGATCCTCGGCGATCTCCGCGATGCGGTGCATCATCTGCACGCGCTCCGCCGCATCGCCCTGGTAGTGGAGCTGAACCTCGTGGACGCCGATCAGGCGATCCCACGCTTCGTTCATCCGGTAGAGCGGCTCGAGGATCTCGCCGATGCGCAGCGGCGACACGCCCTGCGCGAAGAGATCTTCGAGCGCACGCCGCGCGGGTTCGTGCTCCGGCGCCGCCGCGAGGATCTCCTGATAACGCTCGATCGCGGTGTCGACCTGCCCGAGGTAGAGCTGGTTCACCTGCCCGAGGCGATACTGCAGCGTGAGGATGTCGTCCGGGCTCGCCGCGACCTGGACCTCCTGGGCCAAGATCGCCGCCAGCTCGGGCCAACGCTCGGTCGCTTCGTAGAGCCGATCGAGCGACTCGATCGCCTCCACGTGAGCCGGCTCGAGCTCGACGACGAGCTTGTAGCGCTCGATCGCCGCATCGACGTCGCCGACCTGCACCTCGTAGAGGCGCGCCGTCCGCATGCCGAGCTCGACCGCGTCCTCGGGTCGCTCGCCGCGCAGCTTCGCGATCTCGAGATCGTAGAGCGCGGTGACCTTCGGCCAGCCGTCGTCGACCTGATCGGCGAGGTTCTCGAGCGCGGTGAGCGTGGGCTCGTGGCGGTTGTCGAGCGGGAGCGAGCGTGCGTAGGCGTCGAACGCCTTCACCGCGTCGCCGAGGTGGACCTCTTGCAGCTCCGCCACTCGGTGCAGGAGCTCGACCTTGCGGACGGGATCCTGCTCGTGGGCGATCTGCACCTCGTGCACCGCGACGAGCTTCGCGGACTCGCCGAGCTGCTGGTACACCGGCTCGAGCACGCCCGCGGCCGCGACCGGCTGCAGGTTCGCCGCGATCATCGACTCGAGGGCTGCGATCGTGGGCTCGTGCTCGGGGGAGACGTCGAGGATCTCGCGGTAGATGTCCACCGCGCGCTCGGGGTCTTCGAGTCGGTGGTGGTGCAGGTCCGCGATGCGGTAGCGGTACGAGAGCACCTCGCTCGGATCCGCCGCGAGATCCGCCTCGCGCTCGAGCACGCTGAGCAGCTCACGCCACGCCTGCGTCGCCTGGTAGAGCTGGTCGAGCCGTCCGAGGGCCGGCAGGTCGTCCGGATCGATCTCGAGGATGCGCTGGTAGCTGTCGATCGCCTTCGCGTTGTCCTTGAGCTCCTGCTCCCAGACCGTGCCGACCTCCGCGTAGAGACGCTTCTTCTCGTCCGGATCGACGACGATGTCCGCCTTGCGCGTGTAGACCTCGAGGAGCCGCTCCCACTTCTCGAGCCGAAGATTCAGCTCGATCAGCTTGTCGAGGCTCGGGAGATCCTCGGGGTCGATCTCGAGCGCCATGTGGTAGACGGTGATCGCGTCTTCCGGCCGCTCGAGCAGCTCTTCGTAGATCTGAGCCGCGCGGTAGAGGTGCTCCTTCTGCTCCTCCGGCGTCGGCATCATCCGCATCTTCGCGAGATAGATCGTCGCGAGATCGTCCCATTGTTCGCCGATTTGATAGAGCCGCTCCAGCGCGCTCGCCGCGCCGAGGTGCTGCTCGTCGAGCACCAGCACGCGACGGTAGTGCGCGATGGCGGTCGCGTTGTCGCCGAGCTGCTCCTCGCGGATCTCGGCCGCCTTCACGAGCAAGCTCGCCGCGAGCGGCGGATCCTCGAGCCCCTCGACGCGCTCCTCGTAGACCTTCGCGAGCGCCTCCATGTCGCCGATGGCCGGCGCGAGCCGCTCGAGCTCTTCCTGGGTCTTCGGGTTCGCCGCGTCCTCGGAGAGCGCGCGCGCGTGGCTCTGGAACGCGCTCGGGTAGTCGTCGAGCGCGACCTCGTAGAGCTCCGCGATGCGGTGCAGGAGCTCCACGCGACGCTCCGGCGACGACGCGTGCTTCGCCTGGATCTCGTGGATGCCGATGAGCTTCGGGATCTCGCCCGCGTCGCGGTAGATCGGCTCGAGGATCTCGGCGATCGCCACCTGGTGCGCGTCCGCTGCGAGCAGCCGCTCGAGGTTCTGCAGCGCCGTCTCGTTCGTCGGCTCGCGCAGGAGCACGTCGCGGTAGATCTCGATCGCGACCTCGGTCGCGTTCATCTTCGTCTCGCGAAGCTGCGCGAGGCGGAGCATCAGCGCGATCTGCTGCGCTTCGTCGTCCGCGAGCTCGAGCTGACGCCCGACGTTGTCCGCGAGATCCGCCCACTTCTCCTGACGCCCGTACAGGTCGTCGAGCGACGAGAGCGCGCGCGGCGACGCCGGATCGAGCGAGAGGATCTCGTGGTAGACGCTGATCGCGGTCGTCGGATCCTCGAGGTACTCGTCGTGGATCGCCGCCGTCTGCGCGAGGAGCTCTTCCTTCTCCTCCGGCTCGCTCGTCTGCTCCGCGCGCCGACGCAGCACGCCGACGAGGTCCGACCAACGCTCCGTGCGCCGGAAGAGGGCGTCGAGCGCGAGCAGCGCCTCCTGGTCCGCCGGGTCGTCCTCCAGCACGAGCCGATACGACGCGACCGCTCCGTCGACGTCGCCGAGCTGCGTGTCCTGCATCGACGCCGCCTTCATGCGCAGCGAGCGACGCAGCTCGAGATCGGTGACCTCGCCGCCGAGCTTCGAGAGCAACGCGACGAGCTGTGGGAAGCGCTCCTGCGTGATCGCGAGCGTCTCGAGGCGCGCGAGCGTGTCCTCGCTGCTCGGCTCGCCCGTGAGCGCCTCCGAGTATGCCGCGAAGGCCTCGTCGTGGTTCTCGATCCGCTCGCCGTAGACCTCCCCGATCTTCGTGAGCAACGTGAGCCGCTCGTCCGGCTCCGTCGACCCCGCGTGGAGCACGCGAAGCGCGCGGATGAGCGGCTCCCAGCTCCCCTGCATCTCGTACACGGGCTCGAGGATCCGCGCCGCCGCGACCCCGACCGTCTCGTCGTCGAGCAAGCCTTCCAGCGCGATGCGCCCGCCGTCGTGCTCGGGGAGGAGCGTGAGCACCTCGCGGTAGAGGTCGACTGCCTTCTCCTTCTCTTCGAGGTGCAGCTCGAGCGCGCGTCCGAGCCGGAACTTCAGCGCCGCGAGCTCTTCGGTCGACTCCGGCCCGAGCTCGATGCGCCGCTCGAGGGTGTCCGCGAAGTCGCGCCAACGCCCCTGCTGCTCGTAGAGCCGATCGAGCGCGCGGAACGCGTCCGCCTCGTCCTCGCCGTACTCGCCGAGGATCGCCGCGTACGCTTCGATCGCGCGATCCGCGTCCTTCAGCTCGGTCTCGATCAGCGCCGCGCGCTGGTAGGCGATCTGACGACGCGCCTCGACGTCGTCCTCGAGCTGCATGCGCGTGTCGAAGATCTCGAGGAGCTGCTCGTGGCGGTTCGTCTGCGCGTAGAGCGCCGCGAGGGCCGCGATCGCCTCCGCGTGATCGCCACGCACGTCGTAGACCGCGCGGAACTGCGCGATCGCTTCGTCCGTACGCTCGACCTTGCGGAGCACGCCACCGAAGCTGATCCGCAGCTCGATTGCCTCGTCCTCGGTCGGAGCGTCGGCGATCGCCTTGGTGTACGCGGCGATGACCTTGTCCCAACCGTTCGTGGCCGCCGCGAGACGCTCGACGTCCTCGCGCACGACCTCTTGCGAAGGCATCGTCGCGAACGCGTCGAGGTACTTCTCGAGCGCGGTCTCCGGCTGACGAAGTCGCTCCTCGTAGAGCAGACCCGTCTCGCGGAGCAGCGCCACGCGCGCCTCGGGCTCCATGTCGTGCTGGAGACGCACTTCGTAGACGGGCGCGAGCTTCCGAGCGTCGTTCGCCTCTTCGTAGATCGGCGACAGCGCCTCGGCCGCCTTGAGGTTCGACGGATCGATCTCGAGGACCTTCTCGTACGCACGCGCAGCGCGCGGGGCTTGATCCTTCTTCTCGATCCAGAGGCGCGCGGAGCGGAAGAGCAGATCGATCTTCTCTTCGTCCGTCGCTTCTTTCTCTTCCGCGGCGCGCTCGAGCACACGAATGAGCTCGTCCCACTTCTCGCTGTCCGCGTAGAACTCTTCGAGCTCGTCCCACGCCTTGAGCGAGGCGTAGCGCCGCTTGAGCTGCTCCTGCGCGCGTCGATCGTCGGGATCGATCACGAGCAGCTTCTTGAACGTACGAACCGTCGCGAGGTCGTCGTTGAGCTTGTCGGCGTAGATCATGCCGAGCTTCTGGAGGTTCTTCGGATCCGGATCGCCCTCGACGATCGCCTCCAGAACCTTCGCGAGCGGCTCCCACTCGCGCGCGCGCTCGTAGAGCTGCGAGAGCGCCTCGAGCGCCTGCGGGTGCTGCGGCTCGTACTCGCGCACCTTCTCCCAGAGCTCGATGCACGCCTCGGG
>JALOQC010000478.1 GCA_025453555.1 Myxococcota bacterium | reverse complement strand
GACGGCGCGCAGCGAACGAAGTGAGCGAAGGCTCGCGGGAGGGGGCCCCACGGGGCTTCATGCCCCGTGGGGGAGGGTCTGGCGACAGACCCTCGGAGAAGCCGACACGACGACGCCCGAAGGATGAGGGTCGTCATCGCTTCGGGCGCTGTTCGGGCCGGGCCCGAGGTCTGTTCGCGTTCAGATCAGGATCACCGAGCCGTCGGGCGGCACGACGATGTACACGTCGCGCGAGTCGAGATCCGCGACGCCGTTGCCGACGACCACGATGCGCGCGCGGAAGATGAGCGCGGTCTCGGCCGGCGGGTGGACGTCGTTCCAGAAGTCGACCGCGAACTGCACCCGGGTGCCGGGGATCACGTCGTAGAAGGTCGTCTCGTCGCGCGACGAGTAGCTGTTCGGACCGGGACCCGGGACGCCGTCACGGAAACCTTCGACCGGGACGATGTTCTTGATGAAGCGCGTCGCGTCGAACTCGCCCGGGTTGCCGGGCACGTTCTCGGTGCGGGTCGACACGTCCTGCGGGGTGCCGCCGACGAGCAGGCCGACCGCGTCCACGACCTCGGTGCCGAGCCCCGAGCCGTCGCCGCTGATCTGGAAGAAGAGCGGCGATCCGTCGCCGCGAACGCTGCCGGTATCGGTCGCGATCTGCCGGTAGTTGGCGTCGAGCCCCGCGCTCCCGGAGAAGATGCTGATCACCCGCGCACCGATCGAGTTCAGCGCGGCGACCGTCTCGTCGTAGCTCGGCGAAGGGAACGAGTAACTCGCGCTTCCGCCGGGGCCGTTGTGGAAGGCCCAATCGCCGAACAGCAACACGATCGGGAGCGCACCCGGTCGGAAGCAGGGATAGCCGCGCCGCGTGCCTGGCTCGTCGAGGATGCTGGGGCACATCTGGTCGGGCACCGATCCGCCCGACCACGTGAGGCCGCGTCCGGTGGCGGTGGCCCACATCGCGGGCACGTAGCTCTCTTCGCCATCGCCACCGCCGTGACAGGGCAGACCTTCGACCGCTTCGAGGATGTCGGGCCGTCCATTCGGGGCACCGGCGATGCGGCCGATGTCGGCCGTGGCGGTGTCGCGCGGACAGGCGGTGGCGGTGGCGCCGGCGATGCTCCAGGTGCCGACATCCTGCATCGCGGGTCCGATCTCCCGCAGCAGGTAGAAGGGTCGGTCGTTGCCGCCGCCGTAGGGAGAGACGGGGTAGTCGTCGAGCCCGCCCGCGCCGAACTGGACGTTGGGGATCGCGGCCTGGATGCCGGGAATGATGGTGTCGAGCAGACCCTGGATCAGGTTCGTGCGCTCGCCCTGCATCGAGCCGGTCATGTCGACGAGGAAGAACACGTCGGCGACCGAGATGTTGGTGCCGAACTCGAGCGGACGGTTCGCGCGCTCGCCGTTGTAGGGGAGCACCACGAAGAAGTCGCCCACGTCGATGCTGCTGCTCGGATCGAGCGGGTCGGTGCCGGTGCCGTCGACCTCGCCGAGGTCGGTCACACCGTCGCCGTCGGAGTCGGTGTTGGTCGGGTCGGTGCCGAGCTCGCGCTCACGCGCGTCCGGCAGGCCGTCGTTGTCGGAGTCGAGATCGAGGTAGTCCGGGATGCCGTCGTTGTCGGTGTCGCGCGGCACGCAGGGGTTGGCGCTGCGGGCTTCGTCGGCGTCGGGGATTCCGTCGCCGTCCGAGTCGTCGTCGAGGTAGTTGGGCGTTCCGTCGCCGTCGGCGTCGCCCATGCCCTCGACCGCGTCGGCGATCCCATCGCCGTCGGAGTCGGTGTCGTCGTCACAGCCGGTGACCGCGCCGTCGGGGCCCACGACCACGCCGCCACCGTCGCGTCGAGGCCCCGTGGTGGCGGGCTCGCAGCCGAGCGCCCCCGAGAGGGCGAAGAGGACGAGCGCCAAAAGCCAACGTTGGTTCATCGCATCCACCTGTCGTCCGTTGATCCGAACCATCCCGCGAACCGTCGCGATCCGTCGGCACAGTGTTCCACTGGCCTGTGACCGAGATCCACCGCCGTCGGCACAGTGTTCCACTGGCCTGTGACCGAGATCCACCGCCGCGGACGTGACGATCGCGCCGCGACGAGCCGGCGCAGCGGGAGGATGCACGGACCGATCCTCGCGACCTCGAGGTCCGGACGGGTGAAGTAGTCGGACGCGTGGCGCGATCGATCGACCCTCGCGGTCGACGTGATCGGTGTCGAGGGGTGCGCGAATCCCTCGGTGAACGTGGGAGATCGTGTCGCGCCCGAGAACGCGTGTCATCGCGGGGGCGGACGTGCGTGAGGGTCGCGGCGTGCGTGCCGAAGTGAGCGGGGCGTGGGGGCGTTCGACCCCACCGCTTCACATTTTTTCGAGGCGCCGACACCTCGGGGGGGACACGCGCGCACCACGCGTAATCTCCGCGGCTTCGCAGCGGCGACCCTACTCGCGCGCGTTGGCGGCCCAATCGTAGGTCGCGTGGCGGAGCGTGCGGCTCTCGTCGCGGACCTGCGAGGCGGCCGGCTCGTCGAGTTGGCTCGCGACGAACGCGCGCACACCACCGCGTGGCTCGAAGTCGGCTGCGAACCACTCGAAGAGCTTCGACACGCGCACTGCGTCGTTCGTCACGCGGGTGCTGCGCCGCACGAACGCGCGCGTGAGGCGGTCGAGGGTCGCGCTCAGGTCGCGCTGGGCGGTGAAGGGCTCGCGGTGCAGGGGTGGGCAGCTCGCAGAGGCGCAGTTCACCGCGAAGTGGATGCGGGGATCGCGAAAGCCCGCGCGGATGACCTCGTTTTCGAGGTGGTTCAGGGTCATCGCGCGCCCGGCGACGCGGTGCTCGATGCGGTCGAAGAAGCCCGGCGCGTCCATCACGCTTCGCAGCGGCCAGCGCGTGACGACGGCGTGCACGGTGAGCGCGTTGTAGGCGTCGAGGTAGAACGCGAGCTGCTCGTCGCGGGTCCAGCGCGAGGGCTCGGCGGCGCCGATCGCGCGGACGTAGGCGTCGAGGAGCGCGCGGTGCTCGGCGTGCGCGTGCAGCGCGGCGTAGCGGAAGCCGCCGTCGGCGGTGGTGTACGTGCGGAGGATCGTGGCCCAACCGGTGGTGGACGGAGGGGCCAGCGGCGAGGGAACGCTCGGGCTCGAAGACGGGCTCGACGTCGACGGCGCCGAGGCGGCCGGTACGAGGAGCGCGAACGTGAGGAGCAGAGCGAAAGCGTGCATCGCGAGGTGTACGACGGAGCGGACCCGAGGTTACTCAATGCCAGCGTGTGAGGTCCTGGTGACCGGCCGTCAGCCCACCGGCTCGGGAGCGGGCGGGACGTCGGGCAACCACGGCTCCAGCAGCCCGCCGAGGCCTTCGCCGACGAGGACCTGCTCGACCACGAAGCCGAGCACGAAGGGCACCGCGACCACCGCGAAGCTCGCGAGCGGACCGACGCCGCAGGAGCGACGGGCGGCGTGTCGCAAGCCGACGAAGGCGAGCATGAGCGGGCCACCCGCGAGGGTGACGAGCAAGACCGCGAGGCCGATCCCCGGCTCCACGTCGGCGGGCGCACCCCAATAGACGATCCAGCTCGGCACCCCGAACGCGCCGCCGAGCGGGAGGAGAAACGCGCGGTAGAGGAGCGCGCGGACGGCGAAGCGTCGCAGCGCGTCGTGGTCGTCGGCCGCGGAGTCCGAGAGGGAGGCCGCACCTTCGGGGACGTGGCCGTAGGCGCGGCACAAGCTCGCGAAGCTCGCGAGCATGGCGACGAGGACGGCGCCCTGCACGAGCAGCGAGATGCCGCCCGCGCGCAGCACGTCGAGCACGATCGTGTCGCGCGTCGCGTCGCCGAGGAGCTGTACGGAGAAACGATCGCCGAAGCGGAGCGTGTGCGTGAAGGGGACGATGCCCTGCGCGAACGCGAGAAGGAGCCACGAGGTGAACAGGAACGCGATGGGCGGACCGAGCCGAATGCTGCGCGCGAAGCCGCCCGCGGTGCGCACGGGCGCGAAGGCCTGACCGAAGGTGCGCAGCCACCGCGCGAGCACGAAGCCGCGCGACTCGAGCGCGACCTCGGGGCTCGACGTCACGTTCGCGGGCTCGTCGTGGTCGTCCATGCGCGCCGCGAACCTGAGCGAGCGGAGGACGGTTGGCAAGCGCTGGCGCCGCGCTCGTGGTTCGAGACGAGCGCTCGGAGCCCGCGCGCTCGATCGCCACCGCGCCGTCCCGGAGATCGGCGACGCCGTCGAGAAGCGTCAGCCCGGCGAGTAGCCGAGCGCCCGTTGGCGGAGCGAGCGCACGATCATCACCTGGGTCGCGATCGCGAGGCCGTGCGAGAAGGAGTGATCGTCCGCGATGAGCCGACGCACGAGGCGCGAAGCTTCGGCGGGATCGAAGCGCGCCCAGCCGAAGACGATCGCTTCGCCGTGCGGCGCGACGTGGGTGTCGAAGCGCCACTGACCGCTGCGCAGGCTCCCGCTCACTCCGTCGACCGCGATCACGGCGTCGCTCGGGCGCAGGCGCATGCGGCCCTCGATGCCCACGAGCGGCATCGGGATGCCCCACTCGAAGACGACGTCGGACGGGTTGCGCTCGACGACCTGTGCGGTGCTGCCGAACACGAGGCTGCGGCCGAACTCTTCCGGGTCGTTCATCACCACGCGGGTGCGTTCGAGGCCCGTGCCCATGCGGCCCGCGACCGCGACGCGCGCGAGGCGATTTCCGTCGAGCTCGAGGAAGACGAGATCGCCGCGCTCGAGCAACGACGCGAGGCGCGCGGGATCGAAGGCCGGACGCGTGAGCTCTCCGAGCGGCGGCGACGAGGGTGCATCACGCTCCGCGCGCTGCTGGGTGCCGAGCGCCATCACGGTCGCCATCACGACGTTGATGCTCCGCTGCACCGCGATGCCGCCCGACGCGAGCTGATCGGCGAGGTAGTTCGCGTCGCGCATGTCGAGGCGCATCGCGAC
>JALOQC010000477.1 GCA_025453555.1 Myxococcota bacterium | reverse complement strand
GGTGGCTCCCGCCGAGCCCGTGCACCACCACGAGCAGCTCGTCACCGCGACCTTCGCGAGGATGCGCTTCGTGAAGGCGTCCGGTCAGCCGCACCCGCCCCACGACCGGATCGTCGAGGAAGGTGCGCCAGTGCCGCGACGGCGGCGGAGGCGTGAGCGCGGCCAGCTGCCGAAGCAGGGGCCGCACGGTGTGCCAGTGCCCGTGAAGACCCACACGCGTAGACATCGACATCAGTAGCGGTAGGCGATGCCGAGCGTGTACCCGAGGTACTGGTCGAGCGCGCCACCCGCGATGAAGGGATCGCCGACCTCCGGGTTCATCGAGTAGAAGTAGCGGCGCACGTCGAAACCGAGCCGGATCTCGAGGCCCGCGTCGAGCTCGTAGCCCACGAGCAGCTCCGCTTCGATGCCGCCCGCGGACGCGCGCGGGAACCAGAGCGAGCTCTCGATGCCACCGAGCTCGAAGAGCTGGAGCCATGCGGCGCGTACGGTGGCGCGCAGGCCGGCCACGAGCGCGAAGCGACCTTCGGCGTGGATGCGCAGGAACTTGTAGGTCACGCCCGGAACCTGCGGGATGATCTCGCGACCCGGCTGCGAGGGTCCGGCCGCCTCGACCACGAAGCTGTGCAGCCCGTAGCCGACGCCGAGGGAGGCCTCGTGATCGCCGAAGGGAACACGACCGCGCAGGCCGACGAGCCACGCGCGCGAGCTCGTCGGGAAGGTCTCGCCGTCCGCGCGCTTGCTGTCGATGCCGAACGCGCGCTCGTACGCGAACTCGAAGCCGATGTGCGCGTAGAAGCCCGCGCCGAAGTGCGCGCCCGGGTACCAACGTCCGTCGAACTTCACCGCCGGGCCGAGCTGCAGCGTGTACGTCCGCATCAGCCGGTAGAGGTCGTCGTTGTAGCGGAGCTTGCGGCTGAAGAGGTGCGCGTAGACGCCGAGGTCGAAGGCCACGTACGCACGCTCGCCCGCGTCGTCCGGAAGGTCTTCGAGCTCTTCTTCCTCTTCTTCTTCTTCGGGCTCCGCGACCTCGACCGGCGGAGGCGCGACTGGCGCGTCCGGGGTGATCGACGCCGCGAGCCCGTCGCGAAGATCTCGGAAGGCGCCGCGCTGGATGGCGCTCGCGAGCGCGCTCGGGCTGTTGCCCGACATCTCGGCCGAACCGACGACGCGGCCGCTGCTCCCGTCGCGCACCTCGAAGCGCGCGATCCAACGACGCCCGCGGCGCGACACGCTGCCCGTCACGTACGCCGCGACACCCGCCTCCGCGCTCGTGCGCGCGACGCCGTCTTCGGTTTCGAGGCTGACGCCGAGATCGCGCGCGGCCCCTTCGAAGACGTCGCGACCGAGCAGCTCGATCTCCCGCGGACGCGCCTCGAGCGCGCTCACGAGCGCCGAGCGCACGCGTCCGGTCGCGTTCGGAGGCCCCGCGACCTCACCCACGACGACCCGCCGGCGCTCGAGCGGCTCTTCCGGAGTCACCACGGAGCCCAACCGCTCCACGAGCTCGTTCGCGAAGCTTCGGCTCGCGCCCGTGAGCCCGCGCGCGACGGCGTCGACCGTGCCGACCTCGGCGCCGTCTGCGGAGTGGATGGTGCCGCCCACGCGCCAGCGACCTCCACGTCGGCTCACGCTCGCGAGCACGACCGTGGTGGTCCCGGTCGCCGCGGCGATCTCGGAGGCTTCCTCGTCGTCGACCTCGACCGCAGTGGCGGAGAGGCCGGCCCGCTCGATCGCGCGCACGGAGTCGCGAAGCACGACGTTACCGCGGGGTCCGCTCACCGCGATGGCGACCTGCGCCTCGGCGAGCGTGGGGGCGATCGCGACCAGCGCGAGCGCGGCGGAGAAGAGCGCGAAGCGTGCACGACGCATCAGAGGCTCCCGCAGATGCAGTGGTCGGACATGCCCATGTCGTCGTTGTTGCAGGTGACGGGCGTGGCGGTGTCGTGCGTGCAGGTGCCGTCGTCGGCGTCCGCGTAGGCGGCGGTGCAGGTGAGGCCCGCGAGCGCGCAGACCGCGTCGCAGCTCGTGCCGCCCATCGTGAAGACCGCCGAACAGCCGGTCGCGCTCCGCTCACACACCACACGGCCCGCGCCTTCGATCGGGTCGCATGGGTCGGTCATCATCTCGCCTGCGTCCTCTTCCGTCCCGGCGTCGACCTCGGCGCCACCGTCGGGCCGCGTACCCCCGTCCATCGGCGTCGGGACGCCGCCATCGGCTCCCATCATGTTCTCGAGGATCCAGCGCTCGACGCACGCGATCTCGTTGCCGTTCAGGCGCGAGAGGAAGGGCATCGGGTCCCCGCAGTTCGGCGCGATGAACTCGGGCCCGCGGAGCTTGTCGAGCAGGAACGAGTTGATGACGTCGTCCGGATCGACGCGCAGCCGCCCTTCGCACTGGGTCGACGGCACCCCGAGCAGGTTCTCGAAGGCGTTGCCGTCGAGGAGGTTGAGCTCCGCGGCGGGCTCGTCGCCCGCGTGACAACTGTCGGTGCCGCAGCGCCGCTCGAAGATGTCGGCCACGACGTCGATGTTGCCCGCGCAATCCGGCAGGGGTGTCGCCGGGAAGCGATCCGGATTCTGCAGATCTCCCGGGCAGCCGGCCGCGAAGAGCGACACGACGGCGAGCACAAGTCTCCAAGTCGGCGACATCGACGCGGAGAATACCAGGCCCGCACGCCGCCAGGATCCACGAAGCGCGGGCACGGGTACGGGGACGGGTACGGGAGGGACGGCACGGCGGAGGTCCGGATCGATTCGCACTCGGTTGGAGTCCCCCGCGGCCGGCAATTCGGGTCACGACGATCGTTCCCGGTCCGCGGGGTCAGCCGCGGCCGGCAATTCGAGGGTTCGGTCGCCTGACGGCGACGCTCACGTGACGTCGGGTCGCTCGGCCTGGCGGCCGGCTCCCAAAACGTCAATTCGGTTCACGACGATCGTTCCCGGTCCGCGGGGTCAGCCGCAGCCGGCAATTCGGGTCACGACGATCGTTCCTGGTCCGCGGGGTCAGCCGCGGGACGATCGTTCCCAGCCGCGTGCTCGGGCCGATCATTGCCCCCATGCTTGCCGCGTGGACGGCCTGCCGACCTGGGCCTGGGTGCTGCTCGCGCTGGTCGCGCTGACCCTCGCGTGGGTTCTGCACCTCGCCTTCTGGACCCGCCGCTACCTGCTCGATCTGCCGTACGACGACGAGATCGAGCTCGACGCACCCGACGGAGGACGCTTCGTGCTGCGGCGGATCCGTGGCGCGCCCGACGACGCGCGACCGCCAGTGCTCTTGGTGCACGGCGTAGCGGCCAACCATCGCAACCTCGACGCCCACCCGGAGGTCAGCCTCGCGCGTCACCTGGCGCGCGAAGGACGCGACGTCTGGCTGCTCACGTTGCGCTCCGGGCTCCGAGGCCGACGCGGCCCCGTGCGCTTCGACGCGATGGCGCGCCACGACGTCCCCGGTGCGATCGCGTACGTGCTCTCCAGCACCGACGCTTCGCGCCTCGACTACGTCGGCTTCTCGATGGGCGGCATGTTGCTCTACGCCGCGCTCGCTCGCGCCCACGTCGCGCCGACGCAGCTTCGTCGGGTGGCGATCGTGGGCTCTCCCGGACGCGTGGTCTCGCCGCTCGCGGGCCTCGGCTTGTTGGTGCGCGCGCCGACGTGGCTGCTGCCCACCGTGCCGCTGCGCGCGGGTGCGCGTGGCTACGCGTTCGTGGCGGAGCTCGTCCACACACCGCTGCACCGCATCGTCTACAACCCGGCGAACCTCGCGCCGCGTCACGCCGCCCACGCGCTGGTCAACGTCATCGAGGACGTGCCGGCGGGCCTCAACGCGGATCTCGCCGCGATGCTCCGCGCGGGAGAGGTGCTCTGCGAAGGTCGGCCCGTGCTCGCGGAGCTGTCGCACGTCGACGTGCCCGCGCTCTTCCTCGCGGGCGCCGCCGACGCGATCGCGCCCCCGGACGCGGTGCGCGCGGCGTTCGAGGCGTGGGGCGCGGAGGACAAACGTTTCGAGATCCTCGGCACGGTCAGCGGCGCGACCCACGACTTCGGCCACGGGGATCTGGCGGTCGGCCTGAGCGCGGTCGACGAGGTCTTCCCGCGCGTCGCGTCGTTCCTCGCCTGAGCACGTCGTCGAGCGCGCGAGCGACTTGCGCGCGGCGTCGACGTCGCAGTCGACGTGTCGACGAGCGCGCGTTCGAACGCGCCCGTCGACGTCGCGCCGTCAGTAGAAGCAACAGCGGAAGCCGGTGTTCGGGTGCGCGAAGTCGCCGCTCGCGACCGTGAAGTCGAAGTCGCACGCGCGCCCCTCCTCGAGCGTCGTGTACGCACCGCCGCGTTGCTGGTAGACGCCCGCGCTCACTGCGGTCGACGTCCACTCCTTCACGTTGCCGCTCAGGTCGAAGACCCGACCGCCCGCCCACGGCGTGCCACACATCGCGAACGCGCCCGTGGCCGCGATGGCGTCCTGATCCCCCGGCGCAGGCGAGCTGTCACGCTCCTTGCCGTTGCACACGAGCGGCTGGCTGGTCGTGCAGTTGGAGGCGTAGCTCCAATCGCACGTCCCCGTCGGCCCCTCGCACGCGCTCTCCCAATCGTCCGCGCCGCACAGACGCCAACCGACCACGCCCGCGCCCGGGCACGTGCCGCCTGCGTTCATCGCACAGCACGCGGCGTTCGCTTCGGCCCACGTGACGTTGGTCCACGGCATCACGTTCGCGCGGCTACACGCGAGCGTCGCCACGCCGCCGGCCGAGGACGCGGTCGCGTCGGGTCGCGACGCCTCGTACTGCATCACCCGCATCGTGCCGCCGCCCGCGCGATTCACCTGCACCGTGGAGAACGCGTCGATCGTGATCGCGTCGCGCCACGCGGTGCCCGGATCGTCCGCGCCGACCTCGTCGACCCGCCCGTCGCAGTCGTCGTCGACCGCG
>JALOQC010000476.1 GCA_025453555.1 Myxococcota bacterium | reverse complement strand
CCGAGCTCGTCGACGCGCACGACGTTCGGGTGTCGGATGCGGATCGAGATCAGCGCCTCGTCGATGAACCAGCGCATCGCCTCCCAATCGGCGGAGAGGTGCTGGTGCACGACCTTGATCGCGACGGGCACGGGCGAGGGCTCGTCGGCGCGGCGCGCGACGTAGAGGGTCGCCATGCCACCCGCACCGAGCCGCCCGACGACCTCGAAATCGCCGAAACGCTCGGGTTTTTGCGCTTCCTCGGACACGAAGGGCGTCTATAGCAGCACGCCGCGCGTCGGGCTCCCCGGAGGGCGATCGGCTCCCCGGTTTCGCTCGACGCGCGCAGATGATGGCAAATCGCATTTCGTGGCCATGGGGATGGCGACCCTCGGAGAAGCGGATCGGAAGGACGCGGTCGCGCAGACGCGCGGAGGGTGCATTCACGCTTCTGACCAAGGCTCGCTTCGGCGGGCCTCTCTCGTGCACGAGCAGTCGCGCACGAGCCCTGCGGACGGGAATCGGGCGGATTCCGCCTACCCGCTCAATCCCGATTCGTCGTGACTCTGGCCCGAGTCTGGGGCACATCCGTCGGCAATGACGCGAATCTCCGCGCAGATCGTGCTGCTGATCGCCGTCGGTGGGAGCGTGACCGTTCGAGCGCAGTCGCTCGAGGCGGACGTCGTACTGGCAGACGTCGCAGACGACACCGCGACCGAAAGCGCGAGCACGACGACACGCCCGTTCGCGAGGCCGCGAGCGAGTGGCTCGGAAGCGGAACCCCACGCCGATGCCCAGGTAGCCCTCCACGACCGGCTCCCCTTCCTCGCACCGGGCTGGCATGCGATCGCGACCGCGGGCTACCGATTGCAGGTCGGTCGCCAGCCGTTCGACCACGTGGACGTCGTCGACGTTCGCGCCGCCCACGGGTTCACGGCGGGCCTGCTCCTCCCGCTGATCGCGAGCGGAACCGCGAGCTCCCGCACCCGCCTCGCGTTCGCGCTCGGCGTGGGCGCGGACTTCGCCGTCGGACGCTATGCGGAGACCTATCCCTACCGGTCCGACGAGGGGCTTCGGTACCAGGTGCCCGCTTACGCCGAACGCACGACCCACCTCTACGGCCAAGTCGCGGTCGTGCTGCGCGCACAGCTCCGCGCACGCGTCGCGCTCACGACGAGCCTAGCGTGGCTGCCAGGCGCGCGGCTGGTACGGATCGGGGGCGAGGACGTGCCGAGGCGCGGACCAGGATTCTTCGGGGGTCTCCCTCCCGTGATCGTGTCCCGAGAGTGGGCGCGGAGCTTCGAGCGCGCCCGCCTCGGCGTCGGCGTCCAGGTCGGCGCGCTGCACGCTGGGGTGTTCTTCGGCGCGACCGCACGCGACGGACTCTTCTTCGGGCGTCGTCAGGAGCTCGATGTGGGCGCGCAGCTCGGAGCGGGGTGGTGATGGCGCGCTGGTCGCAGATCGTCGCGATCGTCGCCGTCGTCGGTGCGATGGCCGTCGACGCGCGTGCTCAGGGCTCGGACGCGAACGCGAGCGCGCCGGGCCCGGAGGCGGGGACGAGCGCGGAGGCGGGGACGAGCGCGGAGGCAGACGCGGGAGCGGAGGTGGACGCGGGAGCGGACCCGGCGAACGCAGATTTCGTCGGGAGTGCGGACCCGACGAACACGGAACCCGTCTCGAACGCGGACCCGACGGACTCGGATTCAGTCACGACGTCAGGTTCGGAGAATGCAGAGTCAGTCGCGCATGCGGACGTGACGACCCCGGATTCAGCCTCGATCTCCGAGGTGACGAACGCGGCTTCGGTCGCGAACGCGGACGTGACGAGTGCGGTGAGGGCCGTCGAAGCCGACGCGACCGCGGGCGCGGAGCGGGAAGAAACCGGCGCGAGCGTGGATGCGCATGCGACCGGTCGCGAGTTGCCGTCGTGGTTCGTGCTCTTCTCGCCCGACTGGATGCCGTTCGTCACCCTCGGATATCGCGCAGAGCGGATCTGGCGGAAGGGTGGACTGTTCGCGAGCGCGCCCTTGCTCGACGACCCTCCGTCCCTGCTGCACGGCGTCACGGGAAGTCTGATCTTGCCGGTGGTGGCCTCCGGGCACCCTCGGTCGAAGCTCCGCGTGGCCCTCGGGCTCGGCGTCGGGGTCGACTTCGCGATGCGCCGAGGGTTGTTCCTCACGCTGCCGCGCGCGTACGAGCCTGGCCGTGAGCCCGAACCGCGACCCGAGACGCAGCGCGTCGTCGCCATTCAAGTCCACGCACAACTCGGTTTGATCCTGCGCGCCGCGCCGCGCGGACGTGGGTTTCTCGGCTCGCTGCTCTGGCTCCCCACGAGCCGCAATCTCCGCTACGCCGTGACCGAGATTCCGCGCGCACGGGATCGTGTGCGCACGGTGGCGCGGGCTCGACTCACGCTCGGTTGGGTCCACGACCATCTGAACGCAGCGCTCTTCGCCGGCTTCGCTCAATCAGGATCCGAGGAGTACCCGAGGCTCGGAGGACGCGAACGAGCTCTCGAGGTGGGCCTACAGGCCGGCTCCGGCTGGTGAGTGAACACGGTGCTCTCGGCAGCCCGACGATCTTCGCTGGCGCGTGTGGTTCCTCGATCGTTGGAGCGTGCGCGTGGTGGTGGAGTACCCGATGCGAAGCGCCGCTCCCTCGCCCGTGTGGGTCGCGGCGCTCGAGTCACGCATCGCACACGCGTTCGCGTGAGGAGCGCCGCGTTCATGGGAACGGTGGACAGGGGCCGTCGCCGACGTCACGACACGTCGAGTCCGAGCCCGCCGCACCGCCCGCGGGACAGCACCGCAGACCGGCCTGACACGGCGCAGGCTCGGGACGCGGGCTGAACCCTCGATGCGCACCCCAGGCGCAGATCGCGCCTGGTCGACCGTCCGTGCAGACGCCGTCCGGACACGAGCATTCATCCACGACGTCCAGCGCACGTCGAGGCCACTCGCTTCTGCACGAGCGCGCGCGGCCCCGAGCAGACGCGGCGCGGGATCGAGCCCCACCACGCGCGCTCCCGCACGAGCGGCTTCGAGCGCGGCGTTGCCGGTGCCGCAGCCGAGGTCGAGCACGTCGAGCTCCGGCATGAGCCGGAGGCGTTTGCAGGCGAGCGCGGCGACCGGAGTCAGGGTGGCGGCCGTGCGCTCGCACTCTCCGTCGTCCCAATCGAGCATGGTCGATGGGATACGTCGTGCGTGCGGTTCGAGCGTGACGTCGGCGCGGCCACGACGTTCGCGCGATCCGGCACGCGCGCGTGCGCCGTCGCGCGTATCCTCCGTTCGTGGCGCTGGTGGAGACACATCCGCTCGGGAACGGAGAGGTCGAGCTGCGCGTGGAGGACGGCTACCTGCGCGTGATCGAGCGTGGCGATCCCGAGAGCGTCGACGCGATGCTCGCGTACGCAGCGGCGATGGAGCGCGCGCGTGTGCGTGCCGCGGTGCCGGGTGTGCTGGTGGTGGCACAGCGCGCTGCCCAGACCACCGCGGTGTCGGACTGGCAGGCGATCCGAGAAGCGCGGTGGCGCTCGCTCGCCGCGAGCAGTGCAGAGCGGATCGCGGTGATCGTCGACGACGAGCTCGCGGTCGTGCGCGTCCGGATGGCGGCGATCGCCGCGAAGGCGAAGGTGCGCGCATTCGTCCGCGAGGACGACGCGATCGCTTGGCTGCGAGGGGACTCGACGCGGCGCGCGTGAAGCAGCGATCGCGTGGTTGCGAGGCGATGCGCGCCTGGCGCGTGACGACGCGATCGCATGGTCGCGAGGCGCCGCGCGTGGCGAGCGCCAGGACGCGCGTGACGACGCGACCGCGTGGTTGCGAGGCGCCGCGCGTGACGCTTCAGCCGAAGAAGCTCTTCACCTTGCGCAGCCCGGCCGCGAGGGCGTCGAGATCCTGCTTCGAGGTGTAGATGCCGAGGCTCGCGCGGGCGGTGCCGGTGACGCCGAAGTGATCCATCACCGGCTGCGCGCAGTGGTGGCCGGTGCGGATCGCGATGCCCTCCGCGTCGAGGATCGAGCCCGCGTCGGTGGGGTGGATGCCTTCGAGCAGGAACGCGAGCACGCCGCTCTTGTGCTTCGCGGTGCCGACGAGCTTCAGGCCGTCGAGCTCGGCGAGGAGCTTCGTGCCGTGCGCGAGCACGGCTTGCTCGTGCGCGAAGGCGGCGTCGAGATCGAGCGCGTCGAGCCACTCGATCGCGGCGCCGAGACCGATCGCCTGAGCGATCGCGGGCGTGCCGGCCTCGAACTTGTACGGGAGATCGTTCCAGGTGCTGCCGTCGAAGCTCACGCGGTCGATCATGTCGCCGCCGCCCTGCCACGGAGGCATCGCGTCGAGGAGCGCCTCTTTGCCGTAGAGCACGCCGATGCCGGTCGGCGCGTAGAGCTTGTGCCCCGAGAAGACGTAGAAGTCCGCGTCGTGCGCGCGCACGTCGACGCGGCCGTGCACCACGCCTTGGGCGCCGTCGATCAGCACCACCGCGCCCGCGTCGTGCGCGAGCTTCGTGAGCTCCGCGACCGGCAGCACGGTGCCGAGGCTGTTGGAGACGTGCGCGAAGGCCGCGATCTTCGTGCGCGGCGAGAGCTTCTGCGCGAACGCCTCGAGCGTGACCTCGCCTTCGTCCGTGATCGGGACGACCACGATCTTCGCGCCGCGCTCCTTCGCGAGGAGCTGCCAGGGCACGATGTTCGAGTGGTGCTCGAGCTCCGTGAGCAGGATCTCGTCGCCCGCGCCGACGTTCGCGCGACCCCAGGTCTGCGCGACGAGGTTGACGCCCTCGGTGGTGCCGCGCGTGAACACGATCTCTTCGCGCTTCTTCGCGCCGAGGAAGTCACGCACCCGATCGCGCGCGCCCTCGTAACGGGCCGTCGCGCGTTGGCTGAGCACGTGCACCGCGCGGTGGATGTTCGCGCAGTCCTCCGCGTAGACGCTCGTGACCGCGTCGATCAC
>JALOQC010000094.1 GCA_025453555.1 Myxococcota bacterium | reverse complement strand
GTGGCGGTGGTGGGCAAGCTCGGCGGCGTCGCGATCGCCGCGCGCATCGTCGGTCATCCGTGGCGCGAAGCCACCACCCTCGGGGTGCTCATGAACACCCGCGGCCTCATGGAGCTCGTCGTCCTCCACGTCGGCCTCGACCTCGGCGTCCTCTCCCCGAAGCTCTTCACGATGATGGTCGTGATGGCGATCGTGACGACCGTCGCGACGGGCCCCGCGGTGTCGTGGCTCGGAGCGGCGAGGCGACGGACGGCGCCAGCGTGAGATGCTCGCGTCGCGTGAACCCGCGCGTGCCCTGGAGCCTTCATGACTCGACTCGTTCCTTTCGTGTCTTTCGTAGCGACCATGGTGCTGTCGGCCTGCGGTGCCGCTCCCACGAGCCCGACCGCTCCGGCGTCGCGCTCGCCGATCGCTGGATGGGAGGAAGAGACGTTCGGTCCGCTCCGGCTCGGCATGAGCACCGAGGACGCGATCGCCGCGCTCGGTGAGCCCGAGCACCGCCCGGAGCTCGTCGAGATGGCCGCCACCGGAGAGCGTGTCGCCGAGTGGTCGTGGCCCGCGCGCGGGGTCTCGCTCTCGGTGGTCGACGGACCGGACGGCGTGACGGTCGCGGCGCTCACGCTGAGCGCGCCGAGCGAGCTGCGAGCGACGTACGGCGGAGTCGGCCTCGGCAGCACCCGCGACGAGGTGCTCGCCGCCTATGCGGAGCTTCCCGCGGGGCCCGACGACGTGCCGCGCGACGACCTGGAGAGCCCGGAGGTGGTGCGTTTCGGCAACCTGTACGCGTGTCTGTCGTTTCGTCTCTCCGACGACGGCCGCGTGACCTCGGTCTTCATGGGCTCGACTGGCGCGGAGTGAAGTCGTCCCTGCGGACTCGAGTCCCCGCCCTCCTGGGGTCCGCGCACGCTCGATTGTCTCGAAGTCTGCACAACGCGCCTCAGAATCGTTCGAATTTTCGCCGGCCCGCCCGTTGCACACGAGACCGCCGATGCGCGCTCGGTCGCTGATCCTCCTCCTCTCGGTCGCGTGCAGCGGCAACATCGGTGACTCCGACGGCACCGGTCGCGACCCGCGCGATCCGCCACCGCAGGAGCCGCTCGTGTTCGCGCCCGCGGCCGCCACGCTGCACCGCCTCACGCGCGCGGAGTACCAGAGCACGGTCCGCGATCTCTTCCCCGCCGGCACCCCGATTCCGAGCGACCTCGAGGTCGACACGCCCCTGCACGGCTTCACCACCGTCGGTGGCTCCGAGCTCACCATCTCGCCGCTCGCCGCCGAGCAGTACGAGACCGCCGCGCGTCAGCTCGCGAGCCACGTCTTCTCCGATCCCGCGCGCCGCGACGCCTTCCTCGGCTGCACGATCGGAAGCCCCGGCGACGCCTGCGTGCGCACCTTCCTCGCCCGCTTCGCGCGCCGCGCGTGGCGTCGTCCGCTCGAGCCGGCGGAGCTCGACGCGCTCGTCACCCTCGCCTCCGACCTCGGGACCCGGCTCCGCGACGGAAACCGTGGCCTCGAGCTCGCGCTCGGCGCGGTCCTTCAATCGCCCCACTTCCTCTTTCGCGTCGAGCTCGCCGAGCCGGATCCGGGCGATCCCACACGCCGTCGCTACACCAGCCTCGAGATGGCCGCGCGCCTCTCGTACTTCCTCTGGGGCACCACCCCGGACGACGCGCTCCTCGACGCGGGCGCGCGCGGCGAGCTCGTCACCGACGCAGGTCTTCGACGCGCCGTCGATCGCCTCACCTCCGATCCCCGCGCCGCGCAGGCGATGGGACGATTCTTCGGCGAGCACATGAGCCTCGACCGCCTCGCCGCGGTCACCAAGGATCCCGAGCGTTATCCGCAGCTCAGCGCGTCGATGCTCGCGTCGATGCGCACCGAGCTCGAGCGCCTCTTCTCCGATCACGCGCTCGGCGACGCCGACGTGCGCGACCTCTTCACGACCGACCGCGCCTACGTCGACGCCGAGCTCGCGTCGATCTACGGCGTGAGCGCGCCGAGCGGCGAAGGATTGCAGCCGACCACGCTGCCCGCGTCGAGCGAGCGCGGCGGGCTCCTCGGGCGCGCGGGCTTCCTCGCGCTCTGGTCCCACGCGACGCTCACATCGCCCACCACGCGCGGGCGATTCGTGCGCATGAACCTGCTCTGCGAGGACGTGTCGCCTCCGCCCCCGGGCGTCGACACCACGCTTCCGCACTCGGACGGCGAGCCCAAGACGATGCGTGAGCGCCTCGAGATCCACCGCAGCAACGAGGTCTGCGCGGGCTGCCACGACGAGATGGACCCCATCGGCTTCGCCTTCGAACGTTTCGGTCCGCTCGGGGAGTGGCGTGACACCGACGAAGGTCTGCCCATCGACACCACCACCGACCTCGACGGAACGCCCGTCGCGAACGCGGCCGAGCTCGGCGAGGTGATCGCGACCGATCCGCGCGTCGCCGCGTGCCTCTCGCGGCGCCTCTACCGCTACGCGACCGGACACCTCGAAGAGCGCGGCGAAGAGATCGTGGTGCAGGCGCTCGGCGAAGGCTTCGTCGACGCCGAGCATCGGTTCCGCGCGCTCGTCGCGGCGCTCGTGACGAGCGACGGCTTCCGCTACGCGGCCTCCGATCCGGAGTCGGCTTGCGACACCAGCGCGCTACGCGGCTGCTCCACCGCGTGTGGCGCGGGCGAGCAACGCTGCGTCGGCGGCGCGTGGTCCGCCTGCGACGCGCCCGCGGTGCGCATGGAGGACTGCAACGGCCGCGACGACGACTGCGACGGCACGGTCGACGAAGCGCTCACGCGCGCGTGCGAGGGCACCTGCGGCGGCGGCACCCAGACCTGCGATGCGGGCGCGTGGGGCGCGTGCGAGGACGACGAGCCCGCGGTCGAGCTCTGCAACGGCGAGGACGACGACTGCGACGGAACCGCCGACGAAGGCACCGCGAATCACGTCGCGATCACCAGCTTCACCGCGCTCCGCACCGTCCACGCTCAATGCGACGGCACCACGCAGCGCCGCGGCGTCAATTGCAACAGCGCGATCCACCGCACCTGCGCGGCCACGTCCTGTAGCAACAGCGGCTTCGGACCCGTCGAGGCCGGCGCGGACGAAGCCCACCTCGCGTGCGTGACGGGTGAGACGCGCGTGGTGTCCTTCGCGGATCTCTCCGCGCAGCACGGCCCCTGCAACGGCGCGCCGGAGGTGATGGGCCCGAACTGCAACGCCGCGATCTCCCGCTGGTGCGGCGCCAACGGCATGACGACCGGCTTCGGCCCCGTCGAGCTCCCCGGCGACGGCACCGCGTACGTGACCTGCGTGCCGAGCGCGACCACCCACTCGATCACCTACGGCGCGCTCACGCCGCACCACGGGAGCTGCCACTCCGGCACCCGCATCGGCCCCGAGTGCGACGCCGCCATCCACCGCTGGTGCCGTGCGATGGGCGCGGTCAGCGGCTTCGGTCCCCTCGAGAACTCCGGCGAGAACCTCGCCGTCGCGTGCGTGAGGTGATGGGCATGTTCCTCAAGAAACCTCTGATGAAGCGACGCACGTTCCTCCGCGGAACCCTCGCCGGCGTGAGTACGGTCGCGGTCGGACTGCCCGCCCTCGACGCGATGCTCGACGAGAACGGCAAGGCGTTGGGACAAGACACGATCCCCGATCGTTTCGGCCTCTGGTTCTTCGGCAACGGCGTGAAGCCCGACCGTTGGATCCCCGGCACCGAAGGCGCGGGTTGGACCCCGAGCGCAGAGCTCGCGCCGCTCGAAGGCGTGCGCGACTGGGTCAGCGTGGTCACGGGCTGCGAGATCAAGACGGCCACGCATCCGCACCACAGCGGCATGACGGGCGTGCTCACCGGCAGCCGCTACCACCAGCTCGGCACCACCCGCGACACCATCGTCACCACCTTCGCGGGCCCGAGCGTCGACATGATCGCGGCCGCGCACTTCGAGGGCAGCACGCCCTTCCGCTCGCTGGAGCTCGGCATCACGCGCTTCCGCGGCACCGACGAAGGCACCACGTTCCAGCATTTGAGCCACAACGGCCCGAACAACGTGAACCCGAGTGAGTACTCGCCGAACCGCCTGTTCATGCGTTTGTTCGGCATGCCGCTCGACAGCGACGTCGATCTCGCGCGCCGCAGCGTCCTCGACGCGGTCATGGGTCAGGTGCGTGGTCTCCAAGGCCGCGTCGGCAGCCGCGATCGCGCGCGCCTCGAACAACACTTCGAGTCGGTGCGCACCCTCGAGCAGCGCCTCGCGGCCGGCGTCTCCGCGTGCATGGAGCCCGCGAATCCGGGCGACTTCCCCGACGTCGAGGGCCGCGAGCAGATCGAGCAGCAGAACCGCGCGATGAGCGACCTGCTCGTCACCGCGCTCGCCTGCGATCTCACGCGCAGCTTCAGCGTGCTCTTCTCTCCCGCCGGCAGCGGCGTCGTGGTGTGGCCGGTCGGCGCGCGCAACAGCCTCCACCAGATCTGCCACGACGAGCCGAACCCGCAGCCCACCGTGCACGCCGCCGTCGTGTTCACGATGGAGCAGCTCGCGTACTTCCTCGAGCGCATGCGCGACACCGTGGAAGGCGACGGAACGCTCCTCGATCATTCGTCGATCCTGATCACGAGCGAGCTCGCGGACGGCTGGAACCACAGCAACCGCGAGTTCCCGCTCCTCGTCGCGGGCCGCGGCAACGGTCGCCTCCGCGGCGGCGTGCACTACCGCTCGCGCTCCAACGAGAGCACCTCGCACGCCGTGCTCACCGCGCTCCGCGGCGCGGGCCTCCCGCTCGAGAGCTTCGGCACCGAAGCCGGCCAGGTCACGAGCTCGATCGGCGCGCTGGAAGGCTGAGCCCGACTCGAGCGCGAACGGCGTGACGAGCGAGAATGCGCCCGCGGTCCCTCTCGGGTCCACGGGCGCTCTCTCGTGATTCTCGCGGTTTTCAATCGACGTTCAGCGTCGCCCACCGAAAGGGACGTCCTCGCCGGCCGGCACGCTCGGCTCCTCCGGCCACGTCCCGTCGAGCGTCGTGACCCGCACGAGCCCCTCGTCGCTGCCGAGGTAGAGCACACCGTCCTCGCGACGCAGCGCGGTCCACACGTGGTCGACGTCGCGCACGTTTGCCGCGCCGTCTCCGAGCGTCACCCACGCACCGTTCGCTCCACCCACGACCAGCGCATCGTCCGTCGCGTGCACGACGTGGGGTGAGCTCGGCGTGAACGGCAGCGCGACCGGATGCAGCGCGAGCGACTCGTCGATGCGCACGAGGCCGAGCGTCGCGTCGATCACGAGCAGCGAGGTGCCGTCGGGGTGAAGCGCGGCCGCGCGCGGATCCGGCAGCTCGGGCGCGCCCGCCACCTCGACGATCGTGTGATCGTCCGCCGTGCCTTCGCGATCGTCCTCGCCGTCGAAGTCCACGATCGCCACGCCGCCGAGCCGTGGCGCACCGCCGACCGAGAACACCGGGTAGTCGTCGTCGCGATCCGAGCCGCCGTCGCGCACGCGCTCCGCGCCCATCACGATCCACGCGCGACCGTTCGTCGTCGGCAGCACCTCGACGACCTCGCTCGACGGCAGCCCCGGGATCACACCTTCGCTCGGCTCGCGCACCCCACGCACGTACTGCACGTGCGACTCGATGGAGCCGTTCGCGCCGAGCACGACGCGCGCCACGCCGCGCGGTCCGACGTCCGCGAGCGACTCGGGGTCACCCGACGAGTGCACCGCGGTGCCGCCCACCCACACCACGTCGCCGTTCTCCCACGCGAGCGCCTGAGGGAAGAGCGAGATGCCGAGCTCCAGCGGTCCCGCCGCCCAACGACCGTCGTCGAGCGTGCCGAACCACGTGTCCTCGCGGTAGCCGCTGACCGCGACGTTCTCGCCGCGCACCGCGATCTCCGTCAGCCCGCGTCGCGTCGTCGGCAGCGTCTCGCCGCGCCCACCTTCGGCGAGCGGCACGATCGTGCCGGTGCCGTCCGCGCGCACGCGCACCAACCCGACCTGCACGCTGAGCCCTTCGCAGCGGAAGCCCGGGACGTCGTCGCGGATCGCCGCGATTACGTTTCCGTCGTGCACCGCGAGGTCGCGCACGCCGCTCAGCCACGGCAGCTCGAACACCGGACGTCCGCCCTCGAAGCGGATCGCCCACACGCCCGCGTTCCCGAGGCGGGACTCGTTGCAGGCCTGCTGCAGCGCCACGTAGAAGCGCCCGCGCGCCGCGTCGTACGCGATGTCGGTGACGTGGTCGCCCGCGATCGTCGAGGTGCCGACGGAGAGCCCGTAGAGCTCGGGCGCCTCGGTGCCGAGCGACGAGAGCTTCGCGAACACGAGCCCACCGCCTTCGGGGCTCGCGAGCGGACCGGCAGGACGGAGCTGTCCACCGATCACCACGAGGTCGGCGCTCGTGTCCAAGAGCAGCCGCGTCGCGCCGAACGCGATCGCTTCGCCACGCGCCGCCGTCGCGAGCTCGCCTTCGGTGAGCAGCACGTCGACCGTCGGACCCGCCGCGCTCGGATGCCACGAGAGCAACCCGCCGCGCGTCGGCTCCCAGCTCGCGAGCGTGAAGTACACGCCGTTGAGGTCGAGGTCGAAGGCGAGGTCGCGCACGTAGCCTTCCGGCACGCCGCCCATGCCCGGCTCGACTGCGTTCGTCAGCGCGCCGGTCTCGCTCACGCGCACCAGCCGCGTCGAGAAGTCGTCGCGCACCACGATCGCGAACGCCGCGCCGAAGCGAGGGTCGACCGTGAGCCCACCGATCTGCGACGCGCCGAGCTCCTCAGCCGTCACCCGCATCACGATCGCCTCGTCGGCGTCGAGCACCACGAGGCCACCGTTCGTGCCGACCCAGAGCCGCCCGCGCGTGTCGTCGTGCGCGAGGTGGAACGCGGTCAGCGGCTCGCCGGCCGCGTCGGTGATCGGCACCACGCGCACCGTCTCCCCCTCGACCGCGATCAGCCCGCCTTGCGACACCACGTACGTCGTGCCGTCGACCGTGAGCGCCTCCGCGGTGCTCGCGGGGCCGACCTCGATGCCGTCGCCCACCCGAGGCAGCGCGTCCTCGATCACGTCGAGCGTGCCGCGCGCGAGATCGAGGCGACCGAGCCCGCCGCGCAACACGCCGGCGTTCGAGGGATCCGCGATCGTCGAGGTGCCGACCCAGAGGAAGTCCTGCGCGATCGAGAGCGCCAGCGGTCGACCGCGGAGCCGACCTCCGATCCGCTCCACGCGCAGCGCGTCCGGCACGCCCGCGTCGTCGGGGCCCGCGTCGTCGTCGGGCGGACCTCCGTCGTCCAGCACGTCGCCGTCGACCCCGGCATCGACGCCGCCGTCGTCGTCGACGCCTCCGTCCGTGCGCGGTCCGTCGTCGTCTCCGCACCCGACGACGTGGGGGCTCGCGAGCGCGAGACACAAGAGAAGGCGAGCACGAGTACGCATGGGATCTCCGGCCGCGCCACGAGTGCGACGCGTGCCGAGAGATGTCGTCGCGAGGGGCCTTCCGACAACGCGGCGCGCCGCCAAAGCGTTCTCTTCGGTGTACGCACCGTCGCTCGTCGTCCTGACGCGCGCAGGGTCCGCACCGTCCCGCACGTCGTTCGCACCGACCGCGCATCCACGCGCCGACCACGCGCCGACCGCGCATCACCCTCTCGCCCGGCGTTGCCTTCGCGCTCGCGCACGCGTTCGTGCGTGGACGGCGGAGGATTCGATCTCGCGAGCTTGAGCCCGACCCCGAAAGCCGCGACGCTCCCCGCGTGAACGTCCTCGTCACCATCCCGTTCAGTCACTTCTGCGAGAAGGCCCGCTGGGCCCTCGATCACACACGCACGCCCTACGTCGAGAAGCGCCTGCTCCCTCCGCTGCACCTCCTCGGCACGGTGCCGCGCGGCGGTCGCAGCACACCGCTCCTCGTCACCGACGAAGGCACCCGCCTCCCCGACTCCACGGACATCCTGCGCTGGCTCGACGACCGCTCGCCCGGCGCGCTCTATCCGCGCGATCCGAACGCCCGAGGCGAGGTCGAAGCGCTCGAGGACGAGCTCGATCAAACGGTCGGGCCCGCGGTGCGACGCGTCGTCTATCAAGCGCTCTTCTCCAGTGAAGGCGACGTGCTCACTCCGATGTTTCGAGGCTCCTCACGGGGCATTCAGCGCGTCGCTTCACCGGTGATCGCGCGGGTCGCCAAACCCTTCATCCGCCGCGGACTGAAGATCGACGCGGCCCGCGCCGCCCGCTCGCGCGCGAAGCTCGACGCCGCGCTCGACACCCTCGACGCGCGCCTCGCGGACGGTCGCGCCTACCTCGTGGGCGACGCGATCACCGCGGCCGATCTCACCCTCGCGTCGCTGCTCGCTCCGCTCGTCCAACCCCCCGAGCACCCCGTCCTGGGCTCCATCGGCTCGCGCGCACCCGCGCTCGACGCCTTCCGAGACGAGTACCGCGCCCGCCCGAGCGGTCGTCACGCGCTCGCCCTCTACCGAAACCGCGCTCCGTCGATGGAGCGCTGAGCGCCTTCTCGCGTGCTTCCGCTCCGTACCGAGGTCAACGCGGCCCGGTGCCCGCCGGCCAGATCGTGAAGATCGCCTTCACCTCCTGCACCACGCCGGTCGCCTCCACGGTGCTCGTCGCGTTCACGCGCACGCCCTCCCGATCGAGCGTCGCGCGCAGCTCGCCTTCGACGCGTGCGCGGGACGCCGCGGGCACCACGAGCTCGAGCTCCACGAAGCCCGCGCGTCGCAGCGTGTCGAGCGGCAACCGCGAGAGGTCGAGCCGCATCTGCACCGCGCCCCCGAACACCACCGCGCCGATCACGACCTCCACGCGCACCGGCTCGACCGCGATCTCCACTCGCGGCACCTCGACCTCGATCCGTGCGGACGGCGGCGTGATCTCGACCTGCGTCTGCGTCGTGGTCGTCGGCGGTGGTGGCGGAGGGGGCGGCGCGGGCGGCGGAGGCGGCGCGGGGTTCCGGCCGGGCAGGGCGCCCCCACACGAGCCCGGATACGCGTTCCGGGACGACGCGAGCCCGATCTGGATCATCACGCCGAGCTCGTGCCCTTCGAGATCGTCGTCGAAGAAATGCCTTCGGTACACGAGCGTCGGCTCGAACGCGAGCGCACACCCGACGAAGCCGGCGCCGAAGCCGACCTCGAAGAACCCGCCGTCCGACTCCACGAGCGGTCCGTCGCCGAACACGTGCCGCCAGCCACCGCCGACGTCCGCGTGGAGCCACCGCACCGGCCGCACGCGCAGATGCCCCGAGGCCATCGCGCGACGACGCGACGCGACGCGCTCGCCGTCCGGCGCGTTCAGCCCCGTGCGTTTGCCGAGCCGCTCGAGCCCGAGCCGCAGCCGAGGTTCCAGCGTGCCTTCGAAGAACGGCATCCCGAACGCGAGGTGGATGCCGGACACCACCCCGACGTCGGCGCGACGACGCGGCGAGAGCAGGGGCACCGTCGCGTGCACCGCGATCGCGCGCTTCGGTTGCTCCCGCGGCGCGTCGAACCCGACCGGCGCGTCTTGGTTCCACTCGAAGCCGAGCTGCGCCGACGCGAGGATCGTGCGGTACTGCGCGAGCTCGCCCGTGAGGCCCTGCTCGTAGCGCAGCCCGAACCGCCACAGCCCCGCGAAGAACGGGCCGGTGAGCATCCCGACCTGTCGGTGGATCGAGAGCGAGAGCACCGGCCCCGACGACACGTCGCTCACGTCCTCGCGCGCGCTGATCGCGAACGTTCCGTCGAGCCCGAAGAGCCACCCGCGACGCGACGGCTCGTCGGTGAGCACCCGCAAGCGCAGCCCGACGTGTGGCATGTGCAGCCCGATGCGCGCGGGCGACGCGTCGACGATCCCATCGTCGTCGACGTCCTCTCCGATCGGTCGCACGCCCACGAAGCGGTAGCCGACCCCGATCCCGAAGCGCTTGGAGAAGAAGACGTCGCCGCCGAGGTCGAAGCCCATCGCGCGGCTCGCGCGCTCGTCGCCCGCGAACGCGAGCCCCATCGGCATGCCGAGCTGCAGCGTCCAGTTGCGTCCGGGCGGGGCAGGGAAGGGCGGATGGCAGGGAAACGCGACCCCGTTGGTGCGCGAGGGCTCGAGGGTCGAGAGCGGGCGGTCCGGCGGACACTCGGGCAGACCCCGCAAGCGCTGAGCGGACACCCACGTCGGCCAGCCGTGCTCGTCGTACGGACGTTCGGGCAGCTCCGCCTCCGGCGATCCGTTCGACTCCGAAGGTGATCCATCGGCCGGGCTCGCCGTCGTGGTCCCCGCCGGCGCCGTCTGCGCGTGAATCGATCCGAAGGTGACGAGCGAGAGCGCGACCGCTGCGAGCGTCCTGTTCACCGAAGCAAGCATGTCGCCCATCGACGCGGACGTGAAGCGTGGATTCAACGACCCGATCGACGCCGCGTTTCCGCGCCAGGACGGTCGCGCGTCACGCCGTGCACAGGCTCGCGGCGATCGGGCCGCTGTGTGCGTGCTCGTCGTGCGTGCTCGTGGTGCGTGCTCGTGGTGCGTGCTCGTGGTGCGTGCTCGTCGTGCGTGCTCGTGGTGCGTGCTCGTCGTGCGTGCTCGTGGTGCATGCTCGTCGTGCGTGCTCGTCGTGCATGCTCGTGGTGCGTCGTCGCCTTCGCTGGCATCCCCGACGCCCACGGGTGCAAGCTCCGCTGCGATGTCGGAGCTCGGCGACCCCAACGCCCACGCCCCGAACGCGAAGCAATGGATCGCGTTCGGCGTGGCGCTCGTCGTGCTCGCGATGGTCGCGATCTGGATCGCGGGCTCGCGTCAGGCCGATCGCCGCCGCGTGCCGACCTTGCAAGGCCGACCGCTCGCGGGGGTCTGGCGTGCGACCGAAGTGCGCGACGGCTGCGCGCTCGACGCTCCGCTCGCCGCCGGGGCCCTCTTCGTCGCCCACCCGGGCCGCCTCCCGCTCGTCGGCCCCGCCCTGCATCGCTGCGCCTCCCCCGACGAATGCACTCAGCGCGAGCGCACCCGCGCGCTCGGCACCACACCGCCGCCCGTTCCCCTCGCGCTCCTCGGACACGGTTGCGGCGACTGCCGCGAGAGCTTCGCCCCCGACGTCACCCACTCCGACGTCGACTGGAACGACGCGCTCGAGTTCGCGGTCGGGCTCGACGGTGCCGACGATCCGATCGCACGAGCGCTCGTGGCGGAACGTGAGACCGCCCGCGAGACCGACGGTCGCTGCTTGCGCTTCCGCTACCTCGCGACCCTCTCGCGCGACGCCGACGCGCTCGTCTACGAGCGACGCGTGCTCTTCACCCGCGCCGGCGGTCCCTGCGCCGAGCACGAGGACCCGCCGTCCGAGTCCGAGTGCGTCGCCGCGCGCCGTTGGCGCCTCGAGCGCGAGTGACACGCGCGCCTCGAAGCGGGATCACGCCGCGCCGAGGTAGATCTTCAGCATCTCCGCCGCGCGCTTCTTGTCGAAAGGCACGTCTCGAAGCTCCGCGCGTCGGCTCACGTTGCGGAAGAGCTCGTCGAGGAACGTGTAGAACGCCGCGCACTCGTCGATCGCCCCCCGCAACCGCCGCGGATCGAGCAGGTCCACGTCGCGCAGCGAGTCGAGCGCGGAGAGGAAACGATCGAGGTGCCCGTAGTCGCTCGCGCGCACGAGCTGGTACCCGATCGCGCGGAAGTGATCGAGGAACTCGCGGACGAACTGGAAGCTCGCGTGGCTCGCCCACTGATCGGGATCGACCGTCGCCGCCTCCGCCTTCGCGAGGAACGCGCGGAGGACCTGCAAGAACATCCACACGTCGCGGCGCAGGCGTTCGCTCGCCTCGCGTTGCGCGCCCGATTCGCTCGCCAGCTCCGGCGCCGCCGAGCTCGGCGCGAGCTCCGCACAGAGCGAACGGATCGCGTGGTGCAACGTCGCGCGCAGCGACGCCGTCGCGAGCACGAGCTGCGCGCCCAGCTCTCCGTCGGGCACCCGCGGCGCGTCCTCGTCGAGCGGCGGGATCTCGCGCTCGAACACCTTTCGAATCTCGACGCGCAGCACGTTCGCCAGCCCCTCGAGCGTCCCGCGCAAGCCCACGAGCCGCGCCGCGTCGTGCGAGAGCTGGGCGTGTTGCTCGCGGAGCGCGTGCGCCGGCACCGCGAGGAGCTGGCGCTCGAACGCGTCCGCGAGGTGACCTGCCGCGTGCCGCCCGAGGAAACGCGCGAGCGCGCGCAGATCGCTGCGGAACACCGCCAAGATCGCGTACGCGCGCCGCACCGTGGTCGGGCTCGCCGCGTACCGATCGATCAGCGCCGCGTAGCGCAGCCCACGAAACAGCGTGAGGAACGCGACCGCGACGACCTTGTGCGCGGCCTCGTGGATGCCGTGCAGCACCTCCAGCACCTCGGGGTGCCGAATGCGGTCGAGCTCCGGTCGAAACTCCAGCGCCACCAGCGGATCGAAGTAGGTGTTCCGCCCGATCTCGCGCACCACCGTGCCGACGAGCCCGTCGTAGAGCCGATGCGAAACCCGCGGCAGCCGCAGCAGTCCCTCTGCGAGATCGTGGAACGCGGTGAAGGTGTTGCGGAGCACCAGCAGCGACTCTTCGGGCGTGTCCTGCGCGAGCTGATCCTTGAGCAATCGCTGCCGCACCGTGTCCTCGGGCAGCACCGTCTCGAGGTAGCGCGTGAACACGAACGCGCGCTCGCGCTCCCCGAGGAGCTGCCGCACGCAATGGGTCGCCTGCGCGAGCACGTCTTGCAGCACGCGAAGCTCCCCGCGGTAGTCGTGCGCGGCGGGCGGCTCTGGGTTCGGCCGCCCGGGGTGATTGCGCGGGTTCGCGAAGCACGCGAGCCCCTTCAACAACATCTCGAGCTCGAAGAGCGTCTCTTCTTTGTCTTCCCAGGTGAGCCGCTCGTACCACGCCTCGCGCGCCTTCGACTGCTCGCGTCGAAGGCCTCGTGTGTCGCGCAGGAGGTTGGCGTAGACGTCGCGCGCCCCGGTCATCGACGTCGAGGGATACCACGTCTTCGCGCGCTCTGGCCGTGCTTCCGGGGTCGAAGGACCCTTCGCGTGCGCATGCGGACGAGGCGCGGAGGACGAGTCGTCGGGCCGCTCGAAGCGCGATCGCCGACCGGGCTCCTCCGAGGGTTCGCTCAGAACGCGATGCGGCGGCGCACGGTCTCGCCCGGCCGCACCCGCACCACGTACACCCGTCGAATCCCTCGCTCCGGGTTCTCCAGCACCAGCTCGTGCTCGCCCGCCGGCACCTCCACCCGCATCAGCGGCGTGTGCCCGAGCGAGCGCCCGTCCAGCGCGACCGTGGCCCACGGCGTCGCATCGAGGCTGAGCCAACCCGTCTCCTCCGCGACCGCCGGCGGTGCGGGCTCCACCGGTGGCGTCTCCACGTTCGCTGCGGGTGCCGCCGCCGTCCTCGCCGTCCTCGCGCTCGTCGTGCCCCTTCGCGCGGCGTTCGCGTAGCTCGTGCCCGTGCTCGTCGTCGCGCTCGCCCCGCTCGTCTGGCTACCAGGCACGGCCGAACCGCTCGCCCCCGTCGACCCCACGGTGTTCGTGTCCACCGCGTCGGCGTTCGTCACGCTCGCGCTCGCGACGCTCGTGGCGGTCACGTTCGCGACGCTCGTGGCGGTCACGTTCGCGGCGCGCGCGGCGTTCCCGCCCGTCGTCGCGCTCCCGCCCATCGTCGCGCTCGCGCCGGTCGTGCTCGCGCCGGTCGTGCTCGCGCCGGTCGTGCTCGCGCGGGTCGTGCTCGCGCCGGTCGTGCTGCCCGTACCCGCTGCGCTCGCACCTGCTGGGTTCGCCCGCGTCCCGCTCGCGCTCGTCGTCTCGTCGACGGGCGCGTCGAGCGAGCTCCTCCAGGCGACCCCGATCAGCGCGAGCACCGACACCAACGCGAACCCGATCGGCCCCCACGCGAGCCGCGGCTTCTCCGGCTCCGGTGGAGGCCGCGTCGAGATCTTCCGCGACTCCGAGCTCGGCCCCCGCGACGCGACGTGAAAGCTCCCCGTCGCGCTCGCGCCGAGCCGCGCCCCGCCGATGCACTGCCGCAACAACGCCTGCTGTCGCTCACGCTCCCCCACGAACGCATCCCCGAGCCACGCCGCCACGTCGTCGCGCGTGACGGCCCGCGGCTGCTCGTCGAGCCACACCGTGAGCGCGTCGCGCATCTCTTCCGCAGAAGGAAATCGTTCGTCCGGATCGCGCTGCAGCGCGCGCTCCAGCACCGCCACGAGGGCGGGTGGGGCGTCGGGCGCGTGGGTCGTGACGGGCGTGATCGTCCCTGCGACCAGCGCGTGCAGCGTCCCCACGTCGTTGCGTGCCGGGAAGAGCCGACGACCCGTCAGCATCTCCCAGAGCACGACGCCCACGCTCCACAGATCCGCCCGCCGGTCCGTGCCTTCGCCCGAGGCCTGCTCCGGCGCGATGTACCCGAACTTCCCTTTGATGAGCCCCGAGTCGGTCGACGCGCGCCGCGAAGCCGCGCGCGCGATCCCGAAGTCGAGCAGCTTCACGCTCCCGTCCCAACACACGAACACGTTCGGCGGCGAGACGTCGCGGTGCACGATCTCGAGCGGCGTCCCATCGAAGTCGCGCAGCGCGTGCGCGTACGCGAGCGCGTCGAGGAGCTCCACCGCGATCCTCGCCGCGATCTCGGGCGACACCCGCTCGTCCCGCCGCGAAAGCATCGAGAGCACCCGCCCGAGCGGCATCCCCTCCAGGTACGCCATCGCGATGTAGTGCTGGCTCTCGTGCCGCCCGACCTCGAGCGTCGGCACGATGTTCGGATGGCTCAGCCGTGCGGCGAGCCGTGCTTCGTCGAGGAACTGATCGACGACCTCCAGGCTCTCTTCGAGCTCCGGGTGCAAGAGCTTGAGCACGACGAGCTTGCGAAAATCGCTCGAGCCCGACGTCAGCGCGAGAAACGCCTCGCCGGCCCCACCTCGCCCCAGCGACGCCACGATCTCGTAGCCGCCGACCCGACGCGGCGGGACGGCGTGGGGAACGGAGTCGCGCTCACCGACAGCATCCACGCCCCCGCATCGTCGGGACCGAGGGCCGCACTGTCAAACGCCTCCGAGCCCGACGGAAACGAAAAGCCCCGCGTCTGCGGGGCTCCTCCGTGGAAACGTTCGGTCGACGCTACTGCGCCGCCGCAGCGCTCGCCGGTCCCCCACCGCCGAGCGTCGGCGTCTTGTTCGCCACGAACCGGAGCTGGTTGAACTCGGTTTGACCGAGCGTGTAGATGACCTCGGCAAGCGTTCGGAACGGAGTGCGCTGATCGGCGATGATCTGCACCTCGCCCGTGAAGGGACGACGCGGATTCGCGGCCGCGATGGCCTTCTTCAGGTCGCGCACGCGCCCCATCTCGCGAAAGAGCGGCGTGATGAGGAAGCCGGTGCCGCCGCCCTGCTTCTGGCTTGGATCGACCAAGCCGTCGCGCAGTGTCACGTGCTGCACGCCGTCGACCAAGATCGCGCTGCGCGAGATCTGGATCGGCGTCGCGTCCCCGAGCTCCACCCGTGAGGTCGAGTAGGGGATCGTGAGCTCCGAGCTCTGCGAGATCGCCGACGCGGTCGACGAGCTGAACTGCATGACCATGAAGACGAGCAGAATCGTCATCATGTCGAGCATCGGATAGATGTTGATCTCTTGGTGCTCGTGCTCGGGGTGACGCTTGATCTTCTTTCGAATGATCCGCTTCACCTGCGCCATCGAGGCTTTTTCTTCGGACATGGCTACTCCGTGCTCCGTGAGAATTCGGCCTCGGCTCAGCGCACACCGGCGCTGAGCAACACCTCGTCGAACAACACGTCCCCGTCGTTGGTCTCGCGGACGGCATCCATGGCGGACAGCAGATGCTGGTACTCGACCATCGGATCGGCGCTCACGGTGACCTTCGTCTCGTCCTCGAACCGCTCCTTGAGCTTGCGCGCGCACTCGCGGAGGGCCGCCCAGTCGTAGCGGTTGCCGTTGCGCGGCACCGTCACGACTCGACCCGTCGCGAGCGACTCACAACCCGGCGCCAGCTTGCCGCCGGTGCCCGCGACGATCACGCCGTTCTCGACGACCGTCACGTTGAGGTTCAACGACTCTTCTTCCGGGGCGCGGCGACCGACTCCGCCGCGGGAATAGCTCGGCAGCGACGCCTCGACCTGGCTGTAGAAGCCGATCGTCGTGATCAGGATCAGGAGGAACATGATCAAGTTCACGACGATGTCGAGGAACGGCACGATGTTCAGCTCGCCGGCCGCCTCGTCGGGGCCCGGCTCGTGAAACGTCGCGCGTTTCTTGATGTAGGCGCGCTGGGATGCGCTGAGCTTCATACCCGCCCCGACTCAGCCCTTGGGGCGGAGGGTCAGGAGGTTCTCGAGCTTCTGCGCCGCCGCTTCCATCTGATGCTTGTGCTTCTTCGCCATCGAGTTGAGGAGAAGGTGCGAAGCCATGCAGATGACGGCGATGAGAAGGCCGAGGAAGGTGTTCCACATGGCCTCGGAGATACCGCCGGTGAGAAGCGCCTGCTTCTGCGCGGGATCGTCGATCTCACCGACGGCCTTGAAGGCCTTGATGAGACCGCGGACGGTGCCGAGAAGGCCGATGAGCGTCGCGAGGTTCGCGAGCGTCCAGAGCCACGGGGTCCGCTTCTCGAGGTTCGGGACCTCTTCGGAGAGCTTCTCGTCCATCGACGCGATGATCGCTTCTTCGCCGCGATTGACCTGCGTCAGACCGCTCTTGATCACCTGCAGAAGCGGCAACGGAGCTGCCTCGCAGAGCTTGATCGCGCGATCGATGTTGCCCGCCTGCACCAGCTTGCGCACCTGAGCCATGAACTCGGGCGCGTTCACCCGGTACTTGGTCAGCATGAACACGAGCCGCTCGGCCACGATGGCGAGCGAGAAGGCGAGCACCCCGATGTTGATGAACGAGAAAGGCGCGCCCTCCAGCATTGCATGCCAGATTTCTTCCATCAGCGAGGCTCCTTGGACGCCGGTGTGACCGTAGCGGCTTGTGCCGCAGCGGGGGTCCGGCCCGGAAACTACGCTAGGGCCGTACCTGCAATGTTGAAAAACACGTGTGAATCTCGGCAGGTTGCGGCCCTGGACCGAGGTTTGGCGGAAGCTACCGCAGCGCTCGCGAGGTTGTCAACGAGAGAGAACGGGTGTCGGACCGTGGCCACGCACGATGCGCGGCAAGTCTTGGCTGCTCGGCTCACAGGACCGAATGCGTCCACGTGCGACCGAGTCGGGTAGTAGGCGATCGCGAACGGCGGCGTTCTCGAGCACTCGACTTCGGGGATCACGTTCGCGAGGTCTCGCGTCCGAGTGGAGCGCGTTCGGCGCCTCGTGCTTCGAGCCTCGACGATCTGCTGTCGCCCTCGAGCGGTCGCCCTCGAGCAGTCGCCCTCGAGCAGTCGCCCTCGAGCAGTCGCCCTCGAGCGGTCGAGCCGGTCGAGCCCGAGCGGTCGAGC
>JALOQC010000475.1 GCA_025453555.1 Myxococcota bacterium | reverse complement strand
GGCGCGAGATCCATCGCGACCACGATCGTCAGCTCGGGCAGCCCGAGCGCTTTCTCGAGCGGCTCGACGTCTCCGCACGCCACCAGCACCGGCACCCCCGCGTGCCGCACCACCCGCCGCGCGGTCGAGCCGAGCACACGATCGCGAAAGCGGAGCAACACGCTCTCGCTGCGCACGTGCGGCCCGACCACGACGAGGTCCGAGCCCTCCTCCTTCGCGACGTCGACGATCGCCTCCCACGCGCGCCCGACCGCGAGCGACGTGCGCGTCTCGATCTGCCCCGCGACGTGCACCGCGCGCTCGTCGAGCGCCCGACGCGCGCTCTCCCACCGCGCGTGCAGCCGCGCCGCGATCGCGTCGATCGTCGGCGCGGGCTCGAGGTCCGCCGACGAGACGCCGTCTTCGCCCACCACGTGCAACGCGTGCACGCGTCCGCCGATCCGACGTGCCCACGAGGTCGCGAGCTCGAGCGCTTCGTCTCCGGAGCGCTCCAAATCCGTGGCGACGAGGAGGGTGGGCATGTCGAGTCTCCGGGACGTGAGGCGAGGGTCGTGGAGTTGGGAAGGTCGGAACGAGGTGAGTCGTCCGCGTGCGTTCTAGCAGGCTGCTGAAGAAGGACCGTGATGCGATTCGTGCGGTCCCGTGCTTCGAATCGCGCGTCCTCGAACCGAGGAAATGTGGGGCATTTTCGAGCGTGAGAGGATGGCGCGAGGCGGAGTGCGGGTCGCGCGAAGCGTGCGCGGGACTTTTTCAGCAGCCTGCTAGCGAAGGGGCCCGAGGAACGTGGCCGTGAGCTCGCGCGGCGTGTCTCCGTCTTCGGCGCGGACGCGGAGCCGCACCATCAAGCCGCGCCGCATCGCGTCCTCCGGGAGGCGCACGATCACGGGCACGTGTCGGTCCGCACCCCCCGCGAGCTCGACCTCCGGCATCGGCAGCACGTACTCGAACGGCACCGCGGGATCCTCCACTGGCTCGAGGTGGTACGTGACGTCGTGGTCGGTCTTGTTCACGAGATGGACCTGCACGGTGTTGCGGACGAGGTCGTCTTCGACGACGTAAGGGGTCCCGCCGGGGGGACGCAGGAGATTCGCCGCGAAGGGCTCGTGGCTCCTCAGAGCGAAGACCATGCCGACCACCCACGCGACGAAGACCGCGACGTAGATCAGCAAGCGTGGGCGGAAGATCTTCTTGGGAATCGAGGGATCGTCGAAGCGGCGCTGCGAGTCGTAACGAATCAGACCCGTCGGACGCTTGAGCTTCGTCATCACGTCGTCGCACGCATCGACGCACGCCGCGCAACCGATGCACTCGAGCTGCAAACCGTTCCGGATGTCGATGCCGGTCGGGCAGACGTGGACGCAGCGCCCGCAGTCCACGCAGTCACCGACCTCCGGGACGTCGCCGTCGGTTCCCTCGCCTGACGGCGAGCTCACGAGCCGCCGGGCTTGCTCCGGGTCGCGCGCCGAAAGCGGCTTCTTCTTCCCTCGCGGCTCCCCGCGCCCGACGTCGTAACCGATCACCAGCGTGTCACGGTCGGTGAGCGTCGATTGAAGGCGACCGTAGGGACAGATGATCAGGCAGAGCTGCTCGCGAAACCACGCGAAGTTGCCGTAGAGGATGACGCTCATCACGGCCATCCAGGCGAACGCCTGCGGGTGCTCGGACGGCGGGCGCTGCATCATGTCGAGCAGCGAAGGCAGCGAGACGAAGTAGCTCAGGAAGAAGTGCGAGAAGAAGAGGCTGAAGAGCACGAAGAGCGCGTGCTTGGCGATCTTCCGCCCCGTCTTGCTCGCGTTCCACGGGCCCGCGTTGCGCTTCATGCGTTCGTTGCGCGGGCCTTCCACGAAGCGCTCGATGCGGCGGTAGACGCCTTCGAGGAAGACCGTCTGCGGGCACGCGTAGCCGCACCACACACGACCCCAGAGGGTCGTCACGACGATCAGCACGAACGCGATCCCGGTGAGCAGGAAGAAGACGAGCCAGAAGTCCTGCGCGTTGAAGCTGCCACCGAACAGGAAGAAGCGGCGGTGCTCGACGTCGAGGAAGACCGCGGGCCGGCCGCCGATCTGGATGAGCGGCAGCACGAGGTAGATCACCATCAGCACCGCGAACACGACCCAGCGCACGTTGGTGAAGCGACCGGAGACGTCGGCGGGGTGGACGAAGTTGCGGGTTCCGTCCTTGTTCAGCGAGCTCGCGGGCTGGTTGGGTAGGACGGGTAGGTGGCGCGGCATGTCGGAACCTCGACGAGCCGCGTCCCCACGCGCGCTCGTTCCGGCCGGTCGCTTCGCAAGACCCGTGCGAGGTCGGTGCGACGCAGCCGATGCGCACGTGGTCGCGAACGTGGACTCACGTGGTCGTGAACGTGGTCGTGAACGTGATCGTGGACGTGGACGTGGTCGTGGTCGTGGTCGGCGACGCGATCGGCGACGCGATCGAGACTTCGAGAGCGCGCCGCACGAAAAACGACGGGCGAAGCACTCGGCTTCGCCCTTCTCGAGCCCGTCGGCTCGTTGGATCTCGAGGATGGAAGGATCGAGATCCGTGATCGAACGCGGTCCGCTCAGCCCCCCAACGAGTCCTCGTTCGGTGCAGTCCCTTCGCCGAGCGCGCCGGTGGGCGCAGCTTCTTCGCCGGTCGCTTCGCTCGGTGCTGCCTCGGGGCCTTCCGTCGGCGCTTGCGCCTCCGTCGGCGCGGCTTCGGTCGGGGCCGCTTCCGTCGGGGCGACTCCCGGCGCCGCCTCCGGCGCGTCCGTCGGAGCGCCGTCGCTCGGCGCGCCACCCGGCACCCAACGTTCGCCCTGCGGCTCCTTGCCGGCGACGTTCGTGTCACGGATCGAGAGCACGAACGCCGTGAGCTGCTGGACCTTCTCCGCCCCGAGCGGCCCCGCCCACGCAGGCATACCCGCCTGGAGCGAGCCGTTCGCGATCGTGTCGTGGATTTGAATCGGCCCGCCGCCGCGAATCCAGAACTCGTCCGTGAGGTTCGGGCCGATGTTCCCTTCGCCGCGCTCCTTGTGGCAGATGGCGCAGTTGGTGGCGTAGAGCGCTTGACCCGCCGCGATCGCGTCGGGGTTGCCCGCCATCGCGACGAGGAGCTCCTCGCTCACCTCCCCGCCCGATCGCTGCTGCAGCTCGATCGCGTAGGCCTCGCCCGGGAGCGGGACCGACTCGAACTCGTGGTAGGCGAACCAGTAGAAGACCGAGAACACGATCGCGCCGTAGAAGGTCCAGAGCCACCAGTTCGGCAGCTCGTTGTCCGCCTCTTCGATGCCGTCGTAGACGTGCAGGATCTCGCCCTGGATCTCGTCGACTCGCTTGTCCTTCAGCTCAGCCATGGTGCTTCTCCCCGCCGGCGTACTGCCCGACGACGATGCTGCGCGAGCCCTTCGGCTCCACCTTTACCGGAACGACGTTTCCATCTTCGAGCGCGAGGTGAGCCTGGGCGGACACCTCGTTCTTCTTCATCAACAGCGTCCGAATCGTGACCGCCACGAAGACGATGAGGAAGATGATCAATGCGATCTTCGGGAGCGCGAGCATCGGGCTCGCACCGAAGAAGTCTTTCACGAGCCAGCCGATCATCGGGCCACCTCCGTCGTCGAGTCGTTCGTGCGAAGCGCGACCTCGCCCTCACCCGCGCCGCCCGCCGGCTGCGCGGGGACGTTGCCGAGGCGCTGCAGGTACGAGATGAGCGCGACGAGCTCGCTGCGCGGCTGCAGGCGACAGACCTGCTCGTCCGACAGACCCGCGTCTTCCGGATCCTGGTCGTACGGGAGGTACGTGAGCCCCTCGGTGCAGAGGCGGACGCCCGCATCCTCCGCGAGGTACGCGACGATCTCGTCGTGCTGCCGCTGCGCGTCGTCCACCGCCGTCTGGATCTGCTCGGGGCGGTACGGGACCCCGAGGCTGCGCATCGCGCGCATCTTGTCGGCCGAGACCTCGAAGTCGAGGGTGTCCGCCGCGAGGTGCGTGTAGGGCGGCATGTTCGAGCCGGGTGAGATCTCGCGCGGGTCGAGCATGTGGCGGTAGTGCCAGGTGTGGTTGTACTTGCCGCCCACGCGCGCGAGGTCCGGACCGATGCGGCGCGAGCCCCACTGGAACGGGTGATCGAAGATCGAGTCGTCCATGGTGTTCGGCTGGCCGTAGCGCGCCGTCTCCCAGGTGAACGGACGAATCATCTGCGAATGACAGGTGTAACAACCCTCTGAGACGTAGACGTCGCGTCCCTCGAGCTCGAGCGCCGTGTACGGGACGTTGCGGGTCGCCGCCATCTGCTCGGGCACCGAGATGATGGAGGGCACGAGCTCCGCCACGCCGCCGATCACGATCGCCACGAAGGTGAGCGCGCTGAAGAGGAACGCACGACCCTCGAGCAGCGCGTGCCACGCAGGCTTTCCGGTGTGTTTGCCGAGCTGCGAGAGGAAGATGAAGAAGAGCGCGACGCCGGAGGCGAGGATCACCATCACCAGGCTCGCGACCGCTTCGAGCACCGCGACGGTGCCGAGGATGGCCATCACCACGAAGGAGACGACGACCGGCGCGCCGAAGACGAGCTGGCGCCAGGGCACCTGCTTCTCTTCGGATTCTTCCACGGTGACCTCGATCTCGGTCGTCACGGCCTTGCCTGCACGCGCGGTCGCGATGAGGTTCCAGGTCATCACCACGAAGCCGGTCAGGTAGAGCAGACCGCCCACGAGGCGCGCCCAGTACATCGGGGAGAGCGCGAGGAAGGTCTCGAGGAAGGAGGGGTACATCAGGCCGCCGCCCTCGTTCTCTGCGCGCCACATCAGGCCCTGCGTGATGCCGGCGACCCACATCGAGGCGACGTAGAGCACGATGCCGACGGTGCCGATCCAGAAGTGGAAGTTCGCCGCCGCGCGGCTGTGGAGCTCACGGCCGTAGAGGCGCGGGACGAGCCAGTAGAAGAGGCCGGCCGCCATGAAG
>JALOQC010000093.1 GCA_025453555.1 Myxococcota bacterium | reverse complement strand
ACGTGCGGCGCCAGCTCCTTCTCCGCGAAGTCGCGCACGATCTTTCGAAACGCTTGATGGTCCTCGGTGAACGGGCTGCCCATGACGCTCTTCCTCCAAGCTCGCGTGCGCGAACGCGTTCGGCGACGCCTCGGCCCCTCCGTGGCGCGCTGAATGAGCATTCATTTACCGGCGCGCGCAGCGCTTGGCAAGAGGCGCGTGTGCGGGCTTCGAAGGACGTCGCGCGTGGAGGGACAGGCTCCGAGCGACCGAGAACGTGTTTCCACGTTTGCGGCCCTCGCTTCGTTCGCGAGCAGCTACCCTCGCCCGCGCGATGGGTCGGGAGGGCTCACGAAGGAACGCCACGCGCGCGTCGGACACGTCGCGTGGCGTCCGCGCGTCGGCCTTCTTGCTGCTCCTCCTCACCTTCGACGTCGCGCTCGTCACCCACGCGCAGACGCCCGAGCACGCGTACGAGCCCGACGAGGAAGAGCTCCGCCGCGTCGTAGAAGAGGAAGCGGAAGCGGCCCGCGCGCGGGAAGCTGCGTCGGAAGTCGCTCCGGAAGACGCCGCGGAGGGCGGGCCGGTCGGAGCGCTCGACGACGAGTCCGATCAGTCGCCGATCGGCGTGCGCGTCGTGGGGGGGCGTCGTCGCCGTCGTCGTCCGATCTCGCTCGAGCCGAGCCCGCAAGACAGCGCGCGTGCGTTGCCGGTCGCGACCGAGCTCGCGAACGACGCCGAGGTGCCCGCGCTCGTGCACCGCACCGAGCCCTACGAGTGGTTCGTGATCCCGCTCGTCGGCTACAGCTCGGACGTCGGCTTCGCGGGCGCGATCCTCGCGCAGCTCTACCACTACGAGCCGAACTACGCGCCCTTCCGCGACAAGCTCCAGCTCATCGCGCTGCTCACGAGCGACCTCGTGCAGTTCTACGAGCTGCTGTGGGAGCGCATCGGCCTCTTCGGGTTGCCGCTGCGGCTCGACTCCGCGGTCAGCTTCAACACCACGCCGGTCGGCAACTACTGCGGCCTCGGCAACGAAGCGAGCTGCTCGCGCGACGCCGCCCGCGAGGCCGCGCGTGCGGACGGCCTGCTCCCCGGCGAGCCCGGCTGGAATCGCTACCTCGACCGCTACTACCGCTTCCGCTCGATGCGCCCCGCGATTCGCACCGCGCTGCGCTGGCAACCGCTGCGCAACGGGCTCGAGCTCACGTTCGTGTGGGAAGCGAGCTACGGCATCCCCGGCTTCGTCGGCGCGCGCGGTCCCTACGAAGGAAGCCTCTACGCGGGCGACTTCCCGGACGGCGAAGAAGGCATGACGAGCGAGCTCCAGATCGGCGCGGTCTGGGATCGCCGCGACGACGAGCGCCGCCCGAGCCGCGGCTACCTGCTCACGTCCAGCTTTCGCGGCGCGCACCGCTTCCTCGGGAGCGATTGGCAGTACGGCGGCCTCAACCTCGGCGCCGCCGGCTACTTCCCGTTCGATCGCGGCAAGCGTTTGGTGCTCGCGACGCGCGGGGTGGCGGATCTCCTCTGGGGCGATCCGCCGACCACGATCCTCGCGGGCATCAGCGGCTTCTGGACCGACATGGCGTTCGGCGGTCAGACGATGGGGCGCGGCATCCGTGGTCGCCGCTACATCGGGCGCATCAAGGTGATGGCGCAGGCGGAGCTGCGCGCGGTGCTCTTCGGGCAGCCGGGCAAGCTGCAAGGGGTCGGCTTCCTCTTCGCCGACGCGGGCTGGATCGGGCTCGACTGGAAGGATTGGGGCGGCGACCTGCGGCGCATCAACGCGAGCTTCGGCGGAGGCCTCGGGGTGTATTGGGGCGAAGGCTTCGTGATCCGCTTCGACGCCGGCTTCTCCGCGCCGGAGCGCTACGATCCGCAGCTCTACATCTCGCTCCGACATCCGTTTTGAGGTCGCGTGCGGGTGTCCGCCGACGCCGATGAATCGAAGCGGGATCGTGCACGGCGAAGCACGACGCGAACCCCGAAACCGACGGGCTGCGATCGAGCGTGGCGCCGAACAGCTCGGTTCGAGTGTGGCCTCCGAACGACGGGAATCCCGAAAGAACGGCGCTCGACGTAGAGAACCGTGTGTGTCTGCCGGACCCCGCGACGACGATCGGCTGGACGCGCCGCCGCGCCGACCCCAAGCCCCCCCGACCCGACGCGCGGGCTGGAGTGACGCGGGCGACCACCGCCCGCCGAACGATGCTGCGCTGCGCATGGCCGTGCTCGCCCGAGAGAAGGGGGCCGAGCTGGACCCCGCGGCATTTTGCCGCGTCATTTTGGTCGACCCCGGAGGAGCCCTGCGGTGCTGCGGCGTTCGTGCTCGGAAAGTCGACGAAACCACGATGGTTTTGGGTGCCGATCCTGGCGGCACGAGCGGTGCAAAGCCGCCCCTCGGCCGCGAAGGAGGCTCTCATGCGCGACGCACTGCTGACCACGACTCTCGACCGGTACCGGGCTTCGCTCTCGCACGTGAAGCCCCTCGATCCTGCGCAAGAGCTGGAGCTGGCTCGGCGCTGGCGCGAGCACGGCGACGAGGCCGCCGGTCGGAAGCTGGTCGAGTCGAGCCTCCCCTTCGTGATCCGCGTCGCGCGCGAGTACCGTCGCTGGGGTCTTCCGCTCGAGGACCTGATTCAACAGGGAAACCTCGGGCTCTTACGCGCGGCGCTCAAGTTCGATCCTGACAAGGCGTGTCGCCTGATCACCTACGCGGCCTACTGGATTCGCGCCGAGATTCGCGACTACGTCGTGCGCTCGTACCGCATCGTTCGGCTCGGCACGACCCGCACCGAACGTCGCGCGATGCGCGCCTACCGGCGGCGCGGCGTGGAGGACGCGACGGAGCTCGCGGCGGTCTCCGGCATGCCCATCGCGCGCGCGGAGAAGCTCTGGCCGCTGCTCACCCACGGAGACGTGTGGCTCGACGCGTCGTACGACGACCGCTCCGCGGGCATGGAGCGTCTTCCCGACGACTCGGACTGGACGCCGGAGGACGACGCGGCGCGCCACGAGGTGGTGGACGCGGTGCGGGGCGCGCTCGGAGAAGCGCTCGCGTCGCTGAGCGCACGAGAGCGGCGCATCGTGGAAGCGCGGATGATGAGCGACGACCCGTGCACGCTCGAGCAGCTCGGGCGCGAGATGGGGGTGAGCAAGGAGCGGGTGCGGCAGCTCGAGGCGCGGGCGCGCGAGAAGCTGCGCGTGTGCCTCGCGGACTACCGTCCGGCGGCTTGAGGCGCGCACGGTTCGAAGCGCCGCTCGGAGCGCACGGTTCGAAGCGTCGCTCGGAGCGATCGAGGCGCACGGTTCGAAGCGCCCGCTCGGGCGCACGGTTCGAAGCGCCGCTCGAAGCGCGCGGCTCGAAGCGCTCTTCTCGACGCGCGCTGCGATCAACGCGGAGGCGGCGGGAGCGACGAGGGCGGCGGCATCGAAGGCGGCAGCATCGAGTCGGGCGACGCGCTCTGCGAGAGCCGGTCGAGCAGGTCCGCGAGGGTCGACGCGGGCCCGAGGCGCCACTCGCCGTTCCAGAGCGCGACGTTGCGCGTGAAGGGCTCGCCGAGCGCGAGCTGGACCTCGAGGGTCGGTCGCGGCTCGTCGGGGAGCCCGCGCTCGCGCAAGGGGCGAAGCAACCAGACCGCCGCGTCGCGCAGCGACTCGACCACCGTCTGCATCTGCGACGCGCCGAGGTAGCTGCGGCGCGTGTTCGCCACCGACGCGCCGGGCAAGCGCGTGGTCACGATGCGCTCGCCGTTGCCGAAGATCTGCAAGCGGCGCGCGCCGTGGATGTCGGAGTCGACCGCGGTCCACGTGAGCAAGAAGTTCCCGCGTTGATCGGGCTGCGCGAGCACGCGTTCGAGCATCGACACGAAGGGGAGGTGGGCGTGCGGCGCGTTCTCGCCGCGTCGGTGCCGGAGCCACTCCTCCGCGAACGAGAGCGCGCTCTGCGCGTGGGGCAGCACCGCGAGGTGCTCGTGGACCGCGCGCACGCCGTCGTCGCCGAGGAGCGAGAGCGCGTCGAGCGCGCGCCAGCCGAGGGTGGACTCGCCGCCGGCGGAGAGGATTCGCGCCACGCGACGGGCCGCGAACGCCGCGCCGCCGCTGCCGTAGCGGTGGAGGTGGTGTACGAGGTCCGGATCGCCGCGCAGCAGGAGCTCGTCGAGGCGGAGCTCGGCGGCTTCGTCGATGCCGGCGTCGCGGAGCGAGCGCGCGACGGTGACCACGAGCTCGCAGATGGCGGTCTGAGCCTCGGCGTCCGGGCGCCACGCGTCGAGGCGACCCGACGCGCGCACCGGATCGTAGGCGAACGCGAGATCCCAGGAGCCAGCGCCGCGGCGATCGAAGACGAACGAGAGATCGAGCCCGGTGGAGACGATCGCGCCGGGCAAGAGGCGCACGAAGGCCTCGGGCGGGTGGAAGACGTTGGTGTCGCCGAAGCTGATCCGGATCCACGGCCGGTGCTCCTTGGGCGGCGAGACCCGCAACGAGCGTGGGTAGCTCGGCTGGAACCCGAAGAGATGCACCGGCGCTTGGGTGCGGTTCTGAGCGAGCACCTCGACGACGATGGTGCCGCCCGCCTCGAGCTCGCGCGCGGGCGTGCGCACGCCGAAGCGGACGCCCGACACTTCCTGCCCCCAGCGGACCTCGGTCATCGCGCGCAGGGTATCGCGCCCCGCGACGGAGGGGATCGCTTTCGGCAGATGGTCGCGGAGCGCGGGGCCGGCGGCTCGGGCTGGAACGGCCGGCGTCACGAACGTCGCGCGCGCAGGGACATCCGCCGCGCGTGACTCTAGGAAGCTCCACGATGCTTGACCCGGATCATGCCGCCCAGACAACCTACTCCCCGATGTCGATTCGCTTCGTGCTCGCGGTCGCGGGCCTCCCGCTGTTTCTGGGTTCGTTCACCGGCTGCCGCGCGGAGCTCGGCGAGTGCGACGAGGCCGCGGCGCGGCAGATCGTGTTTCGCATCACGCCTGCGGGCGAGGAGCCGGAGGAAGAGACCTTCGCGGGCGGCATCGAGGACGGGACGCCCCTCTACGCGGGACAGGCGCTGATGCAGGTCCACTGCGGCGACAGCGGCTTTTGTCATTCGCCGGCAGCAGAGGGCAGCGGGCGTGCGGGCGCGCCGTTCGGGCTCGACTTCGATCTCGCGCTCGCGTGCCGCATCGGCGTCGACCCGTGCTGCGACGAAGCGCAGTGCGAGGCGTACGCGATGCAATCGTGCATGGGGGACCCCGATCCGGACTGCGTGCAGACGACGTACGACACCGAGATGGCGCGTGTCGGTGCGGGCATCGAGCGCCTCCGCCGCAACCAGCGACAGACCTACGACCACCGCTACGACGTGTTGCGCACGGTCGAAGACGGCTCGATGCCACCCGGGGCAGCGGGCGAAGGAACGCGGGCCTTCGCGGAATACTACGGGGAGTTCGAGGCGGGTACGTTCAGCGGGCGTATCCCCACCCTCGACACGAGCGCAGGGCGCGAGGTGCTTCGCAACTGGCTCGCGTGTGGGAGCCCGGTGCTCGAGTTCTCGATTCCGCAGGACGCGGACGACGGACCGGGTGACGACTGCGGCGCGGGGCCGATCGGTCGTTGTGGTGTCGCGGCGCCGGGGCTCGAGCCGCCGGATGCCGACTGGGACTCCATCTACGACCGCGTGCTGCGTCCGCTCTGCGTGAGCTGCCACCAGCCCGACAACCCGTTCTGGGGCTACAACGACGCGGGCAACGGGCAGGAGCTCGACTACCTGGATCCCGACGACGCGCTGACGGCGATGGTCGGGGTCGAGGCCAGCTCCCGCAGCGCCGCCACCGACGTCGATTGTGCCGAGTCGGGCACGTTGATCGTCGCGGGCGACGCCGAAGCGAGCATCTTCTACCGCAAGATGACGGCCGAGCCCGGGTGCGGTGAGCCGATGCCGCTGCGCGAGGGCGGCCGTGGGCTTCCGGACAACGTGCTCGAGCCGATCCGCGAGTGGATCAACGCGGGCGCGATGCGTTGAGCTTTCACGCGAGGGCCGCGTTTCACGGGTCGCGGCGCTCGCCGCGACGAGGAACGACGGTGGCGTGGACCACGGGGTCGCGCCGACGGTTCGAGCAGACTCCTCGTCACTCCACCAAGCCGAGCGCGACCGCGCCCGCCAGCAGCGCGCCGCAGATCAGCGCGCCCACCACCGCGAAGCGCGCGATCGAGCGCAGCTCCGCGCGCAGGGCCTCGCGCTCGGCGCGGCGAACCGTCTCCGGACCGAAGGTGCGCTCGAGGTCGCGGCGGGCCTCGCGGCGCTCTTCTTCGTCGAGCGGGTCGTGCCCCGAGAGGTGGTGGAGGTGGTGCTCGACCTCGTGGTCGATCGTCTCGCGGATCTCGGCCTCGACGTCGTAGGGCGCGTCGGCCCACATCGAGGCGAAGGTTCGGTAGTAGAGCGAGATCACGAAACGCACGCGCGTGAAGCCCGCGCCGTCGTCCTCGTGGATCGGCTCGTAGCTGCCCATCAGCGGCTCCCCGCCTTCGTCGACCGGCGGCACGTCGTCGATCACGAGCAGCTCGATGTTCGCGACGCGACGCGCGGCGTAGACCTCGGCGCCGATCGCGAAGACGCGCGCTTCGAAGTCCTCGAAGCTCGGGAACGAGGCGCTCGCGTCGCGCTCGATGCCGTCGAGGAGATCGAGGGCGTCGGGATCTTCGACGACCTCGCGCACGCTCGGGGTCGGGACGTCGTGGATGGTGCGGCAGCTCGGGCAGAACGCGGGGATGCGGAGCCGCGGCGGGTAGTTGAGCTCGACGTAGAGCGTCTCGATCACCGCGAACAGCGCGTCGTCGGCGGCGAGGGCGTCCGCGATGCGCTCGGGATCCACGAGGCGACGCCGCGCGAGCTCGAGGCGCTTCACGCCGAGCGCGCGGACCACGCGGCCGTCGAGGGGGAGCTTCGGATCGGCGACGAAGCGGAAGAGCGGCAGCGCGGTCTTCACGGTGACGGCGCGCTGGACGATCGTGCGCACCCCCGCGACCGCGCGGGGGAGCTCGAAGGGACCTTCCGGCGGCGCGTCGCTCGGATCGGCGGCGAGCAGGGTCTCGAGCGAGGCGTTCGATCGATCGACGGTGAGGAGCGCGTCGCAGTTGCGGCAGCGCTCGACGCTCGGCTCGGCCGCGATCACGCGGCGACGCTCCGCCACGTCGCGCACGAGGTGGAAGTCCGCCACCGTCAGCGTGTCGAGCTCCCGCGGGAGGCGCAGGCGTCCGGCCGCGACCGCGTTCCAGAGCCGACCCGCGAAGCGCTTTTCGCCGCGCACGCGATCGTCGACGATCGGCTCGCCTGCGGTCGGCTCGCCTGAGGGCGCGAGGTCGAGCTCGATCGTCTCGCCCGCGATCGTCGTGAGCGAGATCGTCTCGCGCGCAGGGAGTGACGAGCGAGAGGGCATCGCGTGCAGACTGTCACAGCCGTTCGGTCGAGGCTGCTTCGCCGATCCTCGATGGTGCGATCAATCCGTCGAGCGAGCGCGCTCTTCCGGAGCGCGACGCACACCGAACGCGACCAGGACCGCGATCACGAGGAGGGCGCCGACCACGCCGAGCGTGACGCTGACCTGCAGACCCGGGGTCGTGTCCGAGAGCGAGTCGGCACGCACCACGGTGTCCGAGAAGTGGAGCCACTGCAGGTAGCTCACCATGTGCACGAAGGCCCACGTGAGGATCGCGGAGTAGACCGCGAGGCCGATCACCAAGAGCTTCCACGGGAACGTCATGCGCGGAGCTTCGCATCGTTCGCGAGCGCGTCGATGGCGTGTTCGCGACTCGCCGCGAGCGCGGACCATCCGCCCGTCCGGGAACAGCCGGGTGGCTGCTCGGGGCGCAGCGACGACGTCAGGGAGCGTCGCACTCGAGCGCTTCCACCGCGACGCCCGGGGGTGCGCTCTGGCGGAAGACGCTCGGATCGCTCGGTGGGTCGACGAGCTCGATCGAGGTGAAGCGCACCTCGGTGTCGGCGTCGGTGTCGGGATCGACGAAGCGCACGAGGAAGGGGAGGGCGACGCCGCGGCCTTCGGGATCGTTCGGGTCGGCGACGAGCGCGTAGCGATCGAAGGTCGCGCGCCAGTCGGTGCGGCCGTTCGGGTGGAAGAGCTCCGAGCGCAGCAGGCGAAGGTGCTGCCCGTCGGGGGCGATCTCGGCGTCGCCTTCCCGGACGCCGAACACGAGCTCTTGTCGGCGACCGTCCTCGGCGCGCAGCGTGACGAGGTAGCCCTCTTCGCCGCACGCGATCGTGAGGTCGTCGGTGGGCAGGTGGGGGCTGTCACCGAGGAGGAAACGCGCGAGCTCTTCGCCGCCGAGCTCGACGCCGAGCAGGCGCGCGATGCTGCTCGGGCAGGTGGGACCTTCGAGGAAGCGGTTCTCGCGCAGATCGAGGAGCTGAAAGGCTTCGCCGTCGCTGGTGAGCACGGCGGCGGGGCCGAGCTGGGTCATGGCGTCGAAGCGGACGCGGTCGGGGCGCGCGAGGAGCAGCAGGACGGTGCCGCGGATGCGTCCGTGCTCGCCGCGTTGATCGACGCGCGCCTCGGCGCGGACGGCGCGGACGGTGCGGTGCAACGAGCGGTGCATGCGCAGGGCGCGTGCGGGATCTTCGTGGGGCGTGGTCGGGCACGCGGGGCGGGGGCAGCCGCCGAGCGCGAGGAGCGCGAGGAGCGCAGACGAAGCGACGAGGCGCATGGGGCGCTTCCTACCATCTCGACGATCCGCACACGACCCACTCATTTTTCGTCGGCGACATCGATCCGAAACCTTCGCCCGCTAGGGTCTGCCCATGGTTCGTCGAGCTCTCGAGGCGCCGCTCTTCCTCCCGCGTTACGCCGCCGGCACCGTGTTCTTGTGGACCCAGCTCGTCCGGCTCGGAGTCCGCGCGTCACGCCAGGTCTCCTGAGCGGCTTACAGCGCGTCGACGGTCGGTTTCCGTGGGCCACTCTCCCACGCTCGACGCAAACCTCGAATCGCAGTACACCCGCCGGCCATGGATCAGCTCGCCGAGGACGAGCGTCGGCGCCTCTTCGCGCGGTTCGGTCGGCGCTTCGAGGCAGGCGCGACCATCTACGCCGAGGGCACGCCCGCGCAGGAGTGTTTCCTCGTCGAGGAAGGGCGCGTCCGGCTGGTCAAGCGCATCCGTTCGACCGAGCGCAGCTTGACGGTTCTGCGTCCGGGCGATCTCTTCGGGGAGGACGCGCTGCTCGCGTCGTCGCATCGCACCGCGACCGCGGTCGCGCTGACGGACATCCAGGTGCTCGCGCTCGACCGCGAGACCTTCGCGATCCTGCTCGCGAGCAGCCGGGAGGTCGCGCTGCGGCTGGTGGAGCAGCTCGTGCGCCGGCTCCGCGACGCGGAGGAGCAGCTCGAGAACGCGATGCTGCGGGATCATCCGTCACGCGTGGTGAACACGCTCCTGCGGCTCGCCGCCACCGCGAAGCGCCGCGAGGGCAACCAGGTGTCGCTGCAGCTCTCGCCCCTCGAGCTCTCGAGCCGGGTCGGGCTCGACGTGGACACCGTGAAGCGGGCCGTCCAGCAGCTCCGCGACGGCGGATACCTGCGCATCGTGGACGAGCTCATCGTGCTGCCCGACCTGGACGCGCTCCGGCGGCTCTACGAGCTGCTCGGGACGAAGGAAGAGGTCCGTGGTGGGGGGAGCTGAGGCCGGCGTGCGCACGACCGCCGTCCTGCCGTGTGGACGGGCCCGCTTGACCGGTCCGAGCGGCCTCGGTAGATCCCTCCCCCCGAGCCCCCGCGCTTCGGGCGTGTCCGTCGGCGGCTGATCCCGCCGACTCGATGGCTCCATGCGCGTCTTCCTCTTCTTCCTAGCTTCCTTCGTCCTCCCCGCGTCCGCGGGCTGCGTCGGCAGCACCTCCGGCGCAGACGTCGAGCGCTCGCGACGCGAGCTGGAGCTGGCGGCTGCCTTGCACGAAGAGAACAACATCCCGGCCGCGATCGGACATCTGCGGGAGGCGCTCGAGCTCGATCCCGAGAACGCCGAGGCGCACCTGCTGCTCGCGATGATCCACGCGCAGCGCGGGAACACGCCGGTCGCCGAGACCCACGCGCGCGAAGGCGTCGACCTGCTCGTGGCCCAAGAGCGCCAAGGCGCGACCCTCGCGGAGGCCCGCAACCTGCTCGGTAACGTGCTGCTCCAGCGCGGCAAGCACGACGAGGCGGCCACGGCACTGCTCGCGGCGGCGACGGACGAGATGAACACGGCGCCGCACCTCGCGTGGGGCACCCTCGGGCGCGTCTACCTCGAACAGGGACGTCCCGCGGAGGCGATCGAGCCCCTCCGGAACGCAGTGCAGGTGCAGCCGCGCTTCTGCGTGGGGCACCACTTCCTCGGGCGCGCGCTCTTCGAGCTCGGTCGCTTCGAGGACGCCGAACACGCGCTCGTGGCGGCGCTCGAGGCCGATCCGAGCTGCGCCGACGCGCCCCAGCTCCAGAACGCGTGGAGGCTCCGCGGCGAGACGCGCGCGCGGCTCGGACGCCACGCGGACGCGGTCTCGGACCTCGAGCGTTGTGCGGCCCTCGGGCCGGACACCCAAGACGGGCGGGCCTGCCAGCGCTTGCTCGACACGACCCACACGCCGGACGCGGGCGAGCCCGCTCCCACCGACGCCGAGCCTTCGGCGGAGGAGGCGCCGTGAAAGAGACACCCGTTCCCAACGAACCGACGTCCACCTCGAGCGCACGCCCGGGCGACGACCGCATCGGCGACTACCTGCGACGCGAGCGCGAGCTCCGCGCGGTGTCGCTGGAAGAGATCGCGCAGACCACGCGCATCCCGCTCAAGGTGCTCCGCGATCTCGAGAACGATCGCCACGCGCAGCTCCCGAGCGACGTGTTCGTGCGGGGCTTCTTGCGGTCCTACTCGCGCGCCCTCGGGCTCGACGACGTCGAGGTCGTCGCGCGCTTCGACTCCGGACGCGCGCCGGTCGCGCCGCCGACCGCGATCACCACGCTCGTCGCGAACGAGAAGGGTCGCCGCTTCGGGCTCGCGATCGCGGTCGTGGTGCTGCTGATCCTCTTCACGCTCGCGCTCTCGATCGTGCTTCGGCCCCGACATCGCGACGTGCCGGTCGAGCTCTCCGTACAGTCGGTGACCTCGCCGCTGCGGGCGTGACGGAGCTCCGCGACGACGCGTTCCTGCTGCGCGCGGTCGATTACCGCGACCACGACCGCATCGTCACGCTGCTCACGCGCGAGCACGGCGCGATCGGCGTGATGGCGCGCGGGGCTCGTCGGAGCCGCAAGCGCTTCGGGGGCGCGCTGGAGCCGTTTCAGCGGGTGGCGATCACCTGGAAGCCGGGGCGAGGGCTCGGCACGCTCGCGGAGGCGGTCGTGCGGCGGAGCCATCCGGTCTTGCTCGGATCGCTCGCGAAGCTGCGCGTGGCGGGCGAAGCGACCGCGTTCGTACGGATGCTCTGCGCCGAGGGGCAAGCCGAGCCGGTGGTGTTCGACGAGCTCGATCGGTTCTTCGCGCATCTCGGCGCCCCCGGTGAGACCGCGGTGTCGTCGGGAGCGCCACCGGGCTCGCCATCTCCGTGGGGCTCGGACGTCGCGGCGCTCGGGCTCGCGTTCCGCATGCGTTTGCTCGGGCTCTTCGGGGCGAGCCCGGAGCTCGAGGTCTGCGGGGTGAGCGGCCTGCCCTGCCCCGACGACCGCCCGGCCTACTTCGATCCCACGCGGGGCACGCTGGTGTCGCGGCGTCACGGCGGCGGTCCGTTCTTGCTGGCCGCTTCGACGCGCGCGCGGCTCCGGGCGGCGGCGAGCGAAGACTGGGCCGAGGTCGGCTTCTCGGCGGAGGAGCTCGAGGAGGCGACCCCGGCGATCGACGCCTTCGTGCGGGAGCACGTCGGGGCGCGCAGCCACGGCTGAGCGTGCTCCTTCGCATCGGTGAGCCGAGGTCACTGCGCACGCTTCTATGTCGCGGCGCGCGCATCCGATAGCATGGCGTCGTGCTTCGGGTTCTCGTGGTCGACGACAGCAGCGCGATGCGGGCCTTCGTGCGCGCGTCGCTGGAGGCCGAGCTCGGCGCGGACGTCGCGGAGGCCAAGAGCGGCTTCGAAGCGCTGCGGCTGCTCCCACGCGAGGCGTGGGGGCTCGTGGTGGTCGACGTGAACATGCCGGACATCAACGGGCTCGAGCTCGTGTCGTTCTTGCGCAAGAGCGACGTGCACCGCGCGACGCCCGTGATCCTCATCAGCACCGAGGCGAGCGCGACCGATCGGCGGCGCGGCCTCGAGCTCGGCGCGGACGCCTTCCTCGCCAAACCCTTCGGGACGGCGGACCTCGCGGCGCTCGCGCGGCGCGTGCTCGGAGTGGATCCGTGAGCGATCTTCGAGACGAGTTCCTCTCGGAAGCTCAGGAGATCGTCGAGTCACTCTCGCGGGATCTCCTGCTCCTCGATCAGGCCCACAAAGACGGTTCTTCGTCGCAGGAGCTCGTCAACGAGGTCTTCCGCGCGGTCCACACGCTCAAGGGCATCGCGGGCATGTTCGGCTACGCGCGCCTCGGCGAGGTCGCGCACGCGCTCGAAGACCTGCTCGACGACCTGCGGCTCGGTCGGCAGAACCTGACCACCGAGCTGCTCGACGTGCTCTTCGAGGGCGTGGAGGTCTTCCAGCGGCTGCTCGCGGAGTCACCCGACGCGGAGGTCTCGGACGTCGACATCATCGCCTTCCTCGAGCAGCTCACGAGCGTCGGCGCGTCGCGCCCGCCGGTGGAGGACGCGCTCGCGGCGTACGCGATCGACGCGTCCGTGCTCGCGGTGCTCACCGAGTACGAGGAGCACCGGCTCCGAACGAACGTCGCGAAGGGCGTCGGGCTCTACCGCCTCAAGGTGCGCTTCTCGCTCGCGACGATCGACACGCAGCTCGAAGACCTGAAGGCACGCGCGAAGTCGATCGCGGAGATCATCACGTACCTGCCGAGCGCGAGCGGAGGTGACGGCGACGCGATCGATCTCGACGTGCTCCTCGCGAGCAGCGCGACCGCCGCGACGCTGGAGGACGTGCTCGGCGGCGAGGGCGCGGTGCTCGAGCGGCTCACGCGCGGGACGAGCCCCGTGGCGCCGGTGCGGGCGACCGAGCACCACGCGTTGGTTCCGCCGCCGCCGGTGCGTACGCCGCCGCGACCGACCTCGGCCCCACCCGCGCCGCGCATGCCGTCGGAGCCCCCGCTCGCCAAGCGCGAGGTCACGGCCGATCAGCTCTCGCTGCGATCGGTCGCACACACCGTCCGCGTCGACATCCGCAAGCTCGATCACCTGATGAACGTGGTGGGCGAGCTGGCGATCGTGCGCACCGCGGTGATGCGCCTGACGGAGAAGCTGCGCGGTCGCCCCGAGCTGCGGCAGCTCGCGATCGATCTGCACCGGATCAATCGCGGTTTCGAGCGTCATCTCGAGGAGCTTCAAGACGGAATCCTCGACGTCCGCATGGTGCCTCTCGGGCAGACCTTCGATCGGCTCGCGCGCATCGTGCGGCAGGTCGCGCGTGAGCACGACAAGGAGGTCGTGCTCGTGGTGACGGGCGCGGAGACCGAGATCGACAAGCTGATCGTCGAGGAGCTCTCCGATCCGCTGATGCACCTCATCCGCAACGCGATCGACCACGGCATCGAGGCGCCGAAGACGCGCGAGCTCGCGGGCAAACCGCCGGGCGGGACGCTGGTGCTCAACGCCTACCAGAAGGGCAACCACGTCGTCATCGAGATCGAGGACGACGGAGCGGGCATCAACCCGCAGGTGCTCATCGAGACCGCGATCCGGCGCGGCATCGTCTCCGAAGAGGGCGCGGCGGACATGGGCCGCGACGAGGCGCTCCAGCTGATCTTCCTGCCCGGGTTCAGCACGCGGCTGCGCGCGTCGGATCTGAGCGGCCGCGGCGTGGGCATGGACGTCGTGAAGACGAACATCGGGCGGCTCGGCGGCGTGATCGACGTGCAGTCCGAGGTGGGGACCGGCACGAAGCTCACGATCACGCTGCCGGTCACGCTGGCGATCATCAGCGCGCTGCTCGTGCGGGTGGCGGAGCGCGAGTACGCGCTGCCGATCACCGCGGTGCAGGAGGCGATCGTCTTCGATCCCAAGCGCGTGCGGCGCGTGGAGGGGCGCGAGGTCGTCACGCTGCGCGGCGAGACGCTCACGATCTGTCGCCTCGACGAGCTCTTCCGCGTGCAGAGCAAGGCGCGCGGGCGACGTTACCTCGTGGTGGTCGCGGTCGGTCAGAAGCGCATGGGCCTCGTGGTGGACGGGCTCGAAGGTCAGCAAGACATCGTGATCAAGGCGCTCGGAAAGAGCCTCTCGCGCGTGCGAGGCATCTCGGGCGCGACCGACCTCGGCGATCAACGCGTGGCGCTCGTGCTCGACGCGCCCGGCCTGCTCGACGAGGTCCTCACGTCCACGGAGCGGACGCTCCAAGAGGGGCGACGATGAGCGAGCTGGTGAAGCGCCCGACGATCGTTCCGATGCGACCGACGGGGTCCGAGACGAGGGCTGCGAGCCTGCGCGAGATCCTCGCGTTCGCGCTGGCGGACGAGTCCTACGGCTTTCCGCTCGCGCGGGTGCGCGAGATCCTGAAGCTGCCGCCGATCACGCCGGTTCCGCGCGCACCGCGACATGTGCTCGGCATCGTCTCGGTGCGCGGTGTGATCACCACGGTCGTCGATCTGCGGCGGCTCATGCGCGTCGAGGAGCGCCCGCCCGAAAAACACGCGCGCATCCTGCTCGTGGACGTCGGCGGCGAGGTGCTCGGCGCATTGGTCGACGAGGTGCTGCAGGTGCATCGCCTCGCGGAGGACGAGGTGGAGCTCGCGGGCGTCGTCGGGGGAGATCTCTCCGATCACGTGATCGGCGTGGGTCGTCCGCGCACGCGACGCGATCAAGATCACGCGGGACGCGAGCTGATCGTCCTCTTGGATCCGGAGCCGCTCTTCGCGCGGCTCGAGCGAGGGTGAGGATGGGGCAGTCGTCGAGGCATCGAAACGATCGCACCAAGAACCTCGTGGGGTTCTGCGTCGGCGACGTGCGCTACGCGGTGGAGATCCTGCGGGTGCGTGAGATCATCAACCCGCTCTCGATCGTGCCGCTGCCGCATGCGCCGCCGAGCGTGCTCGGGGTCGCCGATCACCGCGGGCTCGTGGTGCCGGTGCTCGATCTGCGGCGTCGCTTCGGGCTCGCCCCCGAGGCGCCCACGCGGCGCACGAAGTGGATCATCGTGGAGAGCGACGGACGGGCGGTCGGACTCGTGGTCGACGCGGTCACGGAGGTCTTCGGCGCCGGCGTCGACCAACGGCGCGACGTGCCGCGGCTCGGCTCGGGCGACGAGGCGCGCGGGATCGCGGCTGTCTTCGCGACGAGCGAGGGCCTGTGGTTCGTGATCGACGTCGACCGCGTCGCCGCGCCCGCGCAGGCGCTCGACGTGCCGAGCTTGTCGGAGATTCCGTCATGACCGAGAGCCGCCTGAGCTTGCGACCGTCTCCGGAGGACGACGCGGCCGAGGCGCGGCGACGTGCGCTGCGCGAGGCGCCGGCGGAGACGCGCGAGGACGCGGCGGTCGAGGCGCTCGGGGACGCGGACTGGCGGGTGCGGCAGGAGGCGGTGGAGCTGCTCCGCCGCGCGTCGCCCGCGGAAGCGCTCCTCGATCGGCTCGTCGCCGCGATCGCGCAGGCCGAGAACGTCGGGCGCCGCAACGCCGCGCTCGAGGTCGCGTCGTCGCTCGGTCCGATCGCGGTCGATCGGCTGCGGCGCGCGCTGCGCGAGGAGCGCTCGGGCGTGCGGAAGTTCTTCGCGGAGGCCCTCGGGGCGGCGGGTGACGTGTCGAGCGCGCCGGAGCTCGCGGAGCTCGCCTCGGATGCGGACGCGAACGTGGCGGCGGCGGCGCTCGAGGCGCTGGTCGCGCTCGGCGGACCCCACGCGGAGCGGGTGCTGCGCGAGCGCCTCGCGCGCACGCTGCCCTTCGAACGCGTCGCCGCGCTCGACGGTTTGGTGCGCCTGCGGGCTCGGCTGACGTGGGAAGAGCTCGCGCCGTTGGTCGAGGATCGCGTGTTGCGTCGTGCGGCGCTGCCCCTCTTCGGGCGTTGCGGGGATGTTCGCGCGCTGGGTGTGCTCGCAGAGGCGCTCTCGGAGGGAGGGCGCTCCGCGAACGTCGCGATCGCCGCGCTCGCCGAGCTGGCGGACGCCGTCGGTCCCTCGTCGTTGCGTGCGCTGCCGCGCTCCACGTTGCCCTCACTCGCGAGCACGATGCGCGACGGAGATCGGAGCGCCCGTCGCGACGCCGCCGCGATCGTCTTCGCGATGCGCGACGAGTCGCTGCTCGCGGAGGCGCTCGACGCGGCGGCGGACGACGTGCTGACGGATCTCGGAGCGGCGGCGTTGCGTCGCTGGGGCACGGACGCGGTGACGCCGGTGCTCCGCGCGTCGCGTCGTTGCGTCGGGCTCGGTCGCTCGCTCGCGCTCGGCCTGGCGGCGGAGCTGCTCGGACACGCGGAGGTCGCCGACTCCCCCGAGCTCTCGGTGGAGCTGCGCGAGGCGCTCCACGAAGGCGCGCCGAGCTTGCGCGCGGCCGCGATTCGCGGGCTCGCGCGCTACGGCAATGCGTCGGACATTCCGGCGCTCGTGGCGGTGTTGGCGGACGATCCGGGAGAGCTCTCCGAGTTCGCAGCCGAGGCGCTTCGCGCGATCGCGACGCGCGCCCCAGACGCGGTCGACGCGGCGCTGCACGAGAGCACGCTGCGATCACCCGCCGCGATCGCGCTCTACGCGCACGTGCGCGGCGAGGCGTCGATGGAAGCGCTGCGCGCGCAGCTCTCGGCGCCGCGGGTCGAGCTGCGGGTCGCGGCCGCGCAGGCGCTCGGCACGCTGGCGGACGGTCGCGCGCGCGACGATCTCGCGTTCGCGCTCGCGGACGAGGACGAGCGCGTCCGGCTCGCCGCGGTCGAGTCCCTCGCGCGCTTCCCCGACGCTTCCGTCGCGCCCGTCTTGCTCGAAGGGCTCGGTGGCGCGTCCGCGCCGGTCCAGGCCGCGATGGCGCGAGCGCTCACGCGGCTCGGCGCGAAGGACGCGGTGGGGCCACTGCGCGCGCTGCTCGAGTCGGCGGCGCCGGTCGCTGCGGCGGCGATCGAGGCGCTCGGAGCGCTCGGCTCCACCGAGCTCGCGGAAGACGTCTCGCGCGCGCTCGCGCACGCCGATCCCGAGGTCGCCCACGCGGCGGTGCTGGTGTCCGCTCGGCTGCCGGTCGACGTCGCGCGTCCCCTCCGCGAGCGCGCGCTCGCGCACCCCGCATGGCACGTGCGTCGCGCGGCGGTGCGCGCGCTCGCCGACGACTCCGGCGCGCGTGCTTCGCTGCGGGCCGCGCTCGGGACCGACGAGGATCCGATGGTGCGCGAGGCGCTCCTCGAAGCGATCGGTGACGACCCGGA
>JALOQC010000474.1 GCA_025453555.1 Myxococcota bacterium | reverse complement strand
CGATCCGGCGCTCCTCGATCGCCAAGACCGCTGGCTCGGCTACCAAGTCCCGACCCACCTGCTCGCGTACTCGGGCGGCGCGCTGCTCGCGCTCGGCGTCGCGCTCGCGCTCCCCGAACGCGACGGAACGCCGTGGTGGGCGTGGCTCTCCGGCGGCGTCGGCGTCGCGTTCGCGGCGATCGGCGCCGGGCTCGTGGCCGCGCTGCCCGATTGCCCCAACGTGCTCGAAAACCGCCGCGCCTGCGTCGACCGCGGCCAAGGCGGACAACGCACCAGCTTCTTCGTCAGCGCGGCGCTCCCGCTCCTCGCGGTGCCGCTCACCTACGTCTTCGGGCGCGGCACGCGCGTCGAAGCCTCGGCCAGCGCGGACCACGCGCAGCTCTCTCTGCGAGGGACGTTTTGAACACCACGACCTCTCCGATTCGACGGCGCGCCGCGTGCGCGTCCGAAGCCGCACGTTCCCCGTCGAGCGACGCGAACCGTGGACGCGCCGAGCGATCGTCCCACCCGAGGCGCGCGTGGCTCGCGACGCCCGCCCGACGCGGGATGCTCGTCACGCTGGTGGCCCTCTTCACCGCGCCTGCGGTCGCCCAAGACACCGCCCCGGACGGCGAGATCCGCATCCTGCTCTTGCCCGCGCTCGGCACCGAAGAGCTGCGCGGCGGGCCGGGCGGTCTCGCGGTCGCCACCGTCGAGCGCGCGCTCCAAGCCGCCCGCTTCGCGCCCGAGCATCCGGCGGGCGAGGTGCTCGACATCGTGCGCGACTGCCCGGACACCACGGTGTGTCTGAACCAGCTCCTCGCGGCCGCGGGCCTGCGCGAAGCGGTGCTCACGGCGGTGTGGGCGCGCGCGGGCGAGACGGTGCCGCACGAGGTGCTCGTGACCTTCGCGGACGCCGACGGCCACCAACACAGCGGACGCGCGGAGGTCGAAGGCGACGACGTCCCGAACGCCGCTCGACGGGCGTTCGCGCGCGCGCTCTCCGCCCGCCTCGGCGAGAACCAAGTGCTCCTCCGCTTGCGCGGCTCGCCCATCGGCGCTGCGGTCACGATCGACGGCCGCAGCGTCGGCACGTTGCCCACCGACGTGCGCGTCGAGCGCGGCTCGCACCGCGTCGCGGTCAGCGCGACCGGCTACCGCACCGAGCGGCGCGAGATCGAGCTCGACACCTTCGAAGCCGAAGAATCCTTCGCGCTGGACGAAGGATCCGATCCCTCGAACGCGCGCGTCTCACCGCTGAACTACGTGCTCGGCGGCAGCCTGCTCGCGGTGGGGGTCGGCTTCGGCGCGGTCGCGATGGTCGGCCTCGCGCGCGACGGAAGCTGCACCGACGACTGCGCCCCCGTGATCCGCGACGACGGCGTCTACGCGCGCCGCTACACCTTCGGCCCGCGCGCGCTCGGCTACACGATCGCGGCCGGCCTCGGGGGCGGCGTCGTGATCCTCGCGTGGCGCCCCTTCCGCGACGAGCGCCTCGACGTCGCGCTCTCCCCGAACGGCCTGCGCCTGCGCGGGAGCTTCTGATGCCGGGCGGTCTCTTCGTGCCGTGGGTCCTCATCTGCGCTGGCCCCGGATCCTCCGAGCGCACGATCTCCCCCGGAGATCCGCGTCGACGCACTGAAAATCCTGGATGCTCGCGATCGCTTCGTGTTCGTTCTTCGCATTGATTTCCTGCTCCGAGTGACCGCCATGCGCACGATCTTCACGTTTGTTTCGCTCGCCTTCGCGCTCGCCGGCTGCCTCGATCGCGAGCTCGTCCCGCTCGACGCGAGCGCGGACGCGATCGCCACCGACGCCCGCGCCGACGGCGCCAGCGCGTGCGCCGACTGCGACGCCGCGCACTGCGTCGACGGCGAGTGCGTCGAGTGCACGGCCGCCACCGAAGCCGCCGACTGCACCGAGCCCGAGCGCCCCGCGTGCGTCGCGAACGTCTGCGGCGCGTGCCGCGACGCCGACGACTGCGGCCGCTTCTCCGAGCTGACCGCCTGCGCGACGGCGGGACCCCTCCTCGGTCAGTGCGTGGCGCTGCGACGGCACCACGCGCGCCTGCGTCCCCTGCGAAGAGAGCCCCGACTGCGCCCGCTTCCCCGACACCCCCGTGTGTGCCCTCGAAGGCGACCGCGCGGGCGCGTGCGTCGCGTGCGCGGCCGACACCGACTGCGCGGATCCGACGGCCTCACGCTGCGACCTCGAGACCAACACCTGCGTCCCCTGCGACGACGACGACCAATGCACGGGACCGAACGAGAACGTCTGCGACGCCGGCACCTGCGTGCAGTGCACGGAAGACACCGCGTCGACCCACTGCGGCGCCAACAGCTGCGACCCCGTGGCCCGCACGTGCACGAGCACGCCCCGCGACTCCGTGCCCGAGTGTGGGGCCTGCGTCAGTGACACCGAGTGCAACGAGCCCGTCGTCGGGGTCGACGCCCTTCGGTGTGTTCCGATGGAGCACGCCGGCGTCGCTCGTCCGAACGGTTACTGCCTTCGCCTCGTCTCGTCGGGCTGCGCACGCCCCTTCGCCGTGGCCACCCCCGCGCGTTCGAGCGTGTCGGGTGCTGCCGCGGCCACCTACTGCGGCGTGCTCGAGGAGAGCACGACGTGCGAGGCCGTGCTCGACCTACGGGACGGCACGACGTGCACGACGGACGCGGACTGCGGTGCCGCCGGCCTCGACGACGGACGGTGCGAAACGCAGACCGGAATCCCGAACCTCTGCACCTACGATTGCGGAGCCGCGATCCAGTGTCCGGTCGGAATCCTGTGCGGCAGCGTGGGCGACTACTGCGGCTCGGCCTGACGCGTATCGGGGCGCGTGTCACTTCAGCTTTTCCGAGGGTCTGTCGCCAGACCCTCCCCCACGGGGCATGAAGCCCCGAGGGGCCCCCTCCCACGAGCCTTCGCTCGCCTCGCGAGCTGCGCGCCGTCCGGTAGGGCGGCTTGCGTAAGCGGCAATCAGCTTCTCTTCAGACGCCACACGCGGTCTTCACCGCCACCCCCACCAGCCGATACCGCGTCCCGTCACGCACCAGAGGCTCCGCCAACCCCGCGCTCCGAAGCTGCGCGAGCGCGTTGTGGAGTCGGTTGTTCGCAGCGTCGTCGCGCATGCGCTCGCCCGGCCACACGCCCCGCACGAGCGCGTCTCGCTCCACGCCTTCGTCGCCCGCCTCCGCCAGCAGCCGCAACAGCCGGTACGCGTTGCGCCGCGTCGTCGCGTCGAGCTCGGTGCCGCCCGGCAGCCGTGCGCGCTCGTGCATCGGGTCGAGGCAGACCGCCGTTCGTTCGGGGTCGCGCGCGCGCCACTCCACGTCGACGCGGGTCCGCGCGTCCAGGTCCGCGAAGAACGGCAGCGCCGCCTCGCGCACGTTGCCCGCGTCCGCCGCGCTCACGCCAATCGAAGTCCGCGCGCCGAGCCCTTCCCAGATCGGACGCAGCGCCGCGACGAGCCGCTCCGTGCCCGCGCTCTCGCCCCGTGCCCGCGCACGAAGCCACGCCGCGTGCTCGAGCACGAGCTCGGCGGATGCGCGCAGCGGCGGGCGCGTGACCTTCGTGAGCGCCTCACGCGCCCGTGCGTCGGCCGCCGCGCTCTCGTCGTGCGCGCCGAGCCGCGCGTGCACGCGACTGCATTGCGCTTCGAGCTGCGCCTCCACGTCGGGCGCGGCGTCGCGACGTGCGATCGCGATCCCTCGCGCGAGCGCGGCCAGTGAATCGGCCGGGCGCCCGCGCGCCTCGAAGAGATCCGACGACACCCGCTCGAGGTGCATCGCCACGAGCGGGCTCGGGCTCCGCGCGAGCAAGGCGGGCAACGCGTCGAGCCGCACCTCCGCTTCGTCGAGCCGCCCCCGCGCGATCGACACGCACACCAGGTTGAAACTCACGAAGGTCTGTTGCTCGAAGTAGCCGGCCTGCGCGACGCGCTCGGCGGCCGCGCCGAAGTAGCGCTCGGCGTCGTCGAGCCTTCCGTATTGGTACGCGAGGATCCCGAGGTGACCGAGGCTCGTGCCGAGCGCGCCCGAGTCGTCGATCGCCTCGAAGAGCGCCACCGCCGCGCGTCCCGCCCGCTCCGCCGCCGCGTCGTCGCCCGCGAACGAGTGGCAGAGGCAGAGGTTCGCGAGCGCGATGGCTTCGGTGCGCTCGGCGCGCAGTCGCGCCGCGATCGATCGCCCGCGCAGGTAGAGCGCGACCGCCTCGTCGAAGCGCTGTTGCCAATAGCGAACGCTCCCGAGATCGATCACGTAGCGCGCGCCTTCGAGCTCCGACCCTGCGCGACCCGCGAGCTCGATCGCGCGCTCGAGCGCCTCGGCGGCTTCGTCGAGCCGGCGATGGAAACGCAGCCCCTGGGCGTGCTCGGACCACCAACGCGCGGCGAGCCGCGGGGAGAGCACGCTCGGATCGATCGCCTGGAGCGTGCGCTCGAAGGTCTCCACGTCGCCCGCCATGCGGTGCGCTCTCGCGTATCCGATCGCGAGCTCCGCCGAACGCGATCCCACGATCGCGTAGACCCGCTCGAGCTCCGGGCAGGGCTTGGGCCCGACGTGCACCTCCGCGCGCGTCTGCAACGCGAGCGCTAGCGCGACGAGCGCCTCCACCTCGGCGTCCGTCCACTCACGACCTTCACGTTTCGACCGGGTGCGCACCTCCCGACCCAGAAGACGCTCCATCGCGCGCCGGAGGCGACTCTCGTCGCGCGCGAGCTCGTGCAGAGCACCCTCGTCTCCGGCAGACACCCAACGCTCCCGCGCCGCGCGCGAACGTTCGATCGTGCTCGCGTCGATCCGCGTCGTCGCCTCTCGGAAGTCTTCCGGGAACGAACCGTCGAGCGCCAAGCCGCGCGCCGCCGCGTGACGGAGCATGAGCGCGTCGCCCCCCTCCAACAGAGCGCGATCCCGGAGCTCGATCAGCGCGTCGAGCGACCCAGGCAACCATTCCTCGAGCTGCTCCGGCGACACCGGCTCGCCGGCCGCGAGCAGGAGCACGGCGACCCGCCGCGTCGCCTCTCGCAGCCCGAGCGGGCGAGCGGCGACGAAGAGCGGATGCTCGATCGCCTGGCCGAACGTCACCAACGCCGCACGCGCCGCGTCACATCGTTCGATCCACACCGCGGGCGCGAGCACACGACACAACGCGGCGGCCCTCACGAGCGCCGCGGGCAATCCCTCCGCGTGCTCCACGAGCGCACGTCGAGCAACCTCGTCGACCTCGACTCCGTCACGACGCAACGAGGCCGTCAGGAAGGCTTCGCTCGCGTCGAGGCTCAGCGGCGCGAGCTCCACGAACGCCTCCGCATCGAGGTCGTCGCGCTCCACGCAGGCCACCACGACCGCGGCGGAAGCCTCGCGGAGCGCGAGGCGTGCTTGCTCTCGGGTCGGCGCGTCCACGAAGGTCGCCGCGGCCTCGAGCGTCGCCAGCCGCTCGATCAAGCGGGTCCGCCCGATCCCCGGCGGCCCCCACACCACGATCCGCCGCGCACCTTCCCGCAGGTGACGACGCACGAGCTCGGCCGCCGCCTCGTGGAGGTCGCGAGCGGCGTCGAGCTCGGGCGCTTTCGTCATGGTCGGCAGTGGACGTCCGGAGCGCGCGGAGCTTCACCGCTCGAAGGTGACGGTTCCGCCGTCTTGGATGACACACGAGATGCCGCCGCTGGTCTCGTAGTTCCCCTCGATCGTCCCGCGCGCTTCGTTCGCGCCGATCACCTCGCGGACGCGAATCGAAACCTGATTGTCGCGTCGCACGGTGGTCGCGGCGTTGTCGTTGTGATCGCGCCCCGGAAACTGCCCGGAGAGGGTGAGCCCGCTGTCGGAGCCCGTCCCCGTCATCTCGTAGTCGGTGCTGATCACCGCGGTGAGATCGTCGTTCGCGCCGGAGAGCCGCGCCGTCACCGTGTAGTCGAGCGCGGTGTCGCGGGGCGCCCCCGCCGAGCTCCACATGCAGCGCGCCGTGAAGACCGCGCGGACGTTCCACGTGCCGGCCCACGCGATCGGCGTCGGCGTCGTCCCCGCGTCCTCGGGCGGAGGTGTGCCGGAGTCCGTGGGTACCGGCGTGCCCGCGTCGCTCGGAGGCGGCGGCGTCGGTCGCGCGCGACAGACCCCTTCACGCGCCGGCGGCGTGCTCGTCCCCGCGTCGCTCGGCGGAGGCGGAGGCGGTGGCGTGCTGGTCCCTGCGTCCGCAGGCGGCGGAGGCGGCGGGGGCGTCGACATCCGATCCGCCTCGCAGCTCGGCACACAATCCGCCACGCAGAGCGGATCCGGCGGCGCGCCCGCCCCTCCGCCACACACGAAGTCGCAGAACTCCGGGCACGTCGCGCCGCACGACTCCGCGCACGCGTTCTCGCACGACGGGGTCATGCACATCTCGGCGTCGAGGCACGCGAAGAAGCACGGCGGATCGAGCAGCGCGGCGCTCGACGAGCCCGAGAGCTCGCAGTACTCGCCCGCACCACACTGCGCGTCCGACGTGCAGCCGGTCGGCGTGGGTGTGGGATCGGGATCGTCACCCCCCGACGACCCGCAGCCGACGGCCGCGAAGAACGAGAGAGCACCGAGCACGAACGACGTGGGTCGACGGGTTGCGAGCGTGATCGCTCGACGAGTCGTGGCTGCCATGAGTTCCTCCTTCGGCGCACGAGAAGCGCCGCGGAGGCTGGTACGAAGCCCCACGAAATCGTGTTCAGTGCCGGGGACTTATCCGAACTTATTCGGTCGGAGGTCGATCCCGTCGCGGTTCTCGACGAACCAAGGCGCCGAGGTGGCCGAGGGTGCACGGAGGATGGCGCACGTGAAGGGCGGCGCACGTGAAGGGCGGCGCACGTGAAGGACGGCGCACGTGAAGGACGGCGCACGTGAAGGACGGCGCACGTGAAGGTCGGCGCACGTGAAGGACGGCGCACCGCGTCGTCGTCAGGCACTCAGGCATGCGGAGACGACGTGTCCCGCATCGACGCCACAGACCGCGCAAGGCGACCCGAGACGTCGAAGAATCCCCAGGGACGCCGTCCTGCATCGAGGCCACGACGCTCGCACACCGACCGCGACACAAAGAAGAATCCCCAGGGACGCCGTCGGGTTCGGGACGACGGCGGCCCTGGGGATCACCGGGAGAGAAGACAAGATAAGAGTGTGCGGATTTTCGGGATTCGGGAGTGCTTCGTCACGAAATAGGCTCGGCGCGGGCACCCCAGGTCGGGATTGGGATCGGGATGTGCGGAGACCTGGAGCGCCCGCTCTGGCCGAGAGAGTTGGAAGTCGAACTTCCAGCTCGCAGCTTGGGTACCGCGTGTACGCGACCTACGCATTGAGCGCGCTCACTCCATGAACGGGTCTGACCCATCGATTTCCCGATTGGGGGCCGCGTCCCCCGAATCGTCGCAGAAATCATTGGGTTTTTCGGTGGTTCACCCGTTGCTCCTGAGCATCGTCATGCGAGCAATCCAAGCGTCGTTGGCCTTGGTGTGTGCGTTCGGGTGGGGCTGCGGAGACGGTATGGCGTCGAGCTCGGGCCGCGACGCAGGTCGCCCCGACGCGGGTCGCCCCCCGGCGTCCGATGCGGGCCTGGGCACCGATGCAGGATTTTCCGAAATGGATTCGGGTGCTTCCGTGGACGCTGGCACCCCCGAGGGTTGCGAGGGCGGCCCGCTGGAGCTCCCGATCGCCGGCTGCCGCCCGGCCCCGCTCGCCTCGACCGGCGACCCCTACGAAGACTGCGTCCGCCGCATCAACCAGCTCCGGTGGGAGTGCCAATGCCTCCCCCCTCTCGCACGCTGGACGGACGGCGAAGCCTGCGCGGATGAGCACGCGGAGTACGACGCGAACGGCGCCGGCCCCCACGGCGGCTTCCGCGACAACATCTGCAGCCCCGGGGGTCGCGGCCAGAACGAGTGCCCGGGCTGGGGCTCGGTTCCGCAAGTGATCGGCGGTTGCCTCCAGCAGATGTGGGACGAAGGCCCGGGCGAGCCCTTCATCGAGCACGGCCACTACATCAACATGACCAACCCCGCGCACTCGCGGGTGGCTTGTGGCTTTCACACGACCGAGGACGGCGAGGTTTGGGCGATTCAGAACTTCCAATGAGCGCGTGACGCCCACGTCCGTTCGACCCGAACGCTTCGACCCGAACGCTTCGACCCGAACGCTTCGACCGAACGCTTCGACCCGAACGCTTCGACCCGAACGCTTCGACCGAACGCTTCGACCCGAACGCTTCGACCGGACGCTTCGACCCGAACGCTTCGACCCGAACGCTTCGACCGAATGCTCGCGATGCGCGCCGTGATTGCCACTCGCGCCGTCGGAGCGGCATCCTCCCCGGATGCGCACCGTGCACGGCTCGTGTCCTCTCTGCGAGGCGATGTGTGGCATCGAGGTCGACGTCGATCGGGGGCGTGTGGTCGCCATCCGCGGCGACGAGCGCGATCCCTTCAGCCGTGGCCACGTCTGCCCGAAGGCGTTCGCGCTGAAGGACCTGCACGAAGATCCCGATCGCCTCCGTCGCCCGATGCGCCGCGTCGGGGATCGCTGGGAGCCGATGGAGTGGGACGCCGCGATCGCGTTCGCGGCCGACCGAATCGCCGAGGTCCAGGCCAAGCACGGTCGCGACGCCTTCGGCGCCTACCTCGGCAACCCCACCGCGCACAACCTCGGCGCGATCGTCTTCGCCCCCCTCGTGCTCAAGTCCCTCCGGACGAAGAACCGCTTCAGTGCCACCAGCGTCGACCAGCTCCCGCACATGTTCGCGAGCTACTTCGCGCTCGGGCACCAGCTCCTCTTCCCGATCCCGGACCTCGACCGCACCGACTTCTTCCTGGCCTTCGGCGCGAACCCGCTCGCCTCCAACGGCAGCATCATGACCGCGGGCGACGTGCGCGGACGCCTGCGCGCGATCCGCGATCGCGGCGGGCGCGTGGTCTACGTCGATCCGCGCCGCACCGAGTCGGCCAAGAGCGCGGACGAGCACGTCTTCATCCGCCCCGGCACCGACGCGTGGGTCCTCCTCGCGATGCTCCACGTGATCTTCGCCGAGGGCCTCGTGAAGCTCGGCAAGATGGCGCCCCACGTGGAGCGTCTCGACGTGCTCGAAGCCGTGACCAAGGCGTTCCCCCCCGAGCGCGCGGAACGCGTGAGCGGCGTGCCGGCCGAGACGATTCGTCGTTTGTCGCGTGAGCTCGCGTCCGCGAAACACGGTTTGATCTACGGCCGCGTCGGCGCATGCGTCCAGGAGATGGGCGGCCTCGCAGCGTGGGCGATCCTCGCGCTGAACGTGGTCACCGGTCACTTCGACGAGCCGGGCGGCGTCATGTTCCCCGAGCCTGCGGTCGACGTGATTCGCGGCGGCGCGGGCGTCGGCATCGGACGCGGCAGCTTCGGGCGCTGGAAGAGCCGCGTGCGCGGCCTGCCCGAGTTCGGCGGCGAGCTCCCGGTCGCGTGCCTCGCCGAGGAGATCCTCACGCCCGGCGACGGACGCATCCGCGGCCTGCTCACGATCTGCGGCAACCCCGTGCTCTCGACGCCGAACGGCGCGCAGCTCGAGAAGGGCCTCGCCGAGCTCGAATTCATGGTCTCCGTCGACCCCTTCGTGAACGAGACCACGCGCCACGCGCACCTGATCCTGCCGCCGGTCTCCCCTCTGCAGCGCGACCACTACGACATGGTCTTCCACGCCGTGGCGGTGCGAAACACCGCGAAGTGGTCTCCCGCCGCGCTCCCACGCGAGCCCCACGAGCGCGACGACGGCCAGATCCTCTCCGCGCTCCTCGAAGCGATCGAGACGCGCCGCGGTCGCTTCTCCCAGCGCGCGGTCCAAGCCTCGGTGCTGCGTCGCCTCGGCGCCAAGCGCGTCGTCGACGTCGGCCTGCGCGCGGGCCCCTACGGCCGCGGCGTCGCCGGGTACACCCTCGGCGCGAAGGGCCTCGAGCGCTCGAGCGGCGACCTCTCCCTCGCGAAGCTCGAGCAGGCGCCCCACGGCCTCGATCTCGGCCCGCTCCGCCCGACCATGCCCGAGCGCCTCCCCAAGCGCGACGGCCGCCGCTACGTCGACCTCGCGCCCGCGATCCTCGTCGCCGATCTACCGCGCCTCGACGCCCGCGAGGACGAGCTCGCGCGCACGGAGACCCTGCGCCTCATCGGCCGCCGCCAGCTCCGCAGCAACAACAGCTGGATGCACAACGCGCCGCAGCTCATGAAGGGCCGCGACCGCTGCACGCTCCTCATGCACCCCGACGACGCGAAGGCCCGCGAGATCGAGCACGGCGCCATCGTCCGCGTCCGCTCCCGCGTCGGCCAGGTCGAGGTGAAGGTCGAGCTCACCGACGACGTGATGCCCGGCGTGGTGAGCCTCCCGCACGGCTTCGGCCACCACCGCGCGGGCGCGAAGCTCCGCGTGGCCGCCGAACAGCCCGGCGTCAGCCTCAACGACCTCACCGACGACCGCGCCCTCGACGCCCTCACCGGCACCGCCGTGCTCAACGGAACCCCGGTCGAGGTCGTCCGGGTCTGA
>JALOQC010000473.1 GCA_025453555.1 Myxococcota bacterium | reverse complement strand
CCTGGCTCGGCGTCGGCTCGCGCCGCGAGTCGAAGGGCAAGACCGGCCTCGCGCACTTCTTCGAGCACCTGATGTTCCTCGGCACGAAGCGCTTCCCGGTCGGGGAGATCGATCGTCGCCTCGAAGAGGTCGGCGCGGAGAGCAACGCCGCGACCTGGACCGACTGGACCTGTTACTACGAGAACCTCCCCGCATCGGAGCTCGGCGTCGCGCTCGAGCTCGAAGCCGATCGCCTCGCGAACCTCGACGTGATGCAGGAGCAGTTCGACTCCGAGCGCGAGGTGGTGCTGAGCGAGCGCCGCGACCGCGTCGACGACGACATCGAAGGCCAAGCGAGCGAAGCGCTCTGGTCGACCCTGCTGCGCAAGAGCCCGTACTCGCATCCGACGATCGGCTGGGAGAAGGACATCCGCGGCTACACGCTCGACGACTGCCGCGCCTTCCACCGCACGTGGTACGCGCCCAACAACGTGACGCTCGTCGCGGTCGGCGATCTCGACGAGGCGAGCTTCCTCGAGCAGGTGTCCGCGCTCTACGGCGGCCTCGCGCCCTCGCAGATTCCCACCGAGCACGTCGAGCCCGAGCCCGCGCTGCGCAAAGAGAAACACGTCGAGCTGAAGCTCCCCGTCTCGGGCGAGAAGGTCTTCCTCGGCTGGCACGGCCCCGCGTTCTCGGATCCGGATTGGGCCGCGCTCAACCTGCTCTCCGAGATCCTCTTCGGCGGCCGCAGCGCCCGCGTCTACCGCGAGATCGTGGTCGAAGAAGAGCTCGCGACCGAGCTCTCCGGATCGATCCCTCCCTTCGCGTTGCCCTCCGTCTACGAGATCGGCCTCGCCACCCGCCCACGTCGCTCCATCGCCCGCGTGCTCGAGCGCCTCGACGTGCACCTCGAGCGCGCGCGTCGTGAACCGGTGAGCGACGACGAGCTCGCGCGCGCCAAGGCTCGCCTCGAGCTCGGTCTGCTCTCGTCGCTCGAGACCGCCCACGGCAAGGGCGATCAGCTCGGCTTCTACGCGCAGGTCACCGGCAAGGTCGGCGGTGCCTTCGCGCGCCTCGACGAATATCGCGCACTCACGCCGGACGATCTGCTCCGCGCGGCGCGGCGCTTCCTCGATCCCAACCGTCGCGTGCGCGTGCACGTGAAGCCGTCGTGAAGGGTCCCTCGTGACGCTCCCGCCCGTCGTCCGTTTCGAGCACGAAGGTGCTCCGGTCTTCCTCGAAGAGAGCCACGCGCTCCCGCTGGTCGACTTCGTGATCGCGTTGCGCGGCGGCGCGCTCCTCGATCCCGAAGGCCACGGCGGTCTCACGCGCATGACCGCACGTCTGCTCCGGCGCGGCACCACCGACCTGCTCTCACACCAAGTCGACGAAGAGCTCGCCCGCCTCGGCGCGCGCCTCTCCGTCACGCTCTCGCGCTCTTCGGTGCGTCTCCACGGCACCGTCCTCGCGCGCAACCTCGAGCCCTTCGTCGCGCTCGTCGCCCGCCTCGTGCGCGAGCCCGCGATGCGCAACGACGACCTCGCGCGCGCGAAGCGCCGCATCCTCGACGAGCTCCGCATGCTGCGCGAGGACGATCACGGCCTCGCCGATCGCCACCTGCGCGCGTTCCTCTTCGGCGACCACGTCTACGGCCAGCCCGTCGGCGGCACCGGCGCCAGCCTGCGCGCGATCCGACGCGCCGACGTCCTCGCCCACCACGCCCGCATGGTGCGCCGCGGCGCGCTCGTCTTCGGCGCGGCTGGCGCGATCGACGCGAGCACCCTCGAGCGCCTCGTGCACACGCACTTCTCGGGTCTGCCGCGCGGCGAGAAGGTCGCGACCAAGGTCCCCACGCCGACCGTGCCCAAGGGCCGCCGCGTGCTGATCGTCGACAAGAAGGATCGCAGCCAGACCCAGCTCGGGCTCGGTCTGCTCGGCATCAAAGCCCACGATCCCCTCTTCTTCCCCTTCCTCGTGGCCGACGCCGCGTTCGGCGGGACCTTCACGTCGCGCCTCGTCGCCGAGGTGCGCGGCAAGCGCGGCTGGAGCTACGGCGCGAGCAGTCAGATCACGGTCGCCGAGCAGCGCGACGCGTGGCGCGTGTGGACCCACCCGAGCGCCGAGAACGCCGCCGCCTGCGCCGCGCTCGAGCTCGATCTGATCGAGAAGTTCGTCGCGGAGGGCCCCACCGCACGCGAGGTGAGCCGCGCCAAACGTTTCCTCGCGAACGGCCGCTGCTTCGAAGAAGACACCGCCGCGCGCCGCCTCGATCTGCACCTCGGCGCCGAGCTCTTCGCGCTCGATCGCGCGCACGTCGATCGGTTCCGCCCGACGATCCGCAAGGTCACGCGCGACGCCGCCCACGAAGCCTTCGCCGCGCGCGTTCGCCCGCGCGACGCCGCGATCGTGGCCGTCGGCTCCGCGAAGGCGCTCGCTGGTCCGCTCGGCGCGCTCCCCGGCGTGGTCGACGTGAAGGTCGTCAAACACACCGCGCCGCTCTGAAGCTCCACGCCCCTCGGCGCTCTTCCGCGAACCTCCTCTCATGCGAGTCCTGCTCGTCGGCCTCGACTGCGCGCCTCCCACGCTCGTCTTCGATCGGTTCGCGGACGTGATGCCGAACGTCGCCGCGCTGCGCGCGCGTGGGATCTCGGGCCCGCTGCGCAGCGTGATGCCGCCCATCACGGTGCCCGCGTGGACCTGCATGCTCAGCGGCCGCGACCCGGGCGAGCTCGGCCTCTACGGCTTCCGCAACCGCCCGCGCGATCACGGCTACGCGCTCTCGATGGCGAGCGCGCGCGACGTGAGCGCGAAGCGCGTCTGGGATCGCCTCGGCGAGAGCGGACGATCCTGCGCTGCGCTCTTCGTGCCGCCGAGCCATCCTCCGAGCCCCCTGCGCGGCTCCATGGCCTCGTGTTTCCTCACGCCGCCCGGCGCCGCGTGGACCTTCCCGCCCTCGCGCGCGACGGACTGGGAGTCGCGCTTCGGCACCTACCGCTCCGACGTCGCGAGCTTCCGCGCCGGCGACCTCGGGCGCATCTTCGACGAGCTGCACGCGATGACCGCGCAGCACTTCGCGATCGCGCGCCACGTCTGGACCGAAGAGCGTCCGAGCTTCCTCGCGATGGTCGAGATGGGCCCTGATCGTCTGCACCACGCGGCGTGGGATCACCTCGATCCGACGAGCCCCCGTCACGTGGTCGGCAACCCGTGGCTCGATCACGCGCGCGACTACTACGCGGCGCTCGATCGAGAGCTCGGCGCGTTGCTCGACGTCGCCTCCGACGCGGTGGTGATCGTCGCGAGCGATCACGGCGCGCGTGCCTGCGAAGGCGCGTTCGCCATCAACGAGCTGCTCCTGCGCGAAGGTTGGCTCGCCACCACCCACACCCCGAGCACGCCGACCCCGCTGCGCGACGTGATCGACTGGAAGCGCACACGCGCGTGGGCGGAGGGCGGCTACTACGCGCGCGTCTTCTTCAACGTGCAGGGCCGCGAGCCCGAAGGCGCCTTGCCCGAGGCGCGGCTCGACCGCGCGATCGACGACGTGCGCGCACTTCTGCTCGCCGAAGGCCCGGTCGGCACGAACGTGTGGCGTCCGACGGAGCTCTACGGCGAGGTGCGCGGCGTCGCGCCCGAGCTGCTCGCCGTGTTCGGCGACCTCGCGTGGCGCAGCGTGGGCACCCTCGGCCACGGTGCGGTGAAGCTCACCGAGCTCCCCCCCGGCGTCGACGGCGCGAACCACGACTGGAACGGCGTCGTCGTGATGAGCGGCGGCCCCTTCGCTTCCACGACCCCGCGCGCCATCGACGCGTCGATCTTCGACGTCGGTCGCACCGTGCTCGGACTCTTCGGCGTCGACCCCGGCCCGCGCTGGCGCGGTCACGACTGGAGCCGCGTCTGAGCTCCGCCCACATGCATGGATCGCGAGCTCGGGAGAGCGCAGGGAGCCAAGCTCATCACGCGCGCGATCACGACCGCGGTGCTGGAGCAGACCCTGCACTGCCGAGACCGCGCGGCGTGATCGCGGCGATCCCCGATCGCTTCGAGTCGGTGTCCGAGCTGCGGCCCTGACGATCTCGGCAGACGGTGCCTCGTCCTCACGCACGCGACCGGCGTCGCGAGGCGGGGCGACCGCGGAGCCTGCCGAGCCTTCGTCCCCGCTCGCGTGAGGCGCTCGCATGACGCGCTCGCGTGAGGACTCCCCTATCTCACGCGAGCGCTTCGTCGTACCTGCGCGCGCATGGACATTCGCAAGGTCGCGGTGCTCGGCGCGGGCACCATGGGACACGGCATCGCGCAGGTCTGCGCGCAGAGCGGCTTCGAGGTCGCGCTCGGTGACGTGAGCGACGCCCAGCTCGCGAAGGCGGTCGAGAAGGTGCGCGGCAGCCTCGAGAAGCTCGCCAGCAAGGGCAAGCTCGACACGGACGTCGCCACCGTCCTCGGCCGCCTCTCGGTCTCGAGCGCGATGGATCGCGTGCTCGAAGGCGCCGACCTCGTGATCGAAGCGGTGCCGGAGAAGATGGAGCTCAAGCTCGAGCTCTTCCGCACCGCCAGCGTGAAGGCGCCGCCGCACGCGATCTTCGCCACCAACACCTCGAGCCTCTCCGTCACCGAGATCGCCGCCGACACCGGGCGCTCCGAGCGCGTCGTGGGCCTACACTTCTTCAACCCGGTGCCCGTGATGGAGCTGCTCGAGATCGTGCGCGGGCTCTCCACCGACGACGCGACGGTCGACGCCGCGCTCGCCTTCGCGCGGCGCATCGGCAAGGACCCCATCGTCGTGAAGGACTGGCCGGGCTTCGCGACCTCGCGCCTCGGCATCATCCTCGGCTGCGAAGCCATCCGCATGGTCGAGCAGGGCGTCGCGTCGCCGGCCGACATCGACAAGGCGATGAAGCTCGGATACCGCCACCCGATGGGCCCGCTGGAGCTCACCGACCTCGTGGGGCTCGACGTGCGCCTGCACATCATGGAGCAC
>JALOQC010000472.1 GCA_025453555.1 Myxococcota bacterium | reverse complement strand
AGCGCGAGCGCGACGAAGAGCGGCGCGCGGCGCGTCGAGGCCGGAGCCACGGTCGACTCGAGCGCTTCGTCCGGCGGCGGCGGGCGATCCGAGGTCGACAAGGGCGGGAGTACCGAGGTCGAGCGCAGCCGCTCCACGACCTTCGGTCCCGACTCGAGCCGGAGCCCGCTGCGGATCTCGTCCGCGAAGAGCTCCGCCATCGTGCGACGAAGACGCGCCGCCGTGACCACCGCGCCGCGCGTCGTGAGCCACGCTTCGAGCGCCTCCTGCATCTCGCTCGCCGACGCGAAACGATCCGAAGGCTCCTTCGCGAGCGCGCGCTTCACGATCGCGTCGAGCTCTTCGGGGAGCTCCGGTCGAAGCTCGCGGACCGAGGGCGGCGGCTCTTCGAGGATCGCACGGAAGGTGTCGAACTGACTTCCGCGTTTGTAGAGCCGCGCGCCCGTGAGCGCTTCCCACAAGCAGACCCCGAGCGCGAACACGTCGGAGCGACCGTCCACCGGCGCCGCGCGACATTGTTCGGGTGAGAGATACCCGAATTTGCCTTTGACCGCGTCCGAGCGACTCTCTTCTTCCGATTGAGCGACCTTCGCCACGCCGAAGTCGAGCAGCTTCACGACGCCGTCGAAGCGCACCATCAGGTTGTGCGGCGACACGTCGCGGTGGACGACCCCGAGCGGCTGGCGCCGCGTGTCGCGCGCGGTGTGCGCGTAGTCGAGCGCGCTCGCGACCTTCGCGACGATGCCGACCGCGACCTCCGGATCGAGCGCGGTCTCGCCGCGACGGGCGGTGCGCTCGAGGATGTCCTTCAGGGTCGCGCCCTCGACGTACTCCATCGCGATGAAGAAGTGCCCGCCCCACTTCCCGAACTCGAACACCGTCGAGATGTGCGGGTGGCTGAGCTGCATCGCGACGCGCCCCTCGCGGAGGAAGAGCTGCTCGAAGTCCTCGTCGTTCGCGAGCTGCTTGCGCAGCACCTTCACGACCACCGGGCGAATGCCGCCGCCCGGGATCGGCTCCTGCGCGAGGTAGATCTCCGCCATGCCGCCGATCGCGAGGCGCCCGAGCACGTCGTACCGACCGAAGCGCGCGATCGGGCCCGGCAACGAGAGGCGCGCGCTGTGCGAGCCCGGATCGTCGAAGCCCTCCGGCAGCTCGATGTCCACGCTCGCACGGTTGGCGAAGGGCTCCGGCTCGAGGTCGTCGTCGTCCAGGTCGTCCAGCTCGGTCGGGGCCTTCGCGCCGACGGCCTCGAGCTCGCTCGAGTCGACGCGCTCCGCGGACGGGCGTGCGCGGAGCGTGGTTCGTGGGCGCTGCGCGTCGATCGGCAGGCGCGGCGTCGGCTCACCGCGTCGATCCGGGGACCGCTCTTCCGCCGCACGCACCCCCGTGGACTCGCTCTCGACCGCGCCCGTCTCGGAGGTCTCGCCACGCGCGGGATCCGCCAACGCGGCGTGCATGTGCCCGCCCTTCGCGAGCGCGTCCTTCGGGGGTGCGTCTCGCGAGCTGGCGGCGGGCTTCGGCGCCAGCGGAGGCGTCGCCGCGGCACGTGCAGCCACGACGCGCGCGGGGACCGCCGGCGCCTTCGGAACGAACACGCCCTTCGCGCCGGTCGACGCCGGTGGCATCGCCGGTACGCGCGGCGCCGGAGGTACGAGGCCTTGCTCGACCGCTTTGCGCACCTGGCTCGAGTCCCCCGGATCGAATCCGGGCTTCGGCGACGCATCGCGCTCGTCCTCGGCCACGGCCAGAAGCATAACAGCACTCGCGTCATGCTCGTACGTCGACGTGCGTCGTTGCTTCGCGTCGAAGCGCTCGGGACCCGCGTCCGCGGACCGAGTCGCTCCGGGCCCTGACGAAGAAGCCCAGGGTCGCCGAGTCCCTCAGCCGAGCGCGCGCTCGATCGCCTCGACGATCTCCGGCGAGGTGGGCGCGACCGTCGGCGCGAAACGCGCGACCACCTTGCCGTCGCGACCGATCAGGAACTTCGCGAAGTTCCACTTCACGTCGCCCGGCCCGTCGGGCGCGGTCGCTTCGCTCGTGAGCCACGCGTAGAGCGGCGAGCGGTTCGCGCCGTTCACCTCGAGCTTTCCGTACATCGGGAAGGTGACGTCGTAGCGGCTCGTGCAGAACTCGCGGATCTGCTCCGCCGTGCCGGGCTCCTGCGCGCCGAACTGGTTGCACGGGAAGCCGAGCACCACGAAGCCGCGCTCGCCGAGGCTGCGCTGCAGCTTCTCGAGCCCTTCGTAGTGTGGGGTGAGCCCGCAGGCGGAGGCGACGTTGACGACGAGCGCGACCTTGCCGGCGTGCTCGGAGAGGGGACGCTCGGCGCCTTCGAGGGTCGGGAGCGTGAAGTCGTGGAGGGTGGTCATGGCGTGCTCATGGAGCCCGAGCCGCCACGCGCAAGCAATGCCCCAGAAGTCGCAGCAGCCGACTGGAGCCAGAAGTCGGCGCAGCCGACCGGAGCCGGAAGTCGGCGCAGCCGACCGGAGCCGGAAGTCGGCGCAGCCGACCGGAACCGTTCACTCGGCGACGAGCGGGGGGGCGCTCGAGCGGCGCGGGGCCGACGGATGATGGCGCAGCACGAAGTGCTCGCCCTCCGCGACCGACGCGAAGATCCGCGAGGGGAACGGCGGCCGCAGGATCAGATGCAGCGCCGAGAGCGAGCCGCGCACGAGCCACGACGGGGACACCCACGCGTCCGCACGCAAGAACCGACGCTCGAGCTCCTGGAGCGGCTTGGAGTGCTCCACGATCTGGTGCCGCTGCTTCGGATCGAGCGAGAGCCCACCCGTGAAATCCCAGAGCTGCACGAAGGGCTCCGCGCGCGCGAGGACCTCCTCGCGGTACGACTCGTGGACGTCGACCCAGCCGTCGCCGCCGAGGCGGCCCGTCACCGTCCAGCGGACGAAGGGCCAAGCCGAGGTGTCGAGAACCGCAGACACGAGAGAAGCGTACGTGAATCTGCATCACGACGGAACAAAGAACGCGGCAAAATCCTGACGACCGACGTGTGACGCTGCTCCCACGTTCGCGGACACCCGCCGGCGAGGTGGCTTCGCCACCGCGCTTCGAGCCGACGAGCCGGTGCGCGCGAGCGAACCGCATCTCTCGCGGCGAAGCTCCGCGCGACGAAGCCACGGAGCCTCTGCACGTGCTCAACGCGCCAGCAGGTCCGAGAGTCGATCCGGCTCTTCCACGTGCAGCCAGTGGCCGCTCTCTTCGAAGACCTCGAGGTGCACCGCTTCGTGGCGCGCCGCGAGCTCCTGCGCGCGCGCGCGATCGGCGGCGTCGAACACGTCACTGCGTCCGCCGATCACGAAGAAGGTGTCGTGCGCCGCGCGCGGCACCGCGTCCCAGAGGTCGCGCGCGAAGTAGTCGTCGAGCATCGCTTCGATCGCGTCGAGATCGACCGGATAGCGCCAACCTTCCGAGTCCGTGCGACGCACGAGGCTCGTCGCGAGCCAGCGCGCGAGCATCTCCGAGAACCCACGCTCGCGGATCGCCGCCACGAAGTCCGAGCGCTCCGCGTGATCGCGCGGGAGCTCGCGCAGCATCGCGATCACCCTCAGCACGTCCTCGGAGCCGCGCCGATCGGGGCGCGCGCTCGGCGTGGAGTCGATCACCCAGAGCTCGTCGAGCACGTCGCGATCACCGTCCTGATCACCGTCACGCTCGCCCTCGAGCTCCGCCGCCAGCGCGAGCGCGACCTTGCCGCCGAAGCTGTGCCCCACCGCGCCGCGAATGGGCAGCGCGATCGGCAGCTCGCGAAGATCGCGCGCGCAGCTCGCGAGCGTGTGCGGCGGTCGCACCTCGAGCGAGTCGCCGTGCAGGCGCAGATCGACGAGCACCGCCGCCCAATCGGGGCGCGCCTCGACGAAGCGCCGCGCGTGCGAGCGCCAGTTGTTCCCGCGCCCGAGGATCCCGTGCAGGAAGAGCATCGCGCGCGTCGGCGAAGCGTCCTTCGCCTGCAGCACCTCGTGTGCGATCGCCATGTCGAGCGTGTAGCAGCGACGTGGCCTTCGAGCCCGCGAGTGGATCGGACGGCGTCTTTCACGACGCTTCGTCTCGGTCGACACCTTCGTTCGCGTTCACGTCGCCGTTCACGTCCACGGCCACGTCGCCGTCCAGGTCGCCGTCCACGTCCACGTCCGTCCACGTCCACGACGACGGTCGATCGCTCGATCGCGATCTACTCCGCCACGAAGCCGTCGCGGATCGCGTCGACCACGCTCGGGTCCGCGAGGGTCGAGGTGTCGCCGAGCTCGTCGCCGCGGCCCTCCGCGATCTTCCGCAAGATGCGCCGCATCACCTTGCCCGAACGGGTCTTCGGCAAGCCGGGCACGATCTGGAAGCGGTCGACCTTCGCGTGCGCGCCGATCTGATCGCGGCACGCGCGGTTGAGCTCCGCGAAGTCGAGCTTCTCGCCCTCCGCGAGCCCCTGCTGCATCACCACGTAGGCGTAGACGCCTTGGCCCTTGATCGGGTGCGGGTAGCCGACCACCGCCGCCTCCGCGACCGCCTCCACCGACACCAGCGCGGACTCGAACTCCGCCGTGCCCATGCGGTGCCCCGCCACGTTGAGCACGTCGTCCACGCGCCCCGTGATCCAGTAGTAGCCGTCCGCGTCGCGCCGACATCCGTCGCCCGTGAAGTACACGCCGGGGATCGTCGCGAAGTAGGTCGACACGAAACGTTCGTGATCGCCCCAGACCGTGCGCGCTTGTCCGGGCCACGGATGATCGAGGCAGAGCAGCCCCTCCGCCGGCCCCCGCAGCACGCGCCCTTCCGGCGTGCGCAGCGACGGAAGGATGCCCGGCATCGGCAGCGTCGCGGAGCCCGGTTTGGTCGGCGTGGCGGGCGCGATCGGGCTGATCGCGATGCCGCCCGTCTCCGTCTGCCACCACGTGTCGACGATGTTGCAGCGGCCTTCGCCGACCACGCGGTGGTACCACTCCCACGC
>JALOQC010000092.1 GCA_025453555.1 Myxococcota bacterium | reverse complement strand
GTGGTGCGCGAGGAGGAGCGGCTCGCGGCGGAGACGAAGATGCTCTCGAGCTGGATCCGCACGACCACGGTGGTGAAGAACAAGCTCAGCCACGTGGGGAACGAGAGCGTGCGCTTCGAGCTCGTGGAGCGCGTGCCGGTCTCGGAGATCGCGGACGTGAAGATCGAGCTCGACGCAGAGGGCACCACGCCGGGCGCGAGCCTCGACGACGACGGCTTCGTGCGCTGGGACGTGCTGCTCGCGGCGGGGAGCACGAAGACGATCGAGCTGCGCTGGGTGCTCGCGAAGAAGGAGCACGTGCAGGGCGTGTAGGCCCGGGTCGGGCCGAGGACGTGCGCGCGTCATCGCGCACGTCCTCGCGCACGTCTGCATCGCTCGTGGGTTCAGACGTGCATCGACGGCACGGGGGTGCGCATCGTGACGAGCTCTTCGGCGGCGGTCGGGTGGATGCCGATCGTCGCGTCGAGCTGCGCTTTCGTCGCACCGACGCGCAGCGCGACCGCGAAGCCCTGCACGATCTCACCTGCGTCGGGGCCCACCACGTGCACGCCGAGCACGCGGTCGGTCGTCTCGCAGACGACGAGCTTCATCATCATCCGATACGGCTGCCCGCTCAGCGTGTGCTTCATGGGGCGGAAGGTGCTGCGGAAGATCTTCGGCCGTTCTCCGCGATGCCACGCGGCTTCTTCGGTGAGGCCGACCGTCGCGACCTCGGGCGTCGCGAAGACCGCCGTCGGCACGAGGTCGTAGTCGACGCTCGCGTCGGGCTGTCCACCGAAGAGGCGACGCGCGAGCGTCATGCCTTCCGCGAGCGCCACCGGCGTGAGCTGCATGCGACCGACGCAGTCGCCGAGCGCGTACACGTTCGGTCGCGCGGTCTGGAACGCGTCGTCGACCAGGATGGCGCCGTCGCGCCCCGTGTCGATGCCGACCTCGGCGAGCCCGAGCTTCGCGGTGTTGGGCACGCGTCCAACCGCGGCGAGCTGCAAGTCCGCCGCGAGCTTCGTTCCGTCGTCGAGCGTCGCGACGACCGACGCGCCGTCGCGATCGAGGCGCTCGATGGTGCGTCCGAGGTGCAGCGTCACCCCGTGCAGCTCGAGCTGCTCGGCGAAGAAGCGACGCACGTCGTGATCGAAGGCGTTCAAGAGCTCGGCGTTGCGGTGCACGACGTGGACCTCGGATCCGAGCGCGCGGAACACGCTCGCGAGCTCCACGCCGATGTAGCCGCCGCCGGCGATCACCACGCGCTTCGGGAGCGCACGCAGCGAGAAGAATCCGTCGCTGTCGAGCCAGTGCTCGGCGCCCGGGATCGGCGGCATGCGCGAGCGGCCGCCCGTCGCGATCAGCACGTGCTCCCCTCGCACGCAGGACGTCGAACCGTCCGCGCGCGTGACCCGGATCGTGCGGGGCTCTTCGAAGGCGCCGAAGCCCTCGATCACCGTCACGCCGGCGTCGACGAGCAGCTTCTCGTAGATGCCGTTGAGGCGACGGATTTCCTTCTCGCGTGCGTCGACGAGCCTCGCCCAGTCGAAGCGCGGTGGGGTGTCGAAGCTCCAACCGAAGCCGCGCGCCTCGTGGAAACGCTCCGCGAAGGAGGCGCCGTAGACCATCAGCTTCTTCGGCACGCAGCCGACGTTGACGCAGGTGCCGCCGAGACGGCCGCTCTCGACGAGCGCGACCTTCGCGCCGAAGCCCGCCGCCATGCGCGCGGCGCGCACGCCACCCGAGCCACCACCGAGCACTACGAAGTCGAAGTCTTCCATGCGTTGATCCGAGTCGTGCGGAGCGAGTCGCGGGCAGTCTTGGACCGCGGGTCGCGCGGTTGGTACGCGCGGCGGCGCCAAACGTGACGGCGGCCGCCCGTGAGTGCGAGCGGCCGCCGGATCGACGTCAGTCCCGTCCGCTTCAGACGAAGAAGTCGACCTGCAGGTCCTGCGACGGATCGACCGAGTACTCCGAGAGATCCTTCTTGCCCATCTTGTCGCGGACGATGTCCTCGTCGAGGAAGAAGTTACCGGTGCACTCACGGCTCGGCTGCGTGAAGATCCAGTGCGCGGCGTCGCCCATGATCGACGGCCAGCGGCTGCGCTTCATCATCATGTCGCCGCCGAGCAGGTTCTGGATCGCGGCGGTCGCGATCGTGGTGCGTGGCCAGAGCGCGTTGGCCGCGATGCCCGCGCCACGGAGCTCACCCGCCCATCCGAGCACGCACATGCTCATGCCGAACTTCGCCATCGTGTAGGCGACGTGCGGGGCGAACCAGCGCTCCTCCATGTTCAGCGGCGGGCTGAGGTTCAGGATGTGCGCGTTGCTGCTCTTCTTCAGGTAGGGCAGCGCGAGCTTCCCGCAGAGGAACGTGCCGCGCAGGTTGATCGAGTGCATCAGGTCGAAGCGCTTCATGTCGACCGTCGCGGTGTCCGACAGGTTGATGGCGCTCGCGTTGTTCACGAGGATGTCGATGCCGCCGAACGTCTCCGCGGCCTTCTGCATCGCCGTCGCGATCTGATCCTCGAAGCGGATGTCGACCATCAGCGGCAGCGCCTTGCCGCCCGCCTTCTCGACCTTCTCGGCCGCGGTGTAGATGGTGCCTTCGAGCTTCGCGTGCGGCTCGGCGGTCTTGGCGGCGATGACGACGTTCGCGCCGTCCTGCGCGGCGCGAAGCGCGATGGCCTCGCCGATGCCGCGGCTCGCGCCAGTGATGAAGAGGGTCTTTCCAGCCAACGATCCCATCGCACACGCTCCTTCGGTTCCAGGCCGCCCACACCCGACGCGCCACCGCCGCCGGGGCTGCGGCACCCACACCGCGTGGGACGTAGTACGAGCGCCTCGGACGGACAAGGGTCGTCGCTGCGACGGTGCGTTCGTGCTGCGAGTCGGCTCGACTCACGCACCGCGCGGTCGACCTTCGGTCGCCACGAGCGCGAGCGCGACGAGCTCGAGGTGACCGTGGAAGATCGCCGCGCGCAGGTAGCCTGTGCGCGCCTCGCCGAGGTCCACGAGCGCCCATGCGAGCACGCCCATCGCAGCGAGCGCGCCCACCGCGAGCACGACCCGGCCGAGGTCGTCACGAAGCGCACGAAAGCTCGCGCGAAACGTGCGAGGGGTGGCGCGCTCGCGGTCGTCGTCCGGCACGAGGCGCAGCCACACCGCGTAGTGAATCGACTGCGCGAACGCGAAGAGCACCACCATGCGCACCGCGAGCGTCTCGCTCCAGCAGGGCGCGAGGCTCGCGCGTGCGTCGTGGAGGTCGAAGCCGACGAAGCGCACGTCGTGACCGAGCCACCACGCGGTCGGCATCGCGACGATCGCGAGGCTCGCGGCGACATAGAGGGTGAGCGCGCCGAGGTGCCAGCGCGTGACGCGCGGACGCCAGAGCCACCAGAGCAGCACCGCGACGAGGTTGTGCAGGTGCGCGAACGCGAGGTCGGCCTCGAAGCGACGGTGCGCCGCGAGGCACGCGAGGGCCCCGAAGAGCATCGCGATCGCGAGGCGTCGCGCGATCGAAGCGCGCGAACAGAGCGCCACGGCGGCCGCGCTCGCGAGGGCCGGCCAGACGTTCCCGAGCAACGCGGCCGGTACGAGGCCCGCGAGCGCGAGCAAGCCGAGCGCACGGCGATGCAGGCCCCGGCGGACGACGAGGTAGCGCAGGTCCGCGAGCACGTGTGGAACCCCGAGGAGCACCGGTCCGAGCGCGAGCAGCACGATCGGGAAGGTCGTCGCGCCCACGAACGCGAAGCCGACCGCGAGCGCAGCACCGACGCCCACGCGCAGCTCGCGGTCTCGGATCAGCCGCCGACCGACGCGGCCGAGCGCGCGCAGCCCGTGGCGGCGCAGCACGTCGAGCGGCGTGAGGGCTCGCTCGATCGCGCGCATGCCGGGTCACCACGCGGCGAGATCGAAGAGTCGCTCGGCGTTCGTGACGTCGAGGCCACCCGCGCGGCAGAGGTTCATCGCCTCCGCGACCGGCAGCGCCGCGTAGGCTTCACGGCGTCCGTCGCTGGGCAGCGGCACGAGGCGCTCCCGCACCCCGAAACGATCGAGGAGCACGTTGATCGCCCGGACGAGCCCGCGCACCGTGATGCTCGCGAGGTCTTCGAGCTCCGTCAGGTCGATCTGTCCCGTGTCGAGCTCTTCCTCCTCGGGATCGGAGACCGCGGCGAGGTGCTCGCCCGCGCGGAGCACGAGTGGGCCATCCTCGCTGCCGATGCGCTCGAGCGTCACGTTGCCGAGCTCGGGCGTGACCGACGAGAGCCGAACCACGAGATCCCGTGCGCTCGCGGGCTCGTTCGCGTCGTGGAGGAAGAAGCGATCTTGGCGACGCCGACGCGCCGCCGATTCGGTGTCGGACGCGTGGTAGTAGAGCAGCAAGAGATCGAGGCGGCGCGCGTCCTCGTCGGGGCTCGTCGGCGCCGTCTCGAGGAAGACGTCGAGGAGCGGATCGGTGAGCTCCCGGAGGAGCCCCGCCGTGCGCAAGTCACGCACGTAGCGCGCATCGGCTTCGGCGGGTGGCGGGGGCGGCCCGGCTCGTTCGGCACGTTCGGGCCGATCCGGGGGCCGGGACTCGGTGCTCTCGGCGTCGGTGCTCATGCGTCTACGTCCGACCCAGTGCCCGCGACTCGGTGCTCGCGACCCCGAGCCGCTTCCCGTGAGGGAGCACGAATCATCACCGATTCGGGGGCCGAGATCCACGCCCAAAGCGCGCGAGCGGCGCTCTCGGTGAAAAGGGGCGCAGAGCGAACGTGGAGCGGCGGATGTCGGCACGCGAGGGCCGCGGTCGGCTCGGCGTACGCGATGGGATGTCCCAGTGCGCAGTCGCGAACGCTCAGGACGGTCTTCATGTCGCTCGGAGAAGCACGTAAGCTCGCGCGCTCGCATGGTGTGGTTGCGCGAAGCCACGGGGGTCTCGCTCGTCGTCGCGGCGCTGGCTGCGTGCGCATACGGAGTTCTCGAGCTTCGCGCGCACGACTACGTCGCGGCGATCGTCGTCGTCGTGATCGGTCTGGCGCTCCTCGGCGCAGGCACGGAGCTGCTCCGCTCGAGCGTGGGGGAGTGATGAGGCGCTCCGCCGTCGCGCTCGGCGTCGTGCTCGCGGTCGGTCCGATCGACGCGTGCGGCGACGAGGACGCACCCACGCGCGAACGAGCCCAGGGCGACGCGCAGGTCGGCGGCGCGGTGGTCGCGACGGTCGATGGTCATCCGATCACGGTGGCCGACGTCGAAGCGCAGATCCGTGCGGAGGGCGGGACGCCCGAGGATGCGCTCGCCGCGCTCGAACGTCAGATGCTGCTCGCGCTCGAAGCGGAGCGGCTCGGGTACGGCGAACGAAGCGACGTGCGGCGCGAGACGCGGCGCGCGACGGTGCAGGCGCTCCTCGCGGCGATCGAGCGCGAGCACCCGCCGAGCGCGATCGACGACGCGACGCTGCGGCAGACCTACGACGAGGCGATGTCGGGTCGGCAGGGTCAGGCGCCGACGGGCGAGCGCTTCGTGGTCCCCGAGAAGCGTCGCTCCGAGCACGTGCTCGTGCGGGTCGAGGACGCCTCGCGCGAGCGGGAGGCGCGCCGCGTGGCGTCTGCGCTGCTCGCGGAGCTGGAGCGGGATCCGACCGCGCTCGAGACCACGCTCGCGACGCTGCGGGGACAGACGGAGCGCGAAGGCTTTCCGCTGCTCGTCGAAGAGGTCCCGTTCGTGGCGCGTGATGGAAGCCTCGAAGCGGGCTTCGAGGAGGTGCTCTTCGCCGGGGATGCCCCCGGACTGCGCTCCGAGCTCGCGCGCACGAGCTTCGGCTGGCACGTCCTGATCGTGCGGGAGATCCAGCCGCGGGTGGAGCGCACGTTCGAGGACGTCGCGCCCGAGCTTCGCGAAGAAGCGACGAACCAGCGACGCTTCCAGGCGTTGATCGCGATGCTCGATCGTCTGCGTGCGGAGGCCGGCGTCGAGATGGTGCCGGCTGGCGTGGAAGCTGCGCTTCGCCTGGAGATCGCGGAGTGAGCGTGCGGAGCGAGCGCCCGCGTCGGCCTTCGTCGATGCCGCTGCGCGTGCGCACGCCAGAGGAGGAGTCGGTCCGCGATCAGGTCGAGAGCTCGTTCACGCGGGTGTTGCGGCGGCTGTGGATCGCGAACGTCGACGTGCTCGCGGTGGTGCTCGTGGACTCCGACGGGGAGTGCGTCGACTACTGCTCGAGCTTGCCGCCCTTCGACGCGAAGGTCGCGGGGGCACATTTGCGGGTGGTGGTCGACGAGGTGCGACGGTTCGCGGAGCGCATCGGTGGCGCGGAGCCTTCGCGCGTCGAGATCCACGGGACGGAGCGCGACCTGATCGCGCGACGCTTGGGCGACGGGTACCTGCTGGTGGTGGTGGTGCGTGCGACCGGGACCGACCAGGCGTTGCTCGCGGACGTCGAGGACACCGCGGACGCGATCCGGCGCGAAGCGGGCTTGCCCACGCCGGCGTGGGATCCGGAGGCCGATCTCGAGGTTCAGGTGCGCCGCGCGACGGGGTGGGACTTCGCGCCGCGAGCGTTCGTGGAGGAGGGGCGCGCGTACGAGATCGCGAGCGTGCTCGGGCGATGGGAAGAGTCGGGGCCGCTCGCGGGCGATCACCTCGTCTGCTTTCGGGTGCAGACGGTGGACGGGATCGAGCTCACGCTCGCCTACGACCCGCTGGAGAAGCGCTGGTTGCGGTGGTGAGCGTCGACGGAACGTGGACCGACGGAACCCGGCGCAAGCGATCGACGGAACGTGAAGAGGCCCGACGAGCGGGCCCCTCACCATCGTGTCGTCGAGGCGACGCGGGTCAGTCTTGGCTCGGCGGCGCGAGCAAGTCGCCTTGGAAGCTGAAGCCGAGCAGCACGTACGGGAACGCTTGGCTCACGTCCTGTCCGGTACGGTACGGGTGCTTGAGCCACCAGTTCACCGCGAAGAGGATCGACGGGCCGTTGTAGCGAGCCTTGTATTCCTGGAAGAACGTGTAGACGAGCACGGGGCCGAGGCGATGCGTGACCACGTCGCTTCCGGGGTTCATGTCGTCGATGGCGTCGCTGAACACGCGATCCGGCATGTACGCGCGCGACCACGTGTAGCGGACGCCGACCGTCCAGCGATCCTGGTGGATGTAGAACGCGTCGAGATCGTTCGTGGTCATCCACCCACGGTTCGCCATGAGGATGTCGTAGAAGATGTCGTAAAAGACCTCGTCGTCACGCCGCAGGTCGTAGTCGGGGCGTGTCGCGCGGAGCACGCTGCGCAGGACGGCGGGCCCGACGCGCGCTTGGAGCGTTCCACTGACCGTGAGCTGCGTGCCGGTGGTCGGGTAGGTCATCCCTGCGTCCGACATGTCGCCCAGCGACGAGTCGGACCAGTTCGCGGTGTCGGCGTGCGCGAAAGACGGGAGGAAGTCGAAGGTTCCGAAGTAGCCGACCGCCTCGTAGCTCGCCCAGAAGCGCATGAACGGGATCGGCTGCACCTCGAGGAGCAGACCGCCGCGCGCGAACGCGGGGCTGACCGAGCCGGTGGTGCCGATGCCGATGTAGTTGTCGCGCACGAAGACGCTGTTGCTGAGGAACAGGCGCTTCCGGTAGCCGAGCTGGAAGAACGAGATGAGGCCGAGCGGGTTCAAGCGCGCGACCGTGGTGCTCTGATAGAAGAGCTGATGCGGCGGCTGTGGCCCGAACTGCGCCTCCGCGCGCGAGCTCGTCACCCCAGCCAGCATCACCACCACCCAAGCGGCCACCACGAGTCGCTTCATCTTCGTAATCTCCCCACGACGCGCTCCCCAGCGCCCGTGGGCTAGGTATCGTGCAGGTGGCGACCGAGGTAAAGCAGTAAGCGACGGAGAGCGCGTTTCGCCCGCCGGTTCCGGGCACACCTGCGCCTCGTGAGCGACGGTCACGCGTGCGTCGGAGATCGCCGACGTACGAGGGTCGACCCTCGGCGGTCCTCGTTCGGTCTCGTCTGGATCGGTTCTGGAGGGGCCGGCTCCGATCGGGGCTTCCCGTCCGATCAGGGCTCCCAAGCGCCGATCGAGGGAGGCGACGGACGAGGCGAGCCGTCGAAGTCGACCCGAGGTCCGCCGAGGCGCGTGCCCGCCCCCGCGAACGGCGACGTGGCCTGGATTCGAAGCGAGGCCGGGCGATCCACGAAGCGCGGGGTGCTCGTGAAGACGTGGCCGACGAAGAGCGGATACGCCGCCGCGAGGCTCGCGGCGTCCGCGAAGACACGATCGTCCACGACCTCGTAGTAGCTGCCGACGAGGCCCGCATGGGAGAACACGAAGGGCGGGCGGGACTCGACCACCGCGGCGCGCGCGAAGGCGCATTCGCCGGCGACCAACACGTCGTTCACGAAGCTCCCGAAGCGCGCCTCGGCGCGAAGCGCGAGGCCGGCGGACGAGCAGTCGACGTCGGCGCCGCCCAGTCGCCCCGCGTCGTAGGAGTTGCCGTGGCTCGTGAAGCTCGCACCCGTTCGGCCCTCGACCGCGAGCCCAGCGGCGAACGAAGGAGGCGCATCGCAGCGCACCCCCGACATCTCGTTGTTGGTGAGTCGAAGCCCACCTCCGAGCGCCTGCGTGCCCACGACGAGCTCGCCGCAGCCGCCCACCGCGCGGTTGCGGGTCACGGTGGCGCGCGTGCTCTCGAGCAACATCCCGGTCGCTTCTTGGGTGAAGACCCCCGCACCGAGGAAGGTGTTCTGCGCGACGTAGCTGCAGCCGTTGACGCACGCGAGGCCGAACGCCTCGAGCACACCTTCGCCGCTCGACGCGCCCGTCGCGACGTTCCCGGTCACCGTGCACGCGGTGGAGTTGCACCGAAGCCCATACGCCATACCGACCTCACTCCCGAGGATCGTGCGCACGCCGACCACTTCGTCGTCGGAGATCAACGCCGGGCAGCTCGTCGCGTCGATGCCGACCACCGAGTCGATCGGGTCGACGCTGGCTCCCACCGTCATCGCGACGCGCGTGTCGTGCACCCACAGGCTCGTGCAGCTGGCGCCGTTCACGCCGCGTACGTCGCCTGCGAGCTCGGGCCCCATCTCGACGTACGACCGAGCGACCGTGGCACGTGCAGCGCCGGAGACCTCCAAGCCGGTACGCGCGCGGTCCACGCACACGGCCACGCGATCGATCAGGAGCTCGCCGCCACTGTGCCGGAGCGCGGCGCCGGGGCGATTCGTGGCGAGCCCGTGGTTCAGGTCGGTGCACGACGGGACACACCCTCGTGCGCCGCATCCCTCGAGGAGCGCGACGGTCGCGTCGGTGGCATCGATCGCGTAGGCCGTGGCGGCGGGGCCCGACTCGATGCGGCTGGCGTGGGCGACGAACGTGCCACCGCTGCGCACGAGGACGCCGCGTCGCAGCGAGGCCACCCCCGCCGCATCCGAGCCACGCACGCGGACGTTGTGCATGACGAGCGTGCCCTCCGTTCGGACTTCGAGCGCCTGCACCGTGCCGGAAGACGCGACGGGATGCCGCACCACGAGGTCGCGCAGCGTCAGCGTGAGGCCGCTCGGGATGGCGATTCCGGCGCCGTTCATCGGGGAGAGGCCCGTCGCTTCCGCACCTTGCGAGCACTCGGACACGACGCCGGCTTCGCTGGCGACGAGCCCACCGACGATCGTCAGATCGCCCGCGATGATCTGCGTCGGCATCGTGTACGAGAGCACGCTGCAACTCGCCGGCGCCCCACTCGCGAGCAGACAGACGCGACCGGTGCCGCGCTCCAGGGCGACGCGGATCCCGTCCGACAATCGCCCGAATGGCAGCGTCGGTGTGCCTTCGCCCTCGCTGCCGCTCGTGCGCACGAACACGCAGTCGTCGGGCACGCAATCCTCGTCGACGCGCCCATCGCAGTCCTCGTCGACCTCGAACCCCGGCCCCTCGCAGCCATCGCCGGCCGGCACCGCAGGCGACGTCGTCACGAGCGCACCACCCACGCAGCTCAAGGTCTCCGCGCAGCGTCCTTCGCCGAACGTGGTCGACGGCAGCGCCTCGTCGACCGTGCCGTCGCAGTCGTCGTCCTCGCCGTTGCAGACCTCGGCGGCGAGCGGATCCAAGAACCCGTCGCACGTCATCGAGAGGACGCCGGCGGTGCAAGTTCGGTAGGCGGAGGCCCCACAGATGCCGGGCCGAGAGCGGTCGTCCGGGCAGGAGACGACGCCATCGAGCGTGATCGTCGGATCGAAGTCGTCACAGTCCCGATCGTCCTCGCAGCCGGGGCCGTAGCCGTCGCCGTCGTAGTCGTTCTCGACGCAGCGGCCCGCGATGCATGCCCACGCTTCGCACGTCGTCGGTGCACCACTGCGCTCACGCATTTCGCACTCCGACACCTCCACGCAGCTTCCGGCGTCGGGCGGCATCCACGCATCGACGTCCCCGTCGAGGCTCCCGTCGCGGCTCGCGTCGAAGCTGCCGTCGCGCTCTCCTCCGTCGAGCGTCCCGCCGTCGATCTCGACTGCCCCGTCCCCGCGGCGCGGATCGGGAGCCGAGAGATCGAGCGAGAGCCCACAGCCGACGACGAGCGGCAAGAGCGCGACCGACGTTCGGGCGCCACGGCGCCCCCACACCGAGAGCCGCGTCGAAGAGGCGAAGCGCATGGGCGACAGGGTACCAGAGCCCCGCGCGATGCGGCATCACCGCGCATCGACGCGCGGATCCGCATGTCGACTCGCCGCTCGCGTGCGTCGGCGCGCGTGCCGCGTGCGCGGCGACGATCAGCGAGCCGATTCGTCGAGGCGACGCATGCCTTCGAGGAGCAGCGACTCGGTCGAGTGCTGGATCTTCCGCTCCTTGGGCACGTGCTCGGGATCGAGCCGGAAGTCGCCCGTGGTCAGCGTCACGAGCGCGTAGAACGCGTCTTCGCCCGAGAGCTCGCCGAAGCGCGCGTCCCAGATGGCGCCTTCGCCGAAGCTGATCTCGCCGCTCTTGCCGGCGGAGCGAAGGATCAAACGACCGGTCTTTCGACCGTTCGAGAGGATCTGCACCACGTCGGGCAGCGACATCTCCGTCAGCGAGCCGCTCACGCCACGCGCGCTCGCCGGCTCGGCCGCGCGCGAGAGGATCTGCCGCGCCTTCGCGACGAGCACGTCGGGCGCGACGGGTTTGACGACGTAGTCCGCCGCGCCGAGCTCGAAGCCGCGATCGACGCTGGCTCCGTCGCTGCGGCGCGCGAGCACGATCACCGGCACCCTGAGGCCGGCGTCGCGCATCTTCGCGAGCAACGCGAAGCCGTCGCGCTCGCCGAGCTCGACCTCGGTGACCACGAGATCCGGAGGACCGCTCGCGCCTTGCAGCACCGCCATCGCCTCGGAGGCGTCGCGCGAGACCTGCACGTCGAAGCCCGCCGCGCCGAAGCGCATGTCGAGCACCGCGGTCTCTTCCGGATCGGGATCGACGAGCAACACCGTGCGGCGATCCGCGAGCAGTCGTTGGCGGAGCGCGTCGCCGCTCACGACGAGGCGCAGCGCGGTCGAGAGCGTCGGATCGAAGAGCTCCTTCGCGAGCCCCTCCACCACCGAGCACGCCTCGGCGGGCGTGAGCTGCCGTCGGTACGGATTCTTCGCGTGGCTCGTGAGATCGAGGAAGGTCTCGACCACCGCGAGGATGCGCGCTCCGAGCGGGATCTCTTTGCCTTGGAATCCGTCGGGGAAACCTTTGCCGTCCCAGCGTTCGTAGAGATGGCGCAGCGCGGAGAACGTGTCCTTCGGGAGCGAGGCCGCCTCGAAGAGCCGCACCGGCGTGAGGTACGCCTTCTGCGCTTGATGACGGTGCCCCTCGTAGCGCGCGACGTTGAGCGGCGTGAGGTGGTAGCTGCCGGTCTTGCCGAGATCGTGCAGGTGCGCGGCGAGGGTGATCGCGAAGAGCGCCTCGCCGGTGAGGCCGACGCGCTCGCCGAGCTTGCGCGCCAGACGCGCGGCGCGCGCGGAGTGACCTCGGAGCTCGCCGCGCTCACGTTCCAGCAACGCGACGAGCACCGCGAGGGTCTCGAAGTAGGTCGACTCCGCGACGGTGGTCGGCTCGAGCTTCGTCGGCGGCGGCAACACGCTCGTGCGCAGCGTCGCGGCGGGTGGCGTCGCTGACGGAGGTTTGCGGAGATCGGCGGCGATCTCGGGCGCCGCGATGGTGAGCGCGGGCACCGCGGCCGGCGTCGGCATCGCCCGCGGCATGCGTGGAACCGGCGGCGCGGCCGGCACGTCGCCGAAACCCGGGAGATCCCCGAAGCCGTCGAGCGCGGGGCTCGCGCCGGTGCCACGACCGGGGCTCGCGGCTCCGCCGAAGCTTCCGCCACCCCCGCCGCCGAAGCTGCCGGCACCGCCGCCACCCCCGAAGCCGCCGAAGCCGCCCCCGCCGAAGTCGTCCCCGAAGCCCGGCAGGTCGCCGAAGCCCGCCGGATCGACGCCGGCGGTGTCGCGCGAGGGCGGCGCCGAGCGGAGCAACAACGCGAACGCGCGCGTGTCGCGGTCGTAGTGCTTTCGGATGCTCGCTTCGACCGCGGAGGGGCGCGCGACGAGCACGGTGACCTTGCGGACGTCGCCCGCCACCATCTGCACTTGCTTGGCGACGTCGTCGCGCGTCGGCTCCGCCGCGACCACCGCGAGCGTGCGCGAGCGCGCGTTCCACAAGACCGGGCAGATGCGCAGCCGCTCCGCGAGCCGCTTCGGGACGAGCTGCAGCGCCTGCGACTCGACCGTCGCGCGCGCGAGCCGCTCGGTGCTGACGAACTGCGTGCCGTACCAGCTCGCGAGCCGCGTGAGCAGATCGTGCTCCGTGATCGCGCCGACCTCGACGACCGCGTCTTCGATCCGGCTGCCGCTCGTGCGCGCGTGCGTGATCGCGGCTTGGTACTGATCGTCGGCGATGCGGCCCTCGTCGCGTAAGCGATCGAGCACCTGCATCCCCTCGGGCATTCCCGTCACGGCGCCGAGGATACCGCGCGACTGGCGTTTTGGAGTGCTGTTTTGGAGCCGGCTGCCACGCCGAGCGACCCGCTGCACGTGAGACCGAACCATCGAACCGACGTTCTCCGAGCCAACGCCGAGTCGAGCGGACGTCGGGTGAGCGTGGCCGTGAGGCGACCGAACCTCGAACCGTGAAGCCGCCCGGCGGCGCGAGCGCGACACGCTTGGAATGCGCCCGCCGACTGCTACCCTCGCGCCGGCATGCCGTCTCGGGCCTCCTTCGTCCTGTTCGCCATCGCGTCGTTCGCCGCGTGCGGGGGCGGCGCGCGCTACGTGGGCGGAGAGTTCCGCGACGGAGACGTGCGCTTCACGGTACAGCCGCCGAGCGGCTGGCGCGCCATCTCGGTCGCCTCCGCCAACGATCTCGCGTGGTCGCAGGACGATTCGGGCGCGGTGCTGCAGATCGACGGCGACTGCGATCCATCGCTCGACATCCCGCTCGTCGCGCTGACCAATCACCTGCTGGTCGGGTTCACGGAGCGCGAGATCGTCGAGCAGACGCTGGTGGAGATCGACGGGCGCGAGGCGCTCCGCACGCACGTGGTCGCCAAGCTCGACGGTGTCCCGCGCGAGCTCTTGCTCCACGTGATGAAGAAGAACGGCTGCACCTACGACTTCGCGCTCGTCGCGCCGCCGGGCGAACGCTTCGCCCAGGCCCGCGCGAGCTACGACGTCGTGCTCCAGAGCTTCGAGACGCGATGAGCGGAGTCCCCGAACGCCTCGGTTTTCGCGGCTCTCTGGAGCAAATCGGCCAAGTCGCGACCCTCGCGGGGCGCTTCTTCCGCGTGCTCTTCACCACCCGCTTCGAAGCACGGGCGTTCGTCTATCAAGTCGAGCAGCTCGGCGTGCGCAGCCTCGCCATCGCGAGCGCGACCGCGATCTTCGTCGGCATGGTCATGTCGATTCAATTCGGCTTCTTCATGGAGAAGTACGGCGCGAAAGAGGCGCTCGGAAAGGTCATCGCGATCAGCGAGGCCCGCGAGCTCGCCCCCGCGCTCACCTCGCTCGTGGTCGGCAGCCGCATCGCGGCGGGCATGGCGGCCGAGCTCGGCTCGATGTCGGTGACCGAGCAGATCGACGCCATCCGCGCGCTCGGCGCCGATCCGATCCGCAAGCTCGTCGTGCCGCGCGTGGTCGCGAGCGTCGTGATCATGCCGCTCATCGCGATGATCGCGCTCCTCCTCGGCCTCGCCGCCGCGTGCTTCGTCGCCGCCAACAGCTACGGCATCTCGCCCCCGCAGTTCGTCGCCGCCGCCCTCGACGGCGTCACGATGCAGGACTACGTCAGCGGCCTCTCCAAGACCCCGGTCTTCGGCTTTCTCATCGCGATCCTCGGCTGCCACTTCGGCATGAGCACGCGAGGAGGCACCGAAGGCGTCGGCCGCTCCACGACGCGCGCGGTCGTGGTCGTGTCCATCACGATCCTGCTCGCGGACGCGCTGCTGACGCAGTTGTTCGTGTCGCTCTGATGCGATGATCGTCAGGACTCACGGGACGGCAGAGATGCGGTCGGGTCGATTCCTGCTCGAGACGGACTGGCGGCCCGGCGATGCCGGTCGTCCGGGCCTGCTTTCCTTGAGGCTGGAGGTCCAAGAGACCTACGAGTCCGTCGAGGGTCAGGTTCGGTTGGCTCTGAGCGCTCGGTGCGCGGCTCGGAGACGACGTGTTCGCTTCCATTCTGGAGGCGTACGGTGAGTTCTTCAGCCGAGAGAGGTTGGAGAACGCGCGGCCGGAATACCGGCTGATTCGCGTCGACGAACGTCATCTCGTGGTCCGGATGAAGTTCGCGGGGCGCGAGCGAACGGTGGGGGACGAGGACGCGATCTCCCAGATTGGGTTTCTTCGGCGTTTGGATCGGGCGATCCGCATCGACGATCTGCAAGGACTTCCGCGGGCGAGATGGTTCTTCTTCCGCGTTCAATCGGAAGAGAACGACGGTTCGTAGTCGTCGGCGCCCGTCTTGGCTCGCGGCGAGGTAATGACAATGAACCAGCTCTTGGTCTCGTGCTGCGTGATGCTCCTGGGATGTGATCCGATCGCTCACGCATGCTTCAAGGTGCGTGGGCCGGTGAACGAGCCCTGCGTGATCTCTGCTCTCGGGGGGCCTCGGAACGACGTCGCTTCGCCGTTCGTCTGGGAGGTCAGCGATCGAGTGTCGCTTCAACACGGCGGCACCTGGCGGCTGCACGTCAGCGAGGTCGGCCCAGGCTTCACGGAGGACACGTTCCCGGCGGGCGTCCGAGAGCGTGTCGCGGAGCTCCTCGTGTCGTGCGGAGCGACCGGGGTCGAGGTCGTCGACTGCGACGACTGAGGATCGACGGAGTGGTCCGCAGCACGCTCAACGCAGCCCGTGCCTGCGCAGAATCCGATGCAGGTACGGCCGGGCCAGACCCGCCGCGCGCGCCGCCGCGGACACGTTGCCTTCGTGCAGCTCCAGCAGCGCGGCGGCGTAGTCGCGCTCGAAGCGGGCGAGGGCGTCGGTGCGGGCGTCGGCGTACGGCAGGCGTGCGTCGACGCGGCCGGGCTCGGTGCTCGGCTCGGTGGCCTGCGCGAAGGGCTGCACGTCGCCGAGGACCATGCAGCGCTCGAGGTAGTTGCGGAGCTCGCGCACGTTGCCGGGCCAACGGCTGCGGCCGATCGCGGCGAGGAGCTCGGGGGTGAGCAGCGTCGCGAGTTCGACGTCGCCGAGGCCCATGCGGCGCAGGAGCACGTCCGCGAGCATCGGGAGATCTTCGAGGCGCTCGCGGAGCGGCGGGATGCGCGCGTGGACGACCGCGAGGCGGTAGTAGAGGTCTTCGCGGAAACGACCCGCGGTGACCTCTTCGCGGAGATCGCGGTGGGTGGCGGCGAGGAGGCGGACGTCGACCGAGAAGGTGCGGGTGCTGCCGAGGCGGCGGACCTCGCGTTGCTCGAGCACCCGCAGGAGTGCGGGCTGCATGTCGGGGCGGAGCTCGCCGAGCTCGTCGAGGAAGAGGGTGCCGCCGTGGGCTTCTTCGAAGAGGCCGGCCTTGCTCTTGTTCGCGCCCGTGAAGGCGCCGCGCTCGTAGCCGAAGAGCTCGGCTTCGAGGAGGTTCGGCGGCAGCGCGCTGCAGTCGAGCACCACGAACGGGCCTTCGCGGCGGAGGCTCGCGTCGTGGATGGACTGCGCGGCTTCTTCTTTGCCGGTTCCGGTCTCGCCTTCGAGCAAGATCGTGGAGTCGGTCGGCGCGGCGAGCTCGAGCACCGCGAAGAGCGCGCGCATCGAAGGTGCGGCGCCGAAGAGCGAGCCGAAGCTCTGGCGCTCGCTGAGCGGGATGCGGTTCTTGCCGCCGAGCAGCTCGAAGCGCAGCAGTGTCTTTCCGACGCGCAGGGTGGCGCCGTGCTCGACCCACGCCTGGTCGACGCGCACGCCGTCGACGAGCGTGCCGTTGCGGCTTCCGAGGTCGCGCACCTGTACGCCGCGCGGGTGCACGCGCAGCTCGCAGTGGAAGCGGCTCACGCGCGCGTCGTCGACGCGGACCTCGTTGGCGGGGTGCACGCCGACGCCGAGGCGCTCACCGGTCGACTCGAAGCGCGCGCCCGCCTCGGGGCCGCTCGCGACCACGAGCGCGAAGCGGAGCACGTCGAAGGTCCCCGCGGACGCGAGCGCGGTGTCCTCGCGGGTCTTGAAGTCCGGATCGTTCCAGCTCGAGCTCACGGAGGCGCGAGCCTACCACGCGCGCACGGACGTACGTGGCGTGGCCGAGGTGGATGGCGTTCGCGTTCGGTGTCGGCGAGCACGCATCGACGAACGCATCGGCGTGCCTCGCCGACAGCAGGGGCCGCGCCGCTCAACGCGGGCGTGGGAAGGGGCTCGAGGGCGTCATGCTGGGCGGCCGCGAGATGCGCCCGGTGCCGCCGACCGGATCGCGCCAACGCGACGTGAAGAGCAGGTCGCTGCGATCGACGAGCGCTTTGACCACCACGTCCTCGCAGCCGATGAGCTCGAGCGTTCGCTTGAGATAACCGAGGATGCGATCCGCGATCGCGGGCGGGAACACCGCGCCGCCCTCGATGCGGATCACCGCTGCGGTGTCCGTGACCTCTTCGACGAGCCACGCGCCGACGTCGTAGTAGAGCCGGTAGATCTCGGCCGACGCTTGGAGCAACGGCTTCACGCCTTCGCGGATGCCCTGACGACGGAACACTTCGTAGGGCCCGCCGTCGCCGAACGCGAAGTCCGCGCTCGCGGCGCCGATGCGGATCGCGAGGTGCGTGCGATCGTCTTGGCCGAAGAGCCGCTGCGCGACCTCGGTGAGCGCGACCATCACCTCGCCCTCGTACCAGCTCGAGAGCAACACCGCGTTGCCCAGCGTGCTGCGCACCTTCTCCGGACAGCCCGCGAGCACCCGCGCGTAGCCCTCGGTGCCGTACGCCGCCTGCAGGTATTCGAGGCTCGCTTTGATCGCCGCGCCCTTCACGTGCCAGTCGCGATGCCGCGGCTCCTCCGCCGCTTCGCCGAACTCGCGCTCTGCCACGTCGAGCGCCTTCGAACGTTCGAGCGCGCGC
>JALOQC010000091.1 GCA_025453555.1 Myxococcota bacterium | reverse complement strand
AACGGCGAGGTGGAGACCCTCGAAGCGACCTTCGCGCCGCTCGAGATCACCCGCGCGAACGCGTTCGAGACGCTGATGACCGAGCTCGGGAAGTCGGGCACGGAGGCGACGGACCTGCTCTGGGTCACCTACGAGCCGCACCGCATCTGGTACGTGTTCGCCGCGATCGGCGTCGCGTCCACGATCGGTCTGTTCTTCTTCAACCGCGCGGCCAAGCGCTGGTCGGACTTGAACAAATGAGAGCCTGAGCGCGTGACGCCGCGGACGCGCGCGACTCCTCGCGACCGACTCCGCGGCGAGCCCGCGGCCTCCGGCGCGCGTCGGCGGCCGGTGACCGAACCTGGAAAGTGACGAGGCCATGACCACGCCCGCCGCGCCCTCGACCGCCGATCGTGATCTCGCGCGTCTGCCGAACGATCGGATCTTCTCGTACGTCTACGACGGCCCCGCCGATCGGCAGCTCGTCGACGCGCCGACGTTCCTGCTCGTCCACGGGCTGCCGGGCAGCGCGCGCGACTTCCGTTGGCTCGCGCCGGTGCTCGCGTCGCACGGCGCGCGGGTCGTGCGCGTGGAGATGCCGGGCTTCGGTGAGACACCGCTCTCGACCGAGCCCGGTCCGAGCGTCGAGGCGCGGGGGCGCTTCGTGGGTGACGTCGTGCGCGCCCTGGAGCTCGATCGTCCGCGGCCGACCCCGCGGACGCGACACGATCGCGGGCCCACCGATCGCGGGTTCGGCAAGCCCTGCCTGGTCGGTCACTCGATGGGCGGCGTGGTGAGCACCATGGCCGCGACGCTGGCACCGGAGCTCTTCTCGGGGCTCGCGCTCGTCAGCTCACCCGGTCTGCGGATTCATCGTGGGCTGCGGCGTGCGCGACCTCGCGCAGCCGAAGCGGTGCTCTCGCTTCCCTTCGCGGAGCGCGTGCTGCGCAAGCCGCTGCGGAAGATGTTCGAGCGCACGGGTTTCCAGCACGCGACCGATCTCGGGATCCGCCACACGATGCGCTGCATCGCGGCGACCGACACTGCGGCGCACGCGGAGCGTCTGCGTCGGGTCGAGCTCCCGGTGCTGCACGCGTTCTGCGCGCGCGATCCCTTCATCGAGCGCGCGATCTTCGAAGAGACCGCGCGCGAGATCGGCGGTCCGGTGCTCCGGTTCGCGGAGGGTGGGCACAACCCGCAGAAGTTCCAGGCGGTGGAGCTCGGGGAAGCGCTCGTGCGGTTCGCGACGGGTGACCTGGTCTGATCGCGCGTCCGACCTCGACGACGGTCGCGCGCGACTCGAGGTCGTTTCCCGCGCCTCGAGGTCATTTCCACGTCCCGACGTCATTTCCACGTCCCGACGTCATTTCCACGTCCCGACGTCATTTCCACGTCCCGACGTCATTTCCACGTCCCGACGTCATCTCCGCGTCCCGAAGTGGTGGTCTTCCCGTGGCCCGACGTGGTTCGTCGATCCGGCCGACGGAGCTCACGCGCCAGGAGCGAGGCGGCGTGGTCGTGGACGCGAACGCTCGTCTCTGAAACGCTCTTCACATGCCGAACCGACTTCTGCTGCTCGCGCTCCTCTGCGGCCTCGCGTGTGGAGACGACGACACGTCGACGGATGCGGCGGTGAGGGACTCCGCGATGCCGCGGCCGGACGCGAACGGGATCGACGCTTCGTTCGACGCCGGCGACGACGTCGAGCTCGACGCGGGTGCACCCGACGTGGGCGTCGACGCAGGTCCGATCGGCTCACCCGGCTGCGTCGACGGCGAAGGGCTCACCACGGGCGAGCGCACCTTCACGCTCGACGGGATGGAGCGGCGCTACCTGCTCTACGTGCCGAGCGGCTACACGCGCGAGCGTTCGTGGCCGGTGGTCTTCGCGCTGCACGGCAACGGCGGCAGCGCGTCCTACTGGAACGGCACGAGCGGCGATCGGAACGTGCGCGGGGTGTTCGGCGAGAACGCGATCCTCGTCGTCGCGGAGGCGATCGACGGCAACTGGCGCGACTACGACATGCCGGCCGACACGTGGCCTGCGCGCATCGAGCAGGAGCTCGCGTACTTCGACGCGATCCGCGACGAGCTGCGCGACGCCTATTGCGTGAACGACGACGCGATCTTCTCGATGGGCTTCTCGGGCGGCGGCTCGTTCTCGGGCGTGCTCGGGTGCCGGCGCGAGTGGATCCGCGCGATCGCGGTCGGTGGCTCGGTGCTCTACTTCGACGAAGAAGAGTGCGTGAGCTCGCCCGCGGCGTGGATCACGATCGGGACGATGGAGCTCACCTCGGGGCGCGAAGCGTTCCGCGATTTCTTCCGCGACGCGGCGGGATGCGAGGCGACGGGCGGCGACGTCATGCCCGAGCCCTGCATCGAGTACGACGGCTGCAACGTCGGAACGCCGGTGCACTACTGCCAGCACGCAGGCGGACACGTCTGGCCGAGCTTCGGCACGGAAGCGGCGGCGCTCTTCTTCGCGCGCCTGGTCGAGTGAGCCGGCCGACGTCGCGAGAGCACGCGCCGTCGCGAGAGCACGCACCGTCGAGCGCCGTCGCGAGGAGCACGCGCCGTCGCGCCGTCGCGAGAGCACGCGCCAGTGCGCGTCAGATCACACGCCCGCGCGAGCGGTGACACGCGGGATCGCTCGTCGCGCGAACGCGATCAGCGGTAGGTGAAGCGGATCTCGTAGTCACACACCGCGAAGACGTCGCCTTCTTCGATGCGTTTGCTGTCGATGCGGCGACCGAGGTGCTCGATGCCGTTCGTGCTGCCGAGATCCTTGATGTAGAAGGCGCCGCCCTGGAAGACGACCGCCGCGTGGCGGCGCGAGATGTTGCCGTCCTTGATCGGAAGGTCCGCGGTCTTGCTGCCGCGACCGATCACGAACTCGTCTTTGGTGACCGGGATCTTCTGTCCGTTGAAGATCGCGAAGAGAGTCGGACGCGCGCCGGGCATCGGGCCAGGCGCGCTGGACCCCGGCAGCGGGGGCGGTGCGCTCGGGCGCGGCGCAGGGGCTCCCGGGCGCGGCGCAGGCGCGGAGGGATAGCCCGCCTGCGGGGGATAGGCGGGCGGCGCGGCGGGATAGCCCGGCGGTGCAGCCTGAGGCGGGTAGCCGGGGGCGGGCTGAGGCGGGTAGGCGGGGGGTGCCGCCTGGGGCGGATACCCCGGTGCCGACGGATAGCCGCCGTAGCCGGGCGGCGCGGCTTGCGGCGGCGGCGCTTGTGGCGCGGACGGGAAGGGCGCGGCGGCTGCGGCTCCGTACGCGCCAGGCGTCGGGCCGGGGCGCGGAGGAGGTGCGCTCGGGATCGGCGGTCGCGAGGCCGGCTTCACCGACGGAATCGGCGCGGCAGGCGGGGGCCCCGGCGGCGGCCCGGGCGGCGCGGCGTGGGGCATCGGTTGCGGCATGGCCTGCGCCGGCGGCGGGGCGGTGCGCGGTGACGGCATGCCCGGCGTGGACGGGCTACGCACTCCGTAGTTTCGGGAGCGCGCGTACTGTCGCATCGCCTCGTTGATCAAATAGTCTACCGAGCATTCCAGCTCGGCCGACATCTGTCCGAAGATCTCCCAGAGATAATCGCGACACTGGAAGCTGCGGAGCGTCTTCTTGTTCTGATCCATCTCGCTCCTTCACTCCCCTGCCGCTTCGCCTGCCGGAGCTTGGCCCGCCGGCGCCTGGGCCGCGCCTTCCGCTCCAGCTGCCGGCGCCGCGAGCCGCTCGCGCAGCTTCGTGATCGCGTCCTCCGCGACCTTGCCCACGGTCGGGATCTCGCGGTTCGCCCAGCTCGCGCCCACGCCCGCCGCGGAGTCGCTCACGAGGCGCTGGAGCTTCGCGACGTCGGCTTCGACACCGTGCCGCTCGACGAAGCGGATGCCGATGATGCGCAGGTGCCACGCGGGCGAGCGGAGCTGCGCCTCCGCGATCGCCACCGGCGCGGGCGTCATCTGGTTCATGCGCTGCGCGTAGCCCGCGAGCTCCTCGGGCTCGTACTCGACCTCGCGATCGGCGGGGAGCTTCGCGAGGAACTCCGCCAAGACCTCCGGTCCACCGAGCGCGAGCACCAGCTCGCCCGCGCGCCAGCGGAGGCGCTTCTTGAGCACGTCGTTGTCGGCGGTCTGCACCAGCGGCCAGAGGCGCGGGATCGCGTCGCGGCTGCCGATGTCGCCCACGCGGTCGAAGGCGTAGTCGCGCACGTTGATCGGGTTGGTCTCGTCGAGCGCGATGTCGAGCAGCGCCGTGAGCTCCGCGGTGGTCGCGTTGCCTTCGAGCGCCTGGAGCGCCTTCTGACGCCGCAGGTTCGCGACCTCCGCCTGAACCGCGTCGGTTCCGGCCGGCGGGGCCTGCCGCGCGATCTCCATGAGGCGGTTTCGCACGACCTCTTCGCTCGCGAGGTGCTTCATCGCCGGAAGCGCGCCCTCGTTGATGAAGTTTTCGCGATTGATCTCCGCGATGAGCGTGATGCGCGCGTCGTCGACCTCACGGCCTTGCTCCTGGAGCGACGTGCGGATCTTGTTCTTCAGCCAGTCGAGGAATTCCTGGCCTTCCATCTGGCGCTCGATGCCGACCAGGCGCTCCGACGCGCGCTGCTTGGTCGCGGGCGAGCCGATCTGGCCGATCATCTCGGTGATCTTGATGAGCGCCTGCTGCGGCTGCTCCGCGCTCATCGCGTCGACGAGCTGCTCGGCCGCCGGCGCGCCGAGCGAGCGCACGACCTGCTCGGCGCTGTAGTTGCCCGCGAGGTTTCGCTCGGCGAAGTCGACCGCGTACCAACCGACGACGGCCGCGACGAGCTGCTGACGCGTGCCCGCGCTCGCGTGCGGGATGAGGATGTAGGCCGCGTCCTTCGCGCGCACCTGCGAGGGCGGCGGGCCGAGCGCGGGATCCTGCTGCGTGGTGTCTCCGCCGCGCATCATCTCCTGCAGGCCCGGCACCATGCCGTCGACGATCTGCTGCGTCGCCGCGGCGTCCTGCGATTGCAGCGTCTGCACCGCGCGCTGGAGCTCCTGCACGTAGTCGCGGTCGTTGCGCTCCATCTCGACGAGCGCGAGCGCGGCCTGCGTGCGCAGCTCGATCGGGTAGCGCTCGGCGAGCATGACCGCGACGATCTTGCCCGGTCCCTTCACCGTGCCCTGCCAGTACTCGATGTCCTCCGCGGTGACCTTGCAGCCGGCGAAGAGCGAGAGACCCGCGAGCAAGATGAGCCCGCGCAGCAGGGAGCCTCGGCGTGAGGAGAATCGCTCGTGCATGTGCTTCCAACCCGGTTCGACGTGCTCGAAGCCGTTCGAGCGACGACGCAAACCCCTTGGGAGTCGAGAGGATACCGTACCTCGGACCGAAAGAGGGGTTCGAGCCTCACGTCCGGGTCGCGGGGGGCTCGTGGGCCTCGGGCCTCCGACCGAACCGCCTCCGGCGACGCCGACCCGCGACGATCGGGGCCTCTCTTCCGCCGCGCGATACTAGACGAGCGGTCGTAGGGATCAAGAGGTACGTCCGGCGCGGGAGTCGACCTGCGATTCGACAGGGACTCGACCAGCGGCTCGGGATGCACGAAACGAAACCATGGGTTTCGGCACCTCGGGGTCCCCGGCCCGGTGTAGGGCTGCAAGCTCCGCGGCATCACATGTCCGCTTCGTGAGGGTCTGTCGCCAGCCCTCTACGCGAGCATCCCTCGACCCACGGTCGAGGTGGAGGAACGACGATGAAGATCGCAATCGTGGGGTCGGGAAACGTGGGTGGTGCGCTCGGTGCGCGGCTGCTCGAAGCGGGGCACGACGTGCGGTTCGCGGTGCGCGCGGCCGACCCGGAGCTCTCGGAGCGGTTCGGAGAAGCGCGGGTGAAGCCGCTCGCCGAAGCCGCGAGCGACGCCGAGGTCGTGTTCCTCGCGGTCCCGGGTGGGGTGGTGGTCGAGGCGGCGAAGAGCCTCGGCTCGCTCGACGGGAAGGTCGTCGTGGACTGCACGAACCCGATCCGTTGGGATGCCGGTCCGGTGTGGACGCCACCCGCGGAGGGCTCGAACGCCGCGGCGCTGGCGGCGGCGTTCCCGAACGCGCACGTGGTCAAGGCGTTCAACCAGTTCGGCGCGGAGACCCACGCGAATCCGACGTACGGCGCGCGTGGGGCGGACGTCTTCCTCGCGGGCGACTCGGCGGATGCGAAGGCACGGGTGGCCAGGCTCTGCGAAGAGACCGGGTTCGTCGGCGTGGATGCGGGACCGCTGCGCAACGCGGCGGTGCTCGAGAACGTCGCCGTGTTGTGGATCGAATCGTTCGCGCCGAATCGTTCGCGCCGAATCGTTCGCGTCGCTCGATCAGCGCGGCGACTGCCCGCGGGCGCGGCGCGCGCGATCACAGGGATCCACGAACGCGTACGCGAAGCGTACGAAGCTCTCCGAGCGCGTGAAGGTCTCGGCGTACGTCTCCGCGTGCTCGGGATCGTCGGGCAGCGGGGTCGGCGCGACCACCACGCGCGCGCCCGCGCACTCGAAGAGCTCGCCCGCGCGCGGAAGGTGGAAGGGGGAGCTCACGACGAGCAAGCGCGGCTCGCAGTCTTCGTGTGCCTCGCCGCAGAGCATGGCGATCGTGAAGCCGGCGTTCTCGATGGTGTCGCGCGATCGACCTTCGACGCGGATCGCGTCGGGCGGTACACCGAGCTCCACCGCGAGCTCGCGCATCACCTCGGCCTCGACGTGCCCGCTCGGTGCGGGACCTCCGGTCATCACGAGCAGCGGCGCGCGGCCTTCTTTCCAGAGTCGCACGCCGGTCTCGACGCGACGACGGAGCTCGGGTCGGACGCGCCCTTCGGCGTCGACGGGCGGTCGGTTGCCGAGCACCACGATCGCGTCCGCGCGGGGCAGCGAGGTGGGGATCGTCGCGGGTGGGGGCGGGGAGCACGCGACGAGCCACGCGACGAGCGCCAGCGTCGATCCACGCGCCGCGCGGTGTATTTCGGGCGCGCTCACGCTTCGCGTCGCGCGGTGTCGTTCGGGCTCGCTCGCGCTTCGAGGCGCGCGGTGTCGTTCGGACGCGCTCGCACTTCGAGCCGCGCGGTGTCGTTCGGGCGCGCTCACGCTTCGAGGCCCGCGGTGTCTTTCGGGCGCGCTCACGCTTCGAGGCTCGTACGTTCCGCTCGACCGCCCAATCGACCGCCCACGCGCGCGAGGGTACGCGACCGTGAAGCGGAGCCTCCAAGCGTGAGATCGACACGCAGCATCACGGGCTCGTCCACACGTACCCCAAGGTGAACTCGAGCGTGTAGCCGAAGGTCGCGATCGCGTTGTCCCGCTCGGCCGCGCTCGTCGTGTAGAAGTGGTTTCCTTCGCGGTACATGCGGAAGAGCGGCGTGGCGCCGCAGCGCGCGTCCGGGGCGACGAAGCCCATCATCTCGACCAACGTCGTGCCTTCGCAGCCGGGATCGACGGTGAGGAACGTGAGGCCGTTGCCCTTGAGACAGCGGTAGAGCCCGGAGAGCCCGTCGGCGGGACCGACGTGCACGTAGAAGTAGTTCTCGTTCTCGGTCGAGTAGCCGCCGGTGCGCGTGACGTTGACGTCGCGCGAGTAGATGTGTCCGGGACCGACGCCGCGGTGCACGCCCGCGCGGCATCCGGGCAGGCCGGCTTCGTCCGCGCAGTCTCCGTCGCAGTCGTCGTCGCGCGCGTTGCAGAGCTCGGCGGGGGCCATGCACGCCGGCGCACAGCGATCGGCGCAGCTCTGCATCCCGGCGGTGCCGCAGATCGTCGTGCACGCGCCGCCCGCGATGCACGAGTCCGCGCGCTCGCAGCCGTTCGCGAGGTTCCCGTCGCAGTCGAGGAAGCCGTCGCGGCAGGTGCCGAGCGTGCACTCCCCGCCCGCGCAGCCCGGCGTCGCGTTCGCGATCACGCAGGTGCGCCCACACGCGCCGCAGCTCGTGGGCTCGGTGCTCGTGTCCACACAGGCGCCGCCGCAGCGCGTGAGCCCGCTCGGGCAGCGCCCGGCGTCGTCGGGCACGATCGTCCCTGCGTCGCGTCCGGAGTCGCGCGGCCCGGCGTCGCGCGGTGTCGACGCGTCGACCCCCGGCGTGGTCGCGTCGCGCCGGTCGGTGGACGTTCCTCCGCCCGCACAGGCGAATGCGAAGAGCACGAGGGGAACGAGGCGAAGCACGGCGGGAGTCTACCATCGGTGTCCCGTGCCGGATCCGTCGGCGGCTGACCCCGCCGACTGGGAGGATCCGTCGGCGGCTGACCCCGCCGACTGGGAGGATCCGTCGGCGGCTGACCCCGCCGACCGCGTCGGATCCGTCGGCGGCTGACCCCGCCGACCGTGTCGGATCCGTCGGCGGCTGACCCCGCCGACTGGGAGGATCCGTCGGCGGTCGACCCCGCCGACCGGGTGGATCCTACGCGCGGTGCGTACGTCGTCGTCGGCTCTCGGCTGCACGACGCGCTTCTCCCCACGCGCGGGCTCTGCGATCCTCGCGGGCGATGCGATCCGTGCATTCGCTCGCGCTCCCGCTCGCGCTCCTGTTCGCGCTCTTCTCTGCGCCGGTCGCGCATGCCGACTCGCGGCCCACCTCCGACGACGTCTCGCTCTTCGGCGGGCGCACGGTGGAGAGCGGGGACGTGGTGTTGGCGGGCGGCATCGGCTGGCCCGGGGTCTTCGCGGAGGCGCTCTTCGCGCCGAGCTCGCGCTTCAACCTCTCGCTGCGCGTCGACGTGGACTGGGGCTCGCCGCTGATGGGGTTCTCCACCGCGCTCGGTGGTGAGCTCTCGATCCCGATGCGCATCCACCTCTACGGCGAGAACGACATCGACCTCGCGCTGGCGCTCCGACCCTTCGGCATCCTCGGCGAGGGCGCGGCGGTCGGACAAGAGACGGTGTTCGCCGACGATCTCGGCGGCGGGGTCGGCCTCGAGCTCGGCGTGCGTGCGGGCTTCCACGTCAGCGACGCGGTCACCCTCGCGGTCGGACCTTTCTTGCAGGGTGCGTTCGTGCGCACGCAGGACGCCGGCAACGGCGGCACCTTCAGCTTCGGCGTGCTCGGCGCGGTCGAAGCGGTGATGAGCCGCGCGACGATGTTGTTCTTCGCGGTCGGCGGCGGCTACGGCGTCGCGAACGACGAGCTCTTCGATCGACGCGGCATCGTGCGCCTGCACCTCGGCCTCGCGTATCGGATTTGAACGTGTCCGTGCGCGACCGAAACACGATCTGAGCCTGGTTCGCGCTCGGCTCGATTCATCGGCTCCGCGCTATCGCGCGGCCCGATAGTTTCGCGGAGTCCTGCAGCTTCGCGGACTGCGTCCGCTTCGCCTCGCACGATTCCGCTTCAATTCGTGATTCAGACGGGTTCGAGCGGGCTCGTGCGTCGCTTCGAGCGCCGGTTCGAGCACCGGTTCGAGCGACGGTTCGAGCGATGGTTCGAGAGATGGTTCGAGAGATGGTTCGAGAGATGGGGGGAAACCCGCTCGATGCGCGCATCGGTCGTAGGGGCAGGAGCCCCACGAGATGTGGTTCGATGCGGCATGCGCGCGCTCGCCCTTCTCTTCGTCGGTTCCGTCCTCGCCGCGTGTGGCTCGCCGTCGGGCGGTCCGGGCACCTCGTGCACCACCTCCGACGAGTGTCCTTCCGGCGCGGTCTGCATCGACAACCGTTGCCGCACCGGCATGACGCTGCCCGACGCGGGCGATCTCGTCGACGCGCCACGGCCCGACGCGCGCCTCCGCACCGCGACCAGGCTCACCATCGTCCCCGGATCGCCGACCCTCGTCGCCGACGGGCCGGGCGCCACGATCGATCTCGACGCCGAGGTCACGTTCGACGACGGAAGCGTCGCGCCCGCCACCACCGGCTTCTGGTCGATCGCCGACACCCGCCTCGGCGCCATCGACTCCACGACGGGTGTGTTCACCGCGATCGGCGACGTGTCCGGTGAGGTCGAGGTGAGCTTCGCGTCGCTCGGGCTCGAAGCGAACGACACCCTCACGGTCCAAGTGCGCCGCGTGGTGATCGCGGACGGCGCACCGGCAGATGCGGCCGCGCGCTTCGACGCCGCGACGGTCGCGACGGTCGATCTCCCGACCCGCGAGGCCTCCGTGCTCTACCCGCTCGAAGGCGCGCTCTTCCCACAGAACGTGTTCCCCGCCGACGTGCAGTGGGAGCGCGCCGTCGAAGGCGACCTCTTCCGCGTGAGCCTCCAAGCTCCGAGCGTCTCCATCACCGCGTACGTCGCGCACGTCGGCGCGGGCTTCCGCTACGACTGGCTCGTGACGCGCGACGCGTGGCGCGCGCTCGCGGAGGCCGCGCCGGAAGCGCCGATCACGTTGCGCGTCGACCGCCTGGAGAGCGGCGGTGAGCTCGTGCCCGGCACGCCGCGCAGCTTCCGCTTCGCGGACGCGTCGATCCGCGGCGCGATCTACTACTGGGATCTCTCGAACGGCCGCATCCAGCGCATCGCGGGCGACGGCAGCGGACGCGAGTCGTTCATGCCCAACCCGCCGCCGCGTCCGGCCGACGGTCGTCGCTGCATCGCGTGTCACACCGTCAGTCGCGACGGAACGCGCATGGCGGCGGAGCTCTGGGACGGAGGCGACTACGGCGCGATCTTCGATCTCACCGCCGACCTCAGCGGCGATCCGGCGCCCACGATCGTGCCGGGCGGCGTGCAACGCTTCCTCACCGCGAGCTTCTCCCCCGACAACTCGCGCCTCGTGGCGAACGCGGGCGTCGAGCTCTTCCTGATGGACGGAAACACCGGAGCGCGCGTGGCGGCCGGTGGATCGGGCTTGCCCACGGCCGGCTCCGCGCACCCCACCTGGTCGCCCGACGGATCGCAGATCGCGTACGCCGCGAACCACGACGGCACGTGGGGCGTCGACTTTCGTCGTTCGGATCTCGGTTTGATCGACGTCACCGCGCCCGACACTTTCGGCGCGCCGCGCGTGATCTTTCCGGGTGGAGGGCGCGTCGTCGCGCGCCCGACGTGGGCCCCGAGCTCGAGCTTGATCGCGTTTCAGTACAGCGATCACAGCCGCATCCGCGAAGATCTCGGCGGCACCTCGGTCCCGCGCGCGGGCGGTGTGCGCCTCGTGAGCCGCGACGGCGCCACGGTGTGGAACCTCGAGACGCTCAACGCGGGCGTCGAGAACAACTACGACCCGACGTTCTCCCCCTTCGACGAGGGCGGCTACTTCTGGCTCGCGTTCGTCTCGACGCGCGACTACGGCAACGCGCAGGCAGGCACGCGCGGCACGGGACGACGTCAGCTCTGGGTCGCGGCGATCCGCAACGCACCGAGCGCGGGCGCCGATCCGAGCCTCGTGCCGTACTGGCTCCCGCAGCAGAGCCTCACCGAAGAGAACATGGCGGCGTACTGGACGGAGGAGCCGTGCCGCGCGGAGGGCCGCACGTGCGCGACCTCGAGCGATTGCTGCAGCGGCTTCTGTCGCGACACCGGCGGAGGCCCGATCTGCGTGCCGCCCGACGAGGTCGAGTGCAGCGAGATGGGCGAGTCCTGCCGCACCAACGACGACTGCTGCGAGGGCGCGGGCGACTGCCTCGGCAACGTGTGCTCGACGCTCGGGTGAGGGAGCGCCGTGCGCGGTCGAGGTCCCGTGCGCACGGGACTTCGACCGGTCTTCTACAGCAAACCGAGCTCGAGCAGCGCCTCGTCGCTCATGCGATCCTTCGTCCACGGCGGATCCCACACGAGCTTCACGTGCACGCGCGCGACGCCCGCGGTCGCGCCCACGCGCTCGGCCACGTCGGTGACGATCTGCCCGGCGACCGGGCACGCGGGCGCGGTCAGGGTCATGCGCACCTCGACGTGGCCCTCCGCGTCCACGTCGAGCTCGTAGATGAGCCCGAGGTCGTAGACGTTGAGCGGGATCTCGGGGTCGTAGATCGACTTGAGCGTCTGCACGACGCGCTCGCGCAGCTCCTCGGGCGCGACGCGCTCCGACGCCTCGCCGCGCCCCGCGATCGCCTCGTCGACGTCCGCCGCGGGAGGGAGCGCGCCCGCGACCGGAAGGTGCACGCGCTTCTTCGCCGCGGGCACGATCTTGTGCACCTTCAGGCGCTCGAGGTCGAAGTCGTCACCCACGCGCCCGTTCCTAGCGCCGACGGGGTCTCGGGCAAGCGCCGGTGGCGCGCGATCACATCGCGCGGATGTGCCGCGCGTCGAGCCGGTAGAGGCTCGTGACGTAGCCGTCCTCGCGCATCTCGCTCGCTTCCATCCGGCCGTAGACCTTCACGCCGCGCCCCTCGAAACGGCTCGCCACGTTCGGATCCGCGCGCACCACGATCGCCTCGTGCAGATCGGGCGGCTGCCCGAAGCAGCAGCTCCAGAGGCTCTGCACGAGCAGGAACTGGTCGCCTTCGAGGTAGAGCAGGTAGCCCCAGGCCTTCACGTCCTTGCCGTCGAGCGCCTTCGCCCCGGCCGGAAGATCCATGCCTTCTTCGTATTGGAAGCCGCTGATCGTCGGCCACGCGGCGTTGGTCCAGTCGCCCGCCGGATCGTCGCCGGTGTCGTCCTCGAGCACGCCGCCGAGCTCGGTGATCAGCGTGCGCGCCATGATGCGCGACTGACCGCGCACGGCCTGCTCCTGCATCTGGTTGAAGCCGCCGGTGTCGGCCTCCGCGGCCTGCGCGAGGATGTCGCCCACGAGCTGCCCGGTCTTCTCCGCGCGCCCCTGCGCGGTGCCGAGGCTCGCGTCCGCGAGCACCGTCGAGAGCTCGCGCATCGCCTCGACCTCGTCGACCTCCTGGTCTTGCGCGGCCTTCGTGATGAGGCGCCGGATGATCTCGGCGAGCTTGCCTTCGGTCGAGTCCTCGCCCGTCTCGCGATCGGCGCGGAAGGTCGTGCGGCGGAAGTTCTCCGTCTGCTGCTCTTGGCACCAGAGCGGGGTCGTCACGAACGCGCCGAGCGCGACCATCACGAGCCCGCGCATGACGGTGTCGATCACGCCGCGCTTGGGCTTGCCGACGCGCGGCTCGGGCGCGGCCTTCGACCCACCTTTGTCTTCCGAGCCCTTCTCCGTCCGCTCCCTCGCCTTCGCGTCGTGCGTCTCCTCGCTCGTTTCCGCAGCGACCTCCGGGGCTTCTCGTTCTCCGCTGTCGGACTCGGGCGCCTCGGTGGCGGTTTCCTCGGGGGCGCTCGGCGTCGCGCTCTTCTTCGCCGGCTTTCGCTTCGATTCGCTCATGATTCTCGTCTTCGTCGTCGCGACTGCACGAGCCGTGACTCGCGCTCGAACCGTCCGATCAAGACAGCGGGCGCAGGCTCTCGGCGACGTCGGTGCGGTAAGCCTTCCACGCGGGCACCATCCCGGCCAGCGCTCCGGCGGCGGTCACCACCACGAGCACCAGCAGCTCCACCGAGAGCAGCGTCGAGGCCTCGGGCCGGAACCCGGCCGCTTCCTCCACGCGACCGCTCGCGAGCCAGACGAGGACGTGTCCGAGCACCAACCCGCCGAGCGCGCCGAGCACGGTGAGCACCGTCGCTTCTCCGACGATCGCGCCGAAGACGGTGCCGCGCCGCGCGCCGATCGCGCGCAGGATCGCCACCTCGCGGCGGCGCTCGCTCATCGTGTTGTAGATGGCGACCAGGATCGAGAGCACGCCGATGAACACGACTAGCACGCTCACGATCAAGAAGATCACGTCGACGCTGCCGACGATGGTGAAGAGGTTGCGGATCTGCTCGTTCACGTCCGCGACCTGGACGTCGGGGCGGCGGTTGAGCTTCGAGAGCAGCATCGCCTTGTGCACGCCGGGGCGCGGGAAGAGCAGCACGGTGCTCAGGCCCGCCTCGGAGGTGCCCGGGATGAGCGCGCCCGCCGCGTGCTCGTCGATCGCGAAGAAGCTGTCGAGGTTGATGAAGACCACGCGGTCCACCGGCGTGCCGGTGGGCTTCAGGATCCCGACGACCTTCCAGAGGTGCTCGTGCTCGTGCGCGGTGCCGTCGCCGACGCCGTGGGTGGGCTCGATCTCGTCGCCGACCTGGATGCGCATCGCGGCTGCGACCTCCGCGCCGAGCACCGCCTCCATCACCGCGCCGTGATCGTGACCTTCGTGGCCGTGGTCGTCGTGCGCGTGATCGTCGTGGTCGTCGTGCGCGTGGTCGTCGTGCGCGTGATCGTCGTGATCGTCGTGGGGCGCCGCCATCGCGGTCGCAGGCTCGTCGTGCGCGTGATCGTCGTGCGCGTGGTCGTCGTGCGCGTGGTCGTCGTGATCGTCGTGGGGCGCCGCCATCGCGGTCGCAGGCTCGTCGTGCGCGTGATCGTCGTGCGCGTGCTCGCCGTCCGGCTCGGTCATCGCGGTCGGAGCCGCCTCGTGCGCGTGCTCCTCGCCCTCGTGCGCGTGCTCCTCGCCCTCGTGCGCGTGCTCCTCGCCCTCGTGCACGCGCTCCTCGCCCTCGTGCGCGCGCTCGCCTTCGTGCGCGCGCTCGCCTTCGTGGGCGTGCTCGCCTTCGTGGGCGTGCTCGCCTTCGTGCGCGTGCTCGTCGTGCGCGTGCTCGTCGTGCGCGTGCTCGTCGTGCTCGTGCTCGTGCGCGTGCTCGTCGACGATTCGAATCTGCGTCACCCCCGCCGCGCGCAGCGCGTCGAGCAGCGCGATCACCGCCGCCTGCGGCGTCTCGTCGTGGGTCACCACGTGCACGACGTCGCCGCGCACGGCCGTCACCGCGTCCGCGAGCGCGCGCGTCGTGCCTTCGACCACGTACTCGCCCTGAGCCGTCACCTCGACGTCCTTCGCGTCGTGGTCTTCTTCTTCGTGCGCTTCGCCGTGGTGCTCGTGGTGCTCCGCCTCCGCCACGATCCGCACGTCCCGCACGCCGCCCGCGCGCAACGCATCGAGCAGAGCGACCACGGCTGCCTGCGGCGCGTCGGGCCCCGCGATCACGTGCACGGGACCGCCCGCGAGCGCGGTCACCGCGGCGGCGATCTCCACCGTCTGCGCCGCGCCCGCTGCGTCATCGATCGTGTACGTGCCCGCGGTGGTGACCTCGACGTCCTTCGGCTCGACGTTCGTGGGCTCGTGCGCTTCGCCTTCTTCGAGCTGCGAGGCCCCGAGGCGCTCCAGCGTCTCGAAGAGCCGCTCGCGCGAGAAGTCGAAGGGCCGCCCCTCCGCGAGCTTGTCCTCGCCCTCGCCCGCCGGGTGCGGGAAGCGCTCGTCGAAGATCGCGTCGGTGGTCGCGACCACGCGGTAGCCGTGGAACGAATCGCCCACCGCGTACGGCACCGCGAGCGCGACGCTGTCGTCCTCTTCGAGCTCCAGCCACGTGCGCATCGGCATCAGGCCGGGGCTCTTGTCCATGTGGTAGACGCCGTTGAGCACGAGCTGCAGCGCGGAGCCCGGCGCGCCCACCACGATCGAGTAGCCGCGACCGGGCTCGAGGAAGTGCCGCTCCATCTGGTGCTGCAAGAGCAGGATCGCGCTCACGAGCATCACGCCGAGCGCGACGCTCAGCGCGGTGAGCACGGACGAGAGGCTCCGCTGCCGGAGCTGGCGCAGGATCAATTGCCAGAGGCTCATCGTCCGAGCTCCTTCAAATCCAGAACGTCGCTGAAGCGCTCGCGCACCCGCTGCTCGTGCGTCACCAGCACCAGCGTCGCTTTCTCTTCCTTCACGACCTCTTCGAGCAGCGCGAGCACCTCGTCGGCGCGCTCGTCGTCGAGGCTCGCGGTCGGCTCGTCGGCCAGGACCACCTTCGGGCGATTCACGAGCGCGCGCGCGATGCCCACGCGCTGCTGCTCGCCCACGCTCATCGTTCCGGGGCGCGCGTCCTTGCGGTGCGAGAGGCCCACCCGATCGAGCAGCTTCGTCGCGCGATCCCGCGCCTCGTGGGCGCCCTGACCCCCGAAGGTGCCCGCGATCGCGACGTTCTCCAGCGCGCTCAGCCCTTGGAGCAGGTTGAAGCTCTGGAACACGTAGCCGACGTTCTTCGCGCGGAAGCGATCGCGCTCCGCTTCTGGCAGCTTCGTGATGTCCACGTCGCCGTAGCGGACCTCCCCCTTGGTCGGCGTCACGATGCCCGCGAGCACGTGGAGCAGGGTGGTCTTGCCGCTGCCCGAGCCGCCGACGAGGCACACCCGGCGCCCGTCCTCGAGGTCGAGCTGCTTCACGTCGAGCACGGGGACGTCCTTGCCGCGCGTGTCGCGGAATCGGACCTCCAGCCCACGGATCTGTATCGCCATGCCCACCTCCGACGCGCCCGGCGAACGGACGGTCTCCTTCGAGTGCTGGTCGCGGAACGCTGCAACGGAGCACCGGCCGCGGACCCTACTACGCCCGAGGCCACACGTTCGTGCCCGCGCGCGGCCGCCGATGCAAACACAATCAGTTTGCATCAGCAGGACGCATGCGGCAGATTTCGGCCGTGGCGTGGAGGTCCATCGGTGCTTCGCATCGAGAGATCGAGAGGTTGGCGAAGCCGCGACCCCTCGGTGAACCCGCCCCCGACTCCGCGGCCCACTCGCAGAGTTCAACGATTCATCAAGTGTGCGGATGTAATTGCATCACGGTTGCGTTTGGCGGCCGACTTGGTATCACGTCGTCTCCCCAGGAGGCCGACTTCGGTCCGGACTCTGCGTGGGGCTCCGCTCGAGACGATGGGATGCGCGCTCCGCTCTGTGCCTTCTGCTGTTCGCTCGCGCTCGCGATGACCGCGAGCGTCGCGCATGCGCAGCCGACGCCCCCACCGACCGCACCGACGCCACCCCGTCTCCTGCGCGCGGAGCGGATCGAGGTCGACGCGCCGCGCGCGCCCGTCGCGGTGCTCGTGACGATCGACGAGCGCGGGGCGGTGACGGGGGCGGAGCTCGTCGCGACGACGGGGGACACCACGCTCGACGCGCGTGTGATCGAAGGCGTGCGCCGCTTCGTGTTCGCGCCGGCGGAGCGCGACGGACGACCGATCGCGGCGCGGATCACGGTGCAGGTGGAGCTCGTGGCTCGTGCGCCGAGCGATGCGGGGGCGCCGAGCGATGCGGGGGCGCCGAGCGATGCGGGCGCGCCGAGCGATGCGGGTGCGCCGCGCGACGTCGCTGGGGAGTCGAGCGCGACGAACGAGCGCGACACGAACGCATCGAACGACGCGAACGCGACGAACGACGCAAGCGCGGCGAGCTCGAATGCGGCGAACGCGACCACGAACGCGGCGAGCCCGAACGCGCACGATGTACACCCGCCGTCCGACGAGCCCGAGCTCGACGCCCAGGACGAAGGCTTCGGCGCCGAAGCGCAGGTCGAGGCCGCCGCGCTGCGCGCGCACGATCGCGGCGCCAGCGATCTCACGATCGCGCGCGACGTGCTCGAAGCGGCGCCCATGAGCGAAGGCGCGGACGTGCTTCGACGCGCGCCCGGCGTGTACGTGGCGCGTGCGGAAGGCGAAGCGGTCGGACACCGCATCTTCCTGCGCGGCTTCGACGCCGAGCACGGCCAAGACGTCGAGCTCCGCGTCGCGGGCGTGCCGATGAATCTGCCCTCGCACCTGCACGGGCAGGGCTACCTCGACCTCGGCTTCCTCATCCCGGAGGTCGTCGACTCGCTGCGCGTGATCGAAGGCGTCGCCGATCCGCGCCAGGGCGACTTCGCGGTCGCGGGCACCGTGGACCTCGAGCTCGGCGTGCGCCGACGCGGGCTCACCTCGCGCTCGAGCCTCGGCTCCTTCGGCGGCTTCCGACAGCTCGTGCTCTGGGCTCCGGAAGAGCAGCGCGACGGAAGCTTCGCCGCCTTTCAGCTCCGGCGCACCGACGGCTTCGGTCAGAACCGCAACGCGCTCTCCGGCAGCGCCATCGTGCAGCAGGTCTTCGGCGACGGGCCGTGGCGACACCGCGTGTTCCTCCTCGGCTACGGCAGCCGCGCGCGCATGGCCGGCTTCGTGCGTCGCGACGACGTGATTGCGGGAACCCTCGGCTTCTACGACGCCTACCCGTACCCCACCGCGCAATCGCAGAACGCGCTCGCGATGCGCGGCGTGCTCGCCTACGAGGCCACGCACCGGCAGAGCGACGGCGGCAACGCGCAGGTCGGCCTCTGGCTCGGTCGCGACGTGTTTCGTCTGCAAGCGAACTACACCGGCTTCGTCGAGCGCAGCCGCACGAACCCCGACTGGGTCGGTCGCGGCGACCTCGTCGAGCAGCAGAACCGCACGACCTCGATCGGCGCGCACGCGCGCTGGCGCTCGCGCGTGTACGAGCCCGCGTCGTTCCTGCACGCCACGGTGGAGACCGGCCTCTCCGCGCGCTTCGACGGGATCGATCAAGCGCAGCGCCTCGTGCAGTCGCCGCAGAACACCACCTGGGACGAGCGCGTCGACGCGACGATCCAGGGCGCAGACGTCGGCGTGTACGTCGACGCGGACCTCGCGATCACCGACTACGTGAGCCTCCGCGGCGGCGTGCGCGCGGACGTGCTCGTCTACGAGATCGACGATCGCCTCGGAAACTTCATCCCGGACTTTCGTGAAGACGCGTACCTGCTCGGCTACCGCCGCAGCGCGTTCGGGGTCGCGGCGAGCCCGCGCGCGTCGATCGAGATCAAGCCCACGCGTGCGATCGCGATCCTCGGCGCGTACGGCGAAGGTTTCCGTTCGCCCCAAGCGCGCACCTTGGAAGACGGAGAGACGGCGCCCTTCACGAAGGTGCGCAGCGCGGACGCGGGCGTGCGCGTGCGTTTCGACGAAGCCTTCGAAGCGCGCCTCGTCGGCTATTGGACGCGCCTCTCGGACGACGTCGCCTTCGAGCCGGCGGAAGGACGCCTCGAGCGGGTGGGCGCGACGCGGCGTGCGGGTGGCGTGCTGCACGTGGTCACGCGCCCCTTCGAGTGGCTCGTCGGCGCGCTCAGCGTGACCTTCGTGGACGCGGAGCTGCTCGAGCCGCCGCCGCCCTCCGCGGAAGATCCGCGCCCGGCGTTCACCAAGGGACAGAACCTCCCCTACGTGCCGCCGTGGGTGGTGCGCGCGGACGTGGGCGCGCAGCACGTGCTCTCGCCCCGCATCGGCTCGAACGGGCTCGGCCGGCATCCGCTGCGCGGTCGCGTGGGCGCGGGCCTCACGTACCTCTCGCCGCGCCCGCTCCCCTACGCGGTGGAGGCCGATCCCTTCACGCTGCTCGACGTCTCCGCGGGGCTCGGTTGGGGTCCGGTCGAGCTCTCGCTCGACGTCTTCAATCTCTTCGACGCGCGCTACGCCGCGGTCGAGCTCAGCTACGCCTCCAACTGGGATCCGGAGGGCACGCGAAGCCGCGTTCCGGCCCGACACTTCGCGGCCGGCGCGCCGCGCACCTTCTTCGGCACCCTCGAAGTCCATTTCTGAAGTCGACGAGGTCGACCTCCCGTCTGTGCGATTTCTTTCCGTTTTCGTCGCTCCCGAGACTCCCATGAACCACGCTTCTTCGACTCGACGCCTCGCCACGACGCTCCTCGCGACGCTTCTCGTGCTCGGCTCCTCGGGCTGCGTCGACACCGGTGTCGCTCCGGTCGAGCTTCCCGTCCTCGCGGCCGGAGTCTCCGCGGAGCCCTTCGAGGCGCGCGACGGTTGGCTGGTGACCCTGGAGCGCGCCGACCTCGCGTTCGGTCCGCTCTACCTCTGCACCGCGGCGAACGCGGGCGACCTCTGCGAGACCGCGCAGGCGGAGATGCTCGACGGGGTGGTGCTCGACCTGCTCGATCCGGAGCCGCACGAGGTCGGGCGCCTGGTCGGGCTCGGCGGGGTCGTGCGCAGCGTGATGCACGACTACGGCGTGACCTGGGAGCTCACGGGCATGGCCCCGGAGAGCCACGTGGACGACGCGTCGATGCAGGGGCGCTCGTTCGTGGTGGAGGGCGTCGCGGAGCGCGGGGAGGAGCGCGTGCGCTTCCAGGGTGCGATCGCGGTCACCCCGATCCGCGCGGGCTCGCTCGTCGTGCGCCGCACCCTGAGCGCGGGCGAGGTGACGGACCTCGAAGGCGCGCAGGCGCTCACGCTCTCGATCGACCCGCGCGCGTGGCTCGGTGGGGTGCGCTTCGAAGAGCTGGGCTCCGACGGAAGCATCGAAGAAGGCTCGCAGGCGTGGCGTGCGATCGTGGCGGGAATGACCGCTCAGTCGCGGCCGGAGATCGCCTGGTCTAGAGATTGATTCGCGTCGGCATCGACCGCGACTCGGGTCCAGGTCGACGCCGAAAACTGGTTCAGTTCGACACTCGAAGGAACCGTGAAATGACGTGGAGCAAAGGCTCCGCGAGGGCACGCGTCCGTCCGAAGACCGGGCGGAAAACCATGAATGAGGGTAGTTTCATGAAGAAGTGGTCCATTCTGCTCGCGCTCGGGCTCGGTTGTGGCGACGACGCTTCCACCGGTGACGTGACGTTCCTGATTCAGGCCGAGGACACCATCACCGAGGGGCTCGCTGCGGGGGAGGGCGACGAGAACGTCACCGACGGCTGGTCGGTGTCGTTCGATCGGTACGCGGTGGCGATCGGCGAGATCCAGCTCGGCTTCGCGACCGACGCGACGCGGAGCGCGAGCGCGGACGAGATCTACGTGGTGGATCTCGCGTCGCTGCCGCCGTCGGGGCTCTCGCTCTGGAGCGTGGAAGGTCTGCGCACGGGGCGCTGGGAGGTGAGCTACGTGACGGCGCACGCGGGCGAAGGCACGCGGCACGAGAGCGTCCCCGAGGCCGCGTTCCAGCGGATGGTCGACGAGGAGTGCACGTACCTGATCGAAGGCACGATGCAGAAGGCCGACGGTCGGAGCTGTCCGCCGAGCGCGCTCGCGACGCCGCCCGAAGGCGTGACGGCCGACGAAGAGGGCTGCTACCCGGCGACCTCGGTGGCGTTCTCGTTCTGCGTGGACGCCGAGACGGTGTTCGGGCCCTGCCAGGCGGAGGACGGCCCGAGCGGCGTGGCGGTCACCGAAGGCGGGAGCAGCGCGTCGCTCACGATCCACGGCGACCACCTCTTCTTCAACGGCTTTCCGGAGGGCGAAGAGGGCGGCGTGGTGCGGCTCGCGCAGTGGCTCGCGGACGCGGACCTGAACCTCGACGGAACGGTGACGCGCGCGGAGCTGGAGTCGCTCGAGCCAGCGGACCTGGCGGAGCTGGACGAGCGCTACGACCTGAGCTCGCCCTTCGAGGATCTGCCGCTCACGGACATGTGGACGTACGTGCGCGCGCAGTTGAAGACCCAGGGGCACTTCCAGGGCGAAGGCGAGTGCCCGTTCGACGGAATCGAGCACGCGCACGACGACCACGACCACGACCACGAGGGCTGATCCGGCAGTCGCGGGTGCGAGCGTCGGATCCCGCTCCGTTCGGTCCGACGAAGCGAGCCCTGGTCCGACGAAGGCGAGCGCGGTCCGACGACGGCGCGAAACCGCGCTCGGTCGGTAAGGTTTGGAAATGATTCGCTTTCTGCGAAGGTTTCGACACGGGTCGAGGCGGAGTCGTTCGAAGCGAAGCTCACGCAGTCTCGCTGGCGTCGAGGGGTCGGCGGGCCCGGGCTTTCCCTTCGGTGATTCCACCAGGGTTGCACGATACCGTTTGTACGGTACGGTATCAGAGTGTACTGGACATGCGCACTGGCCGTCCTCTTGGCGTGGGGATGTGGGGATGACGACATCCCTCCGCCGATCGGGTTCGACGCCTCGCGACCCGACGGCGGCTCTGCGGAGGACGGCGGAACGTCACGTGACGGGGAGACCCCGGTCGCGGACGGCAGCATCCCGGACGAAGATTCCGGGACGTCCGTTCCCACGGACTGCGTGACCACGGACGACGACCGGATCGTGCTCGGCTCGGACGCGCGCACCGGAGCGCGGCACGTCGCGGTGGCGGCGGGGAGCGCGGGGTTCGTGGTGCTCTACACCCTCAACGAGGGCGGCTTCGACGACGTGCTCGCGCGGTACGTGCCGTCGAGCGGAGCGCCGAGCGCGCCCATCACGATCACCGACAACTTCGCGAGCGAGCGCGCGCCCGCGTTGGTCGCGACGGCAGCCGGCTTCGTCGCGGGCTGGCACGACAACGACGGACGCGGCTTCGAGGTCGTCACGCGCGCGCTCGACGCGATGGGCAACCCGGTGGGTGACGCGCGCGTGATCTCGACATCACGCGCGGGGCACGTGCACGATCGGCTCGCGCTCGCGCGCGTCGGCACGTCGGTGGTCGCGACCTTCGTGGAAGAAGAGGTGCTCGCGAGCACGCGGCGGCTGCAGGCGGTGCGGCTCGGTGCGGACGGCGCGGTGCAGGGCAGCGTCGCGTCGATCACCGATCCGCCCGCGAACGAGCCCGCGATCGCGGCGCGTGGGGACGGCAGCGTCGTGGTGTGGGCGCGCTCGGCGGACGACGGCGCGTCGATCGTCGCGCGACCGCTCGACGCCGACGCGATGGCGAGCGGCGCAGTGCAGACGGTGAGCACGCAGGCGAACGCGGCCGGTGTGGTCTCGGTCGCGCAGACGCCGGCGGGTCAGCTCGCGGTGGTGTTCGACGTCGACGTGGCGGGCGGCGGCTCGCGCCAAGAGGTGCGCTTTCGTCCTTTGAGCGCGGCGACCGGAGGCGCGGCGGGCCTCGAGACCGTCGTCACCCCGGGTACGAGCCGCGGGCACTCACCGGGCGTCGCGGCGTTCGCGGGTGGCTACGCGGTCGCGTTTCGCGCGACCTCCGACACCGACCTCGAAGGGCCGAGGATCCGACTCGCGCTCGTGACCACGAACGGAGAGCGCACCGCGCTGACGAACCTCGATCCGACGACCGTGGACGGCGGCCCGGTGCGGGTCGCGGTGGGGAACGACGGCGCGATCGTGGTGACGTGGGCCGAGCCCACGGGAGACGGCGGCACCGAGCTCGTCGCGCGGAGGCTTCGATGCGGCTCGTGATGGACGTCGTGAGGAACGACGTGAGGCACGAGAGATCGCTCGTGATGGACGAGGGATCGGCGCGAGCAGCGACGGGGCGACGCAACGCACGTCGTCACGCGACGTGGTTCGCGAGCGTGATGCTCGTCGCGGCGATCGGATGCGGCGACGACGCCGTGCCTCCGCCCACGCCACGCGACGGTGGCACGCGCGACGCGGGCTTCGACGGCGCGACGATCGACGACGCGGGGCTCGATGACGCGGGGCTCGACGACGCGACGATCGATCCCGACGCCGGACGCGACGCGGGCATGCGCGACGCGGGGAGCTTCGACGGAGGCTCGTACACCTTCGGCGACGACTGCCTCGACGAGGAAGGACGCTTCGACCTCTGCCGCTGCGGCGTGCCGGAGTGCGATCCCGAAGCCTCGCCCGCGTGCGTGGCAGGCCTGCGCTGCGTGCCCGACGGCTGCGGACGCACGACCTGTCAGCCCGGCGGTCATGCCTGCGTCGACGCCTCCGATTGCCCCGTCGGGAGCGAGTGTTTCGCGGCCCGCGCGCTCGACGGTTCGACGGCCGAGGTCTGCCTGCATCCGACCGGTGGATGCACCGACTCGCGCGACTGCGCGGTCGGCTTCGCGTGCGAGAGCGGTGCGTGCGTCGATCGGCGCGTGTCGTGCGCGGACGCGGGGTGTCCGTTCAGCTTCTTCTGCCAAGACGCCGACACCTGGGCGCGCCCGTATTGCACGCGCGTCTCGCGCCGCTGCTCGAGCTTCGCGGGGGCGTGCCCACCCTTCTTCAGTTGCGAACGAAGACTGCCGCAACTCGGTCTGCGGCTACGACCCGACCGCGAAGGCGCTCGCGTGTCAGGCGCAGGGGCCGTGCGACGGCCCGTCGGATTGCGGCGGGGGCTTCACCTGCGCCGACCTCTGGGGCGACGGCGTGCGCGAGTGCGTGCCCGCCGGCGGAACGTGCGCGACGAGCGCGAGCTGCGAGGTGGGCGCGGTGTGTGCGCCGCCGGCGAGCGGTGGCGCACCGACGTGCGTGGCGGCGGAGGCGTCGTGAAGATCTTTCGGGATCGGTCGTCGAGTGCCGAAGATCGGTCAGGGAGCGACGAAGATCGTCACCCGTCGATCGGCGAAATCACGAACGATCCCGGGATCGGTCGTCACGCGTCGAGCTGGTCACGATCTTTGCAGGAAGCGCGCGCGAGCATGACTTCGAATCTTCGCGCGCGCCTCGTCCTCTCTCTGCTCGTGCTCGCCGCCTGCGATCGCGAGCCGGTCGATCCCGCAGGGGAAAACACGCGTCCTCCGCCCGTGGTGCTCACCAGCGACGCCGGAACATTCTGTCCAGAGCCGGACGAGGGTTGTCCCTGTGATCCGGACGATGAACCGGTCGGTTGTTGGGTCGATCACGGGCTTCGTGGCGGCAACTACGTGTGTGGATCGGGAACGCGATACTGCGTCGAAGGGCAGTGGGGGGCGTGTGAGCACGTCGAGACGTACGAGCTGCCGGCGTTCTCCGTCGTGAATCGCTCCGCGAGCGCGGCGCTCATCGGCGGCCCCGAGCAGTGCAACGTCTGCAACCCGAGCTGCCGCATCAGCACCGACCGCCCGGACGCGACGGACCTCACCGACGACAACAGCGACGGGGTCGAGTACGACCCGGGCGCAGGCGGCATCCGTCTTCCCCCGAGCACCACCGGCACGCCGAGCAGCGCCGATCGCGATCGCGACGGGGTGCCGGACATCGCGGACGACTGCCCCTCGACGCCCGGCGTGCCCGAGCTCTTCGGGTGTCCCGCCGGGACCGGCACGCCCGGCATCTACCACGAGCTCCCGTTCGGCGGCCCCGCCGTCATGGACCCGTGCCTCATCGACGTGCAGGTCCGCACGGTCGACGTGTACTTCCTCGTCGACACCACCGGCTCGATGGGCGGCGAGATCAACAACCTCCGCAGCGGCCTGACCAGCGGCACGCTCGGCGGCTGCACCGGAGGCGTCATCGGCGCGATCCGCTGCGCGATCCCCGACGCGTGGTTCGGGGTCGGCTACCACGACGACTTCCCGGTCTCGCCCTACGGCGCGGGCGGCGACGACGTCTACCGCAACTTGCTCGACATCACCGACGGCGTCGCGGCCGCGCAGACCGCGGTGAACGGCCTCGCGCTGCACAACGGCAACGACTGGCCGGAGAGCCAGAGCCAAGCGCTGTGGGCGGTCGCGACGGGAGGCGGCTACGGAGCGTTCCTCGCGCCGAAGGGCGGGTGTCCCGGCGCGCGCTGGGGCTATCCGTGCTTCCGCGAGGACGCGATCCCGGTGGTCGTGCTCATCACGGACGCGCCGTTCCACAACGGGACGATCCCCGCGTACGACTACGTCAGCACCACGCCCGCGATGTGGGAGCGGACGACCGGCGAGCGTCGGTCGGGGAGCCGCTCCGCGCGCGCGGCGACGATCACGCACAACCAGGTCAGCGCGATGAGCGCGACCTTCACGCTCGCCGCGACCACCACGATCTCGTTCTGGTACCGCGTCAGCAGCGAGGCCAACTTCGACTTCTTCCGCGTGATCCTCGACGGGGTCGAGGTGAACCGCTACTCGGGCAGCATCGGCTGGACGCAGTGGACGCGCAGCGTGGCCGCCGGTGCCCACACGCTCACGCTCGTCTACTCGAAGGACGGCAGCGTGAACGCGGGCAGCGACACCGTCTGGGTCGACGACGTGAACCTCGGCGGCGGCAACGTCGGCTTCGAGTCGAACCTCGACCCCTTCACGTCCGCGACCGGCTTCGCGATCCCCGCGCAGTCGTGGTCCAACGTGACCAACGCGCTCGTCGCGCGCGGCATCAAGGTCATCTCCATCGAGTCGTCGGGCCGCGAAGCACAGACGATGCAGGATTTGAACGCGCTCGCGTACGCGACCAACTCCGTGGACGCGACGGGGAACCCGTTCGTGTTCAGCATCCCGCCCGACGGAACCGGATTGTCCGCGGCGATCGTCGACGCGGTGCGCTACCTCGCGGATTATTCGCGGGTCGACGTCAGCGCGATCGCGGTCGACAACCCGGCCACACCGACCTTCGACGAACGAGAATTCGTCGAGAACATCGTGGCCGCGAGCTGGGGCCCGCGTGGGAGCTGTCAGTCGCGCAGCGGCAACCGGTTCGATGGTTGTCTCCCCGGAACCGACACCAACTTCGAGGTCTCTTTCCGCAACGACGTCGTGATGCCGAGCGCCACCGCGCAGGCGTTCACGTTCTGGATCCGCGTCCTCTTCAACGACTCGACGATCGCCTTCGAGAAGGAGGTCCGCATCGTGGTGCCGCCCGCGGTGCCGGCCTGCGCGACGGTCGAGGTCGGGGCGGCGCGTGTGATCCCGAACGTCATGTTCGTCGTGGATCGTTCGGGCTCGATGGACAGCAACTTCGGTGGGGGGCGCACGCGCTGGCAGGCCTCGAAGGACGCGATCATCGGCCGCACCGGCACGGGCGTCGACCGAGGCGTGGTCGGGCAGCTCCAGAGCACGGTGCGCTTCGGCCTGCAGACGTACTCGGCGAGCTGTACGACCCCGCTGCGGAGCACCGCGGGATCCCGCACGATGCAGTTGAACAACTACACGAACATCGACGCCTTCTTCCGACCCGAGGTCACCAACGGAACCACCCCGACCTTCGAGGCGCTCCAAGCCACGTACAATCAGATCATCGCGTCGCCTCCGCCGGACGGACCGCCCTTCGTGGTCCTCGTGACGGATGGTGAGCCCAACGGATGTGCGGCCAATCCGCGTGCCGCCGTCGTGAACGAGGTCCGGCGTGGCTTCACCAACGGCATCCGCACCTTCGTGATCAGCGTCGGCACCGGCGTGGCGGCCTCTCATCTGCAGGACATCGCGAACGCGGGTGTGGGTGTGGCGTCGGGCGCGCCGTACTGGGTCGCCACCGGCGTCGGGCGCGCCGTACTGGGTCGCCACCGATCCGAGCGGCCTCGTCACCGCCGTGAACACCATCGTGGTCGGCACGCGCTCGTGCGAGATGGACGTGAGCGGCGAGATCGACGCGGACGTCGCCTGCCTCGGCGAAGTGCGCCTCGATTCGACGTTGCTGACGTGCAACGACCCCGAGACCACGACCTCGTGCTCGGGGCGGCAGGGCTGGCGCCGCGTGGACTCGGACACCATCGAGCTCTGCGGCACCGCCTGCAATACGCTGCTCACGAACCCGGACGCGACGCTCACGGGGCAGTTCCCGTGCGCGCCGATCACCGGTCGCTACTGGCGCGACTACGACGTCACCGATGGCTGCGACGTGCCACCGAACCGGCCGGTGTGGGGTGATCTGACGTGGATCGCAGACTTCCCGGCCGGCACCGCGATCGTCTTCGAGATCCGCACCGCAGCGCGCGAGGCGGACGTGCCCTCGGCGACCCCGGTGCGCGTCATGGTCGACGCGACGGGACCTGCGCCCCCACGCAACGTGACGGAGCTCCTGCGCCTCGCCGGCATGCCCGACGACCTCCCGTACCTGCGGGTCACCGCGGTGCTCCAAGGCAGCGTCGACCGCGCGCGTTCGCCCGTGCTGACCGAGATGGCGCTCGCGTACACGTGCGTTCCGGCGGAGTGATCGCGACCCGTCGAGCCCGAGGGCCGCGAGCTGCTACCCTCCGCGGCCCGTGATCGATCTCCGCTCCGACACCGTCACCCGTCCCACCGACGCGATGCGTCGCGCCATGGCCTCCGCGGAGGTCGGCGACGACGTCTACGGCGAAGACCCCACCGTGCGGCGGCTCGAGGAGCACGTCGCGGCGCTGCTCGGCAAAGAGAGCGCGCTCTTCGTGCCGTCCGGGACCCTCGCGAACCAGCTCGCGCTCGCGCTCCACGGCGCGCGCGGCGAGGAGATCTTGGTGGGCGAGGACGCGCACGTCCTGCTCTACGAGAGCGGCGCGGCGGCGGGCAGCAGCGGGATCCAGCTCACGCCGATTCCGGGAGGTGGCCTCTTCGACGTCGACGCGCTCGAGCCGCGCCTGCGTCCACACGCCTTCTACTACGCGCGCCAAGCGGCGGTCGCGCTCGAGAACACGCACAACCACTCGGGCGGTCGCGTGTTTCCGCAAGCGCAGGTGATCGCGGTCGCGGCACGCGCGAGGGAGGCCGGTCTCGGGCTCCACCTCGACGGCGCGCGGCTCTGGAACGCGAGCGCGACCACGGGGCTCTCGCCGCGGGAGCTTGCGGAGCCCTTCGACACGGTGAGCGTCTGCTTCAGCAAGGGCCTCGGCGCACCGGTCGGCTCTGCGGTGTGTTTCCCAGCCGCGCGTCGCGACGAAGCGCTGCGTCTTCGCCGTCGCGCGGGCGGCGCGATGCGCCAAGCGGGGATCCTCGCGGCGGCGGCGATCCACGGGCTCGAACATCACCGCGCGGACCTGGTCACGGATCACGCGCGAGCGAAGCGCCTCGCGGAGGGGCTCGCGGAGCTCGGCTTCGGCTGCGATCCCGCGAGCGTCGAGACGAACATCGTCGCGTTCGACGTCGCGCTCGACGCGCCGACCTTCCTCGCGCGTGCCAAGGAGCTCGGCGTCGCGCTCGGTGCGATCGGCGCGCGACGGATCCGCGCCGTCACCCACCGCGATCTCGACGACGCCGCGATCGACGGCGCGCTCCGTGCGCTCGCGGAGCTCGCGGGCTGAGCTCACGCCCCGTCTTCGTCTCGCCGACCGACGTCGCCCGTCCGAGCCCATGAGCCGAGTCCGAACGTTCCACGGATTCAAATCGGATTCTCGCTTCGAAGTCTCTCCCAGCTCAGCCCAGCTCAGCTCCCAGCTCAGTTCGACGCTCAGTTCGACTTCTCGACGCCCTCCGCGACCCTCTCGTACTCTCTCGTTCCGTTCGATCCGACCGTGCGCCTCTCTCCTTCGCTCGCGCTCGCGACCTCGCTGACGGTCCTCGGGACCGCGTGCCCACCCACGCTCTCGCGACCGGAGAGCGCCGCGCACCTCGACGCGCTCGCGGAAGGCGAACGCCACACGCGTCACGGGCGTCACGACGAAGCCATCCGCGCGTTCGCCAGCGCGGCCGAGACCGCGGATCGGCGTGTGGATCGCGACGAAGCGCTCTACCGACAGTCGCGCGCGCTCCGCGACGCGGGCCGCGACGAAGAGGCGGTCGTGATCCTCGACGCGATCGCGGCCACGCGCCCGCCCTCGCGCCGCACCGCGCGCGCGCTCTACGACGCCGCGCTGCTCCGCTTCGAGCGCACCGACGACGTGCCGCGCGCGCTCCAAGGCTTCGAGCGGGTGGTGCGCGAGTATCCCGACGACGGCCTCGGCGGGCGCGCGCTGCACCATTGGCTCGGGTACGTCGAGGCGAACGAGAGCCAAGAAGCCGCGCTCGCGTTGCTGCGCACGCTCGACGCGAGCCTCGCGGAGACGACCCTCGGCGACGATCTGCTCTGGCGCGCGCACGAGCTCGAGCTCGCCCTCGATCGCCGAGCCGCGGCGCGCGCCACCCTCGCGCGGCTCGTGGAGCGGCACCCGTACCCGCAAGGCGAACGTTGGGACGACGCGCTGCTCCGGCTCGCGGAGCTCGCGCAGGAAGACGGCCACCGCGAGGAAGCGATCGCGCACCTCGAAGCGCTGCTGCAGCGCGCGGAGACCACGACGATGATGGGCAGCTACACGCTGCCCGCGTTCCCCGAAGCGCGCCTTCGCCTCGCGCGGATCCACCGCGACGCGGGCGATCGCGTCGCCGCGGCGGAGAGCTACGAGGCGCTGGTGGACGAGTTCGAGACCTCGCGCCTGCGCGACGACGCGCTGCTCGAGCTCTCCGCGATGCAGCGCGACGCGGGCGATCGCGCCGAAGCCTGCCGCACGCTCGAACGTGTCCTCGAGATCACCGAGGTCGGACGCGCCGCCCGCGAAGCGCGTGCGCGACGAGAGAACGAGTGCGCCGGCGAGTGACGCGCGTCTTTTGTTCGCTACGCGCTCCGCGCTTCGCTCACGGCGGGGGAAGTGTCCCCCCCTCAAGATCTATCACTTCGTCAGCCCGCCACCGCTTGCGCGGCGGGCTGACGTCTGATCCAAGGGGGGATGGCCCGAACGACCGTCTCTCTTCCCTTCGAACCACGCCCCCAAGAGATCGAGCTCGAGGACATCGATCTCGGCGACAAGCGGCTCGACGACCGAGCGCGGCTGATCTTCGGTGCGTGGTCGGCGGCTCCCGAGAGCAGCTTGCCGCGCGCGATGAAGGACTCGGCCCAGCTCGAGGGCGCCTACCGCTTCTTCAACAACCCGCGTGTCGACAGCGGTGAGCTCGTCGCTCCTCACGTCACATGCAGCTGGCAACGGGCGGTCCAGGCCTCGGCGTCCGGCCTCTGGGTGCTGGCGATCCAGGACACGACGGAGATGCGGTTCGGCGGCACGAAGGAGAGGGACGGTCTCGGCGAGCTGATGAACGACGGCGAGGGTTTCTACGCTCACACGGGGCTGCTCGCTTGCATGGCAAGCGCTGGAGAGCAGCGAGATGATTCCGTCGCAGTTCCTCTCGGTTTGGGAGGATGCGAGATCCTCGTTAGACCCAGAGATCGACAGAAGAAGCCATCGAAGATAAGCAAGAAGCAGTGGGAGCGTGCTCGCCACTTCTCGGAGGACAACGAGTTCCTGCGATGGGACCGACTCGCCAACGACCTCGAAGACGCGGCGCGAGAGCACGGCGTCAGCGTGGTCCATGTCGCCGATCGCGAAGCGGACGAGTACTCGTGGATGGCCAACATCCTCTCGCGTGGCGGCCGATTCGTCATCCGACAGACGAAGGACCGCCGGTTGCTCGACCCCCACAATGAGCAGGAATCCCAGAGACTTGAGGCGCTTCTCGGAGACAGTCACCCGATAGAGGCCCGGCACGGGCGCAGCACGACCCTCGGAGTCCACGCGCTCACGACGACCTTGTGCCGGCCGGACCTCAGTCGCGCCACCGAGAAGACCATCACCGTCAACGTCGTGATCGTTCGAGAGCTCGATCCACCCGATGGACAGACGCCGATCGAGTGGCGCCTTCTAACCACGGAGTCCATTGAATCACCGAAAGACGTTCTCCGAGTCGTCGACGCCTATCGCGCACGTTGGCTCATCGAAGAGTACTTCAAGGCCATCAAGACCGGATGCGGCTACGAGCGACTTCAGCTCGAGAGCTTGCATGGCCTCAAGATCGCGCTGTCGTTCTGCTTCGCGATCGCATGGCACATGCTGCTGTTGCGCACGATCGCGCGGGATGCGCCGAACGTCCCCGCGCGTGCCGTGATGACGGCGAGCCAGATGGCGATCCTGCTAGCGATCGCAGCCATGCCGAAGAACCCCTGGTCGGTGAAGCTCGACGCCGATCCGGACGCGACCGCCGTGCTGTACGCCGTTGCTCGGATGGGAGGGCACCTCAAGAACAACGGCCCGCCTGGATGGATGACGCTTTCCCGAGGCTTCCAAGAGCTGCGCCAGCTGGTCCTGGCCCAGCGGCTATTCGCCCCGAGAAGTGATCAATCCTGAGGTCCCCCCAACCCCCTCTCGCACGTGAGGCCCGACGCTTCGCTCTGGGCCTCCCGGCGGGCTGCTCTTCGGCCGTAGCGAACCGAGCGGAGCGAAGCGCAGCGACGTTCGCGAGGACCCGAAGGGCTCGCAGACGAGCGCCCCTGGCCGCAGGGGGCCAGCCCGCACGTTTGGACTCTCGGCGCTTCGCGCAATCTTCTGTGCTCTTGCGCCTACAGCACCGTTTCCGCGTAGCGAGCACGAAAAAGCCGACCCGAGGGTCGGCTTTCTTCGTGCTCGCGGAGCGATCAGAGCTGCGGCTCTTCCTCGTACTCGACCTCTTCCTCCGCGTCGTCGTCCTCTTCCTCTTCTTCTTCCTCTTCTTCGACGTCGGGCGCGGTGTACTTGAGGTCGACGTCGGCGTCCGCGAGCTGACCCTCGAGCAGCTCGAAGAGCTCTTCGATGTCGTCGCCGCCCCACTCGTCGAGCACCTCCGAGATGAACTCGTAGATGTCACCGCTGTCGATGCGGCGCTCGATCTCCTCGACCTGCTCCTCCGAGAACGCTTCGATGAGGTCCTCGCGGAGCGTCTCGGTGTCGCCCTCCTCGATCGCATCCGCCGCGCTCAGGCGAATCTGACGAACCGCGCGCTTGTCGAGAAAGATCTCCATGACCCGTCACCTGCTATCGTGGACCGCTCGTGGACCACTCGTGGATTGCGTACGGAGGCTGTCTCGCGACCATCCAACCGAGGTAGTTTGCTCGCGGCGTCCTCCGAGCGCACCAGGCCACGAACGGCGCGAACTATAGGTGGCACGCCAAGCCTGTCAACAACGTCGAGCGGGCACCCCTGAATGAGTCGTAAACTCGCGTCAACAATGGTGTTTTCGCTCTGTCTGATCGGCGCGTCGGTCGGTCGTGCGCAAGGGCAGAGCGAGCCGTTCGAGCCTCCCCCACCGCCGGAGGAGCATGCGCCGGTGATCGCGGGCGAGGTCCACCTCGACGTCGTCTTCCCCTTCGCGGACCGTCCGCTCTGCCCGCCCGGCGACGCGTGCGTCTTCGGCGGAGGCGGCGGCATCGGTGGGCTCATCGAGTGGCGCTACCCCACCGGCTGGGCGATCGGCGCGGGCTACGACGTGTGGCTCCTCGACGGAAACGGCGTGCACGAGCTCTCGACCCTGCAGGCGCTCCGGTTCGTGGCGCGTCGCTTCTTCCTCCGCGAACGACAGCTTCATCCCTTCGTCGGCGCCGCGATCGGAGGTCTGCTCTTCGGCGACGCGTTCCGTCGCAACGCGGGCGGTGGGCTGGTCGACGTCTTCGCGGGCTTCGAGCTCGAGATCGTGCCCACGCTGGCGTTCGTGGTCGGCATCGGGGTGCGGCTCTTCGCGACCTCCGGCTTCACGTCGCGCAGCGACGAGGTGGAGCGCGCGCAGAAGTTCGGCGTCGACGGAGCGGCGATGCTCCAGGTCGGCCTCGCGCTCACCCCGTAGCTCCACGAGGGTCTGTCGCCAGGGGCATGGTTCGAAGCGAAAACGTGCACAACGGAGCGGACGTAGTCCGCGGAGGTGCACGTTTCCGCGAGACGGTCGCGACCGCGCGAAAGCGCGGTGCGACAAAGCCCCGATGGGGCCCCCTCCCACGAGCCTTCGCTCGCTCCGCTCGCTGCGCACCGTCCGGTAGGGCGGCTTGCGCAGTCCCAGTCGACAATCGTTCGGGGTCGACGATCACACTCGGACCCCGCGCGCGTTCTTGACGGCCGAGGGCGGTGCGAGTTCCACTTCGCGCTGCATGACCTGCCCCCACTGCGGCCACGTGAACCAGGCCGGCAGCGTGTTCTGCGAGCAGTGCGGGACCCGCCTCGCGAGCGCGCCTGCGGCGGGGCCCGTCTGTCCGCGCTGTGGCGGCGCGAATCAACCGCACATGCGCTTCTGCGTGCATTGCGGTCACGGTCTCGCCGCATCGCCGGCGCCCGCACCCGTCGCGCCCGTCGCACCGCGAGCTCCGGCGGCCCCCGTCGCTGCGCCCGCTCCGTACGGGGCGCCCGTCGCGGCACCCTACGCCGCGCCCGCTTCGCCCCACGCACCGTCGAGCCCACTGGGGGGTGCCGCGGGGGGTGCCGTCGCGCCCACGCCCTTCGGTGCCGCGTCTCCGCTCGCGGGCGGGGTCGCCTCGCCCACGCCGGTCGGGGCGTCGAGCCAAGCCGCCCGCGCAGCCGCCGCCATCGGCGGACCGATCTGCGGACGATGCCGCGGGGTCGGCGATCCAGGCGCGCTCGTCTGCAAGTTCTGCGGCGCACGCTACGCAGACTTCGTGGGGCGCGAGGACGTGCACACCACCGCGCACGGACCGCACCAGACGGACGGCTTCGCGGGTGTGCAGTCCACCCTCGCGACCGACGTGCGGCTCGTCGCGATCCTCAAGGACGGCTCGGACGGCGCGGCGCATGCGATCCACGTCCCCTCGACCGATCTCGGCCGCACCGAAGGCGACGTCCGTTTCCCGGACGACCCCTACCTCTCCGCGCGCCACGCCCGCCTGCGCAAGGACGCCAATCGCTGGTTCCTGCGCGACCTCGACTCCATCAACGGCGTCTTCCTCCGCATCCGCGAGCCGGTCGAGCTCCGCTCCGGCGACGTGATCCTGCTCGGGCAGCAGGTGCTCCGCTTCGAGCTCCTCGACGACGCGGAGCTGCCCCTCGGTCCGGCCAGCGTCCAGGGCGTGATGGTCTTCGGGACCCCCGAGACCACCCGCTTCGCGCGCCTCGTGCAGTACACGACGGAAGGGGTAGGCCGCGACGTTCATTACTTGTATCGTGACGACACCGTGTTGGGGCGCGAGACCGGCGACATCGTCTTCACCGACGATCCATTCCTCTCGCGTCGTCACGCCTCGATCGCGTTCGAGCGCTCCACGAGGCGCGCGGTGCTCAAGGATCTCGGCTCGTCCAACGGAACCTCGCTGCGACTGCGCGGGGAGCACGAGCTGCGCATCGGCGACCAGTTTCGCGTGGGTCGCCACCTCTTCCGCTTCGACGGGAACGGACAGCGATGAGCGACGCCGACGCGAAGGACGACGAGCGCGAGGGGCGCGACGCGTCGAAGGGCGATGACGAAGGTGATGTCACCGCGACGATGCCGGACATGCCAGCCGCGAAGCGCCGTTCGCTCACGCCCGACGAGAACGACGAAGCGGACGCCGACGGCGGCGACGACGGCGACGACGGCGAGCCCGCGACGGAGACCGAGAGCGAGCCCACGAAGCCGGGCAAGATCTCGCAGCCACCGTCCGGACCCGTGTCGTATCGGTTCTTCGGCGCCATCGACGTCGGGCTGGTGCGCGAGCACAACGAAGACAACTTCATGACCATCGACCTCGGCACGGGCGATGGCACGTGCTGGGGCGGCGAGGACGATCCGCGCTCGGGCGAGAAGCTGCAGGGCGGTGAGGTCACGCCGAAGGGGCTGATCCTCGCGGTCTGCGACGGAATGGGCGGCGCCGCGGCCGGTGAGGTCGCGAGCAAGATGGCGGTCGACACGGTGCGCGAGGTGATGGCGGCTGGCGACACGCCCCGCGATCGCGACGTGTTCGCGCACCGGCTCGTCTACTCGATCGAAGAAGCGGGCGCGCGGATCTTCGGCGCGGCCAAGATGGATCGCAGCCGTCGCGGCATGGGCACGACCGCCACGGTGGCGGGCATCCTCGGGCGCACGCTCTTCGTCGGGCAGGTCGGCGACAGCCGCTGCTACGTGCTCCGCAACGGCCAGCTCGCGCTGGTCACCAAAGATCAGAGCCTCGTCAATCAGCTCATCGAGGCGGGCCAGCTCACCGAAGAAGAAGCCGAGTCGTTCGAGCACTCGAACATCATCCTGCAGGCGCTCGGCACCACCGAAGAGGTCAGCGTCGATCTGACGTTCCTCGAGCTGCGACGCGGCGATCGCTTGATGCTCTGCAGCGACGGGCTCTCCGGCCTCGTGCACCAAGACATGATCCGCGAGGTGCTCGCCGACGGCGACGACCTCGAGGCCATCGCGCGGCGTCTGATCGAGATGGCGAACGCGGGCGGCGGCCACGACAACATCACGTGCGTGGTGGCGGAGGTCGGAGGCGAAGGGCTCGCGCAGGCCGAAGCGGCGCCCGCGGCGCGCTACCAGCAGTATCCGCTTCCGGCGGGCGGTGTGCGCCCGAGCGAGATCCCGCCGCGCGAGCCGACGATGAAGACGTCGTCGCGCAAGCCCGGCGCGGACGTGAAGCGCGAGCCGATCGAGCGCGACGAGGGGATCGCGACGGTGCCGGCGGGTGGTTTCCCGTGGGGCATCGTGATCGCGCTGCTCGTGGTGGCGGCGATCGTCATCGGCCTCGTGGTGTCGGGCGGCGACGAGCCGACCGCGCACCCGCCGCGCCCACGACCGGAGCCGGAGCCGGAGCCGGTCGAGGTGTGCGTGCGATCCGACGTCCCGGATGGCGAGCTCTTCGTCGACGGGCAGAGCTACGGCGCGCTCCGCGAAGGTGCGGCGTTCTGCGTGGAGCTGCTGCCGGGCGCGTACCGCTTCGAGGCGCGCGCAGGCGGCTCGGTGGCGGCGCGCGCGACGCTGACGGTGCGCGACGGCGTGCCCGCCGACGTGGAGCTGCGGCTGCCGGAGGGCGCACTGCGACCGACCGAGCCGGATGCAGGTCCGCCGCCCGACGAGTCGATCGAGCCGTCGAGCATGGAGCCTGGCGAGGACCAGCCGACGACCTCGATGACGTCGACGAGCGCGACGACGTCGACGGAGGCGCCGACGATGACGTCGACGTCCACGACGATGACGTCGACGTCCACGACGATGACGACGACCACGACGATGAGCGCGACGACGCCATCGACGAGCACCGAGACGACGACGACGACGACGACGCCCACGACGACGATGAGCACGTCGACCACGACGTCGACCACGACGGAGATGGCGTCCACCTCGCTGCCGCCCCCGACGATGACGACCACGATGCAGGCGGAAGACACGTCGGCGGTCCCGAGCAACCCGTTCTGAACGAAGTGGATGCCCGAGGGGCAGGCGAGCGCCCTCGAGTTCGAAGAAGCTGACCGCGTCGACCGAGCCCATCGTGCTGCGACTCCACCAGACCTTCGGCGCACACACCGGTCGCAGCTACGACTTCGATCAGCCCGTGGTGCGTCTCGGGCGCATGCCCGACTCCGACGTGGTCTTCGACGCACACGCGGATCTCGACGCGTCGGGGCGCCATTGCGAGATCCGTCGTGAAGGCGAGCAGTGGGTGCTGGTCGACGCGGGAAGCCGCAACGGCACCTTCGTGGCGGGTCAGCGCATCACGCGACACGTGCTGCGCGACGGCGAAGAGCTCGAGTGTGGACCCGGCGGTCCGCGTCTGCGCGTCGAGCTACGCACGCCCTCGGCTTCGATCGGATCGAGCCCGGTGCGCCCCAACGCCGCCACGATGGCTGCCACGCCGGTTCCTTCACACGCGGCACCTTCGCCCGCTCCGTTCGGGGGGTCGTACGCACCGCCCGGATCGCTGGCGCCGCAGGTGCCTCGCACCGAGCCCGCGCCCGCGATGCCGGCCGCGCCGGGTGCGCCGAAGCTGTACGGGCAGCGCACGGTCGGCTTGATGATCGACGACGCGGTCGCGCGCGCCCGAGAGGCGGAGCGTCCCCCCGGACCGCCGCGGCTGCTCGTCGGTGCGGTGATCTCGCTCGCGGGTCTGCTCGGCATCACGCTGCTCGTGCTCCTCGTGCTGGTGTTGCGCGACACCTCGCGCGACGCCCCCGATCCCGCGCACGTCACCGCGGCCAACGCGGCCGCGCTCTACCGCGTGGTGGTCACCGCGCCGAGCGAAGCGACCCTCTGCACCGCGTTCGCGGTGCGCCGACAGGTGCTCGCCACGAGCGCGACGTGCGTGCTCACGCTCGAGCAGCGGCGCTCCGAAGGCGCGACGATCGAGCTGCGGGGTGCGTCCACGCCGCGCATCGCGCAGCTCTGGCGTCATCCCGCGCACGTGCCCGGTCAGCCCGGGCCGGACGTCGGGCTCATTCAGGTCGATGGCGACATGCCCGCGCTCGCCACGCTCGTGACGCCCGACACGGTGGCCTCGCTGCGCGAAGGCTCGCGCGTGCTCGCGTTCGGTTACGCAGGCGCGGTCGCGCGCACGGCGGACATCGAGCTCGACGAGGTCGAGACGCTGGCCGATGGAACGCGCGTGCTGCGCTACGAGACCGCCGCCCCCGAAGGTGCACCGCTCTTCGATTCGAGCGGCAGCGTCGTCGGTCTGCAGGGCGCAGCGGGGCACGGCGTCGGCGTCGACGCGCTGCTCGCGTTGCTGGCCGGGCTCCCACTCTGAGCGCCGTGCGGATTCCGAGGGGCGTCGATCGGTCAGTCCGTCGATCGGTCCGTGAAACAGTCCACATCAGCCCGTCGATCGATCCGCGATCGATCGATCCGCCGATCGATCGATCCGTCCGTCGATCGATCCGTCCGTCGATCGATCCGTCCGTCGATCGATCCGCCCGTCGATCGATCCGTCCGTCGATCGATCAGTCCGACCGCGCCACGCAGCGGAATCGGTGGATCGGGGCCCCATCGCCCTCCATCGCGTGCCGATACCCATCGGAGGTGAACGCGACCGTCTCGTTCTGCAGACCGCGCCCCGTCGGCATCGGCACGAGCTCCGAGTCGATCGCGGAGGCGACGTTCGAGGCCTCCACGCGCATCGCGAACGCGCCACCGTAATAGGCGCCGACCAGCCCGCAGCGCGGGTGCAGGTCGGCCGCGGTGAACATGCTCAAGCTCGCGATCATCCCGAGCGGCGCGAGCGAAACTTCGCCGTGGAACGTGAGCATGGCGCGCGAGCCCGCGTGGAAAGGCGCCGAGTAGAGTCGAAAACGCCCGTTCGGTGGCCGCTTCGTCAGCAACCAGACCGCGCCGTGGTCGTCGACGACCATGGCCTCGGTGTCGCGCGCGCCGTCCGGGAACGTGAGCTCCATCGTCTCCACCCGCGCGACCGAAGTCGTCGAGCGCGGATCCGTCGGCGGCTGACCCCGCCGACTCGACGGATCCGGTTCACGGAGGCGGTGCACGTGGACGCTCGGCGCGTTCAGCTCGTTGTCGCCGAAGTCGCCCACGTAGAGGCAGCTCCGAGCGGTGTCGCGTGCATCGCAGGGTCCCGCCGCGAGGTCCTCGAAGTCGCGGTTGCGCAGGCGACCGCGCGCGTTCGTGAGCTCGAGGCGTGCGAGCAGGGTGCCGTCCTCGTGCACCGCGAACAGCACAGCATCGTGCCCCGAGTCGTTGTGGGTCCACAGCACCGCATCGTCGAAGCGGGAGGTGACCATGCCCGACGCTTCGGAAACCTCGCGTGGCAAGCGACCCGTGACGGTGCCGACGAGCTCGAAGCGACCTTCGGTCTCGGTGAGGCAGGCGCAGAGCGCGTCGACGGCGGCGTCGGCGGGAATCGACGTTTCTGGAGCCGGCCGCGAGGCCGAGCGACCCGACGTCACGTGAGCGTCGTCGTCAGGCGACCGAACCACTGCGTCGACGGGACTCGCGTCGGCGGGACTCGCGTCGTCGTCGCCTGGGTCGGTCGGGGCGTTCGTCGCGCGCGCCGTCGACGTCGTCTCCGGTGCTTCGGACGCACGCGCGTCGTCGGAAGGCGCGGTCGTCGGTGACGCGACGTCGCGGTTCGCCACCGACGGCGCGCAGCCCACGAGCGCGAAGCACAGCACGGTCTGCGTGGTCCGAGCTCGACGCGCTCGCTGGAAGTCGAGGATGCTCATCGCGGCAGGGTACGACGCACATACGACGGCTCGCGCACTTCGTGAGCGCCGAGATCGAGCTCGGCCTCGCCGATGCGCTGCGTCACGCGCGTCGTGCGACCGTCGTCCTCCGCGCCGCGCGCGGTGAGCACGAGCGGGGTGTCCGTCGTGCCCGGCCGCGAAGCGGGAAGCGCGGAACCGTACGCGTTCGGTCAATCCGCGGAGACGTCACGCACGACGAGCCCGCGCCGCGCGACGCGGCGGGTCGCGCATGAACGCCGCGACCACGTCGTCCACCACGCGACGCGGGATCGGCTCGCCTCGCACGATCGCGCGATAGAAGAGCGGCCCTTCGAGCGCGGCTTGCGCAGCGTCGACGTCGAGGTCGGTCGGGAGCTCGGCGCGCGCGTGTTCGAGGAGCTCGCGCAGCGGACGGCAGCCCTCGTCGATCAGCCGTGCCCGCAGCGTCGCGAGCTCCGGATCGACGGTGGAGGCCTCGACGAGCGTCGCGATGACGAACGCGAGCGGTCCGCGGTTCAACGCGACGCGCAGCGCGTGCAGGAAGGTGCGCAGATCGGCGTCGAGCGCCCCCGTCCACGAAGCGCCCGGGAATCGCGCGGTCGCGAGGACTCCGTAGAGCAGCGAGCTCCGATCGGGGAAGTGCCGATAGACGGTGCGGCGTCCGAGGCCGCTGCGTCGCGCGACCTCGAGGTGGGTCACCGCCGCGATCCCGCCTTCCAGGAGCAAGGCGCGTCCCGCCTCCACCGCGCGCTCTCGACTCTGCTCGACTCGCCGATCCACGGCGCACCGTACCGCGGAGCGCGGGACGTTTGGAGACAACTTGACTCCTTTCGTAATGACACAAGATGTATCGAAACGACGCGTAGGTCGCGCGGGAGGCTCGACATGACGAAGAGTGGAGCGAGTGGTGCGAAGGCGAATCGACGACGTGCGCAGAGCGCCGAGGACTCGAAATCGGCGCCCGAGAGCACCGAGGACTCGAAGTCGGAGTCCGAGACGCCGGGGCACGGGCCCGCTCGGCCGCGACGCACGACGCCTGCCAGCGGAGAGGTGGCCGTGGATTCGTTCCGAGGGTTCGGTCCCCGCGCCTTCGAGCTCTTCGTGGCGCTCGAGAAGCACAACCACCGCGACACCTTCGAGGCCTACCGAGACGTGTACGAGCACGACGTCCGCGCGCCGCTCACCGCGCTCTTGAGCGAGTGGGCGGCCGAGCGCGGCGGCGCGGTGCGCCTCTTTCGTCCGCACAACAGCCGACGATTTCGGCCCGACGCCCCGCCCTACAAGACCACCTGCTACGGCGTGGTGTACGAGGTGCCCGGCGATTCGGTCGGTTGGTACGCCGAGCTGAGCGCGCGTGGGCTGTACGTCGCGCGCGGTTTCCACGACATGGCGCGCGACCAAGTGCGACGGCTGAAAGCCGCCGTCGCCGAGCCGAGCGCGTTCGCCTCGTTGCGACGCGCGCTCGACGAGGCGGCGGAGCTCGGCGCGAGCCGAACGGGCGAGGCGGCGCACACCTCACCGCGCGCGCGGAGCGCCGACCGCACGGACGGTCCAAACGCGTTGGTGCTCGGTGGCAAAGCGCTCGCGGTCGGTCGCACCTTCGCCCCGTCGCGCGCGCTCCACACACGACGCGCGGCGAGCCTCGCCGCCGAGGGATGGGCGGCGGGCGACGCGCTCGCGCGTTGGTTGCACGCCCACGTCGGCCCGAGCGAGATCCCACCCGAGGTTCGGTGGGGAGGCGGACGGCGACGCTGAGCACCCTCAGCGATTCGTTCGCGCGCGCAGCCGCGCCCGCGCGCGATGGACCAGCACGCGGAAGTGTACCCGCGAGACGCCGAGCTCCTCGGCCGCTTCTTCGTGATCGTGCTCGTCGACCGAGATGAGCTCGAGCGCGCGTGCTTCGCGCGGGGGCAGGTGGTGCCAGTCCGCCGACACCCGCGCGAGCTCGGCCCGTGCCTCGCTCGCGCGCTGCGCGTCGTGCGGCTCGGCTGGCTCGAACGCGAGCGCACGAGCCCGCGAGCGCTCGCGGTACCGATCCACGATGCGACGGCGCAGGATCCCGAGCAGGTACCCTTCGAGCGTCCCGCGCCCGTCGTGTCCGCCGCGGAGGGCCGCCGCCCACGTCGCTTGGACCACGTCGTCGACCTCGTCGGCGCGAACCCGACGACGTGCGTAGTCGACCAAGAGCTCGTTCAAGCGTCGAACCGCGTGGCGGTCGAACGTCACGCGAGCCGACGGCGCGCTCGCTCCGATCACGGCGAGGCTCGCGTGGCGACGCGGGGCGAGGTCCAGAGCTGGGTCTGCGAGAGCGTCACGCCGATCCCGACCTGCAGGCCCGCGGTGACCGGGCGATCGGCGACGAAGAGCTGGAGCGCCGCGACCGCGAGGTTCAGGAAGATGGGCCCGACGTGGGCGAACCAGTTGCGCTTCTCGCGCTCGGAGCGCGCGTAGCGTTGGAGCGTGATCTCCGGGGGCTCGTTCGGCTCGGGTCCCCCGAGCGCGGCGAGCGGCGTGGCGAGCTGGATCGTGAGGCCCGTGATCGGCGGGATGAGGCCGAGCAGGTTCGCGATGCGCTCGTCGCGGCTCGACGCGACGCCGATGAGCACGCCCTGCGCGGCGAGGCCGAGCGCGAAGGTGATCGCCCACGCACGATGCCAGCGACGCGCGCGTGTCGTCGCGTCGGCGAGCACGAGCTCGAGGTCGATCTCGAGATCGCGCGTGGCGTCGCGCGTTTCGAGTGAATCGAGCGGCGCGATCGCGGAGGTGTCGCTCGCTTCGACGGGCGCGGTCTGCGCGCCGAGGCTCGTCGGGGTCGCGAGCGCGAGCCATACGACGAGCGCGCCGCACGTCGACCCCGCGCGCATCGACCTCGCGCGCATCGAAGCCGCACGCATCGACCCCGCACGTGCCCTCACGGCGCCCCGCCTTCCGGGCCGAGCTCGAGGCCCGCCGCGCCGCCGTACCAGATGAACTTGAACGCATCGACGTTCTGGTAGCGCTCGACCAACGCGAGCAGGACGCGCCGTCGCAGGGCGGCCAGCTCGGGATCGTTCGGGTGATGCGGCTCGAGCCACCCGACGCAGCGCAGCGCCAGCTCGTGATCGCCGGCGTCGATCATGCGCTCCACCATCCCCAAGCGCGCGCTCCGCGAGAGCCCCGCGTAGTGGGTGAAGAGCGTGCCGAGCTCGCGCGAGGTCAGCGTGTCGCCGCCGTCGAAGGGCTCGGACCAATAGCCACGCCGCAGGTCCGTGAGGCGGTTCACGAAGTGCTCGCGGATCACGAGGTACGGGAGCCGCGCCGCGGGCGGCAGGTCGTCCGGGATCAGGTTGCGGTGCTGCAGCTCCGCGCGCGGGAGCCCCTCCGCGAGCAGGCGCTCCGTCTCGTCCGCGAGCCAACCGAGCGGCGCGTGCACCGCGTCGAGCGTCGCCACGTCCGGAAAGAGTCGGTTGATGCCCTCGTGACCGTGGAAGACGTGGCGTGGCGCCATCTCGCGCACGATCGCGATCGCGTCGAGCAGACCGCGCGGGCTTCCCTCTTCGGCGTGCGGCGCGCCGAGGTACGGCATGATGAAGTCGCCTCCGAAGAGCACGCTCTCGTCCGGCAAGTGCACGAGGAGCGCGTCGCGCGTCTCGCCGCCCGGCGAAGGTACGAGCGAGACGCGGGTGCCGCCGAAGACCACCTCCGTCGGCTCCCCGATCGCGACGTCCGCGCGAAAGTCGGTGACCGCACCGACGCGAAAACGTCGACCCCACCAGCGCTGGTACGGACCGCCGTTGCCCTCCTGTCGCTCGAGCTGCTCGGCCGATCGCGCGCTCGCGTAGAAGCGCGGCGCCGGCTCGAGGCGACGGAAGTAGCCGTGCCCACCGACGTGATCCCAGTGCGAGTGCGTGATCAGCACTGCGGTGATCGGCGGCAGCTCCGGATGGGCCGCGCGCAACGCGGTCACCGCGCGCTCGGCCGCCACGTCGCGTGATCCGGCGTCGATCGCGAGCAGCTCCGTGCCGTCGGCGGAGCGCACGAAGTAGTACTCCATGAAGTCGAAGCCGCGCGCTTGGTACACGCGGTCCGGCACGAGCTCGACGATCTGCGGGCGATCGAACGAGAAGCCGTTCTCGGCGCCGAGCGTGAAGGTGGTGTTGAGGGCGTGCGGTCGATCGAACGCCGCGTAGCCGCTCCGCGCGAGGTACGCGTTCGCGCGATCCTCTTCGCCGCGGCGCCGATGGATCGACGCGCGCTGGTAGAGCACCTCGCGCAGCATGCCGGGCGCGGGCGCCTGCGCGGCGTTCTCTTCGAGCCACGAGAGCTCGCGCACGGCCTCGTCCTCGCGTTCGAAGCGGCCGGGGAGCTGCGCATCCACGAGCGCGCGCAGCCAGCGCAGCACGTAGACCTCGCCGTTCGTCGCGCGCACCGCGTCGTCGAGCTCGCCGAGCCCGCGCTCCACCCACGCGATGCGGCGGAGCAGCGGGATCCGATCCGCGGTCTGCGCGCGCAGCGTGCCGATCGCGCCCTGGTAGAGCGAGCGGATCGTGGGATCGAGGTCGTCGTGCGCGGCGAGGATCGACTCGAAGAACGCGAGCCCCTCCCAGGCCTGGCCGGTCGCGCCGTAGTGCGAGAGGGCGAGGAAGACGAGGCGCGGCTCCCCCGACGGATCGCGGCGGAGCATCGCCTCGAGGTACGCGCGCTGTGGCTCCGTGGTCTGGCGCGGCGGCGGCACGTGCGCGCACGAGAGCGCGAGCGTGAGGGCGAGGGTGAACGCGAGCGAGAACGCGCTCGAGGACTTGGGACGCGCGCCGGAGTGACGCGCGCCGGAGTGACGCGCACCGGAGTGACGCGCACCGGAGTGGCGCGCACCGAACTGACGCGCGAACGAACAGAGCCCTGCGGAACCGAGCATCGATGACTCCTTCCCGCTCGCGCGGGCGTGAGGGGGCCGTCTTCGCAGCGATTCACGCGGCGGATCGGCCCGTGACGACGTCGTCCGTGGCGCGCTCGGCCACCTGTGACGCTGTCACGTGACACTGTCTAGCGGCACGACTTGTCAGTGTCAAGGACGCGTGCGAGGTTGCTTCGGTGAGCGACGCCCGACGCGCCATCCTCGACGCGAGCCTCGACCTGATCGCCGAGCAGGGCGTGCGCGCGGTGAGCTTCCGCGAGGTCGCGCGCCGCGCCGGCGTGAGCCACCAGACGCCCTACCACCACTTCGGCGATCACCACGGCATCCTCCGCGCGATCGCGACGGAAGGCTTCGCGGGGCTCACCGCCGCGATGCGGCAGGCCGCGGCGGCGCAGGCCGATCCGATGGACGCGCTGCACGCATCGGGCGTCGCGTACGTGCGCTTCGCGCGCGATCACGTGGGGCACTTCCGCGTGATGTTCCAAGGCGCGATCGTCGACGTGCACGACCCGAACGCGCCGCTCCTCGAAGCGAAAGAGACGAGCGACACCCTCGCGGAGCTCGCGGCGGCCGCACACGCGAGCGGTTACGGCGGAGGCCTCGACGTCGACGCGCTCGCGCGCCTCTGCTGGACCACCGTGCACGGGCTCGCGAGCTTGGCTGCGGAAGGCGTGCTGGCGGGAAAAGGGCTCTCGAAGCGCGACGAGGACTCGCTCGTCGAGTCGACCGTCGCGTCGCTGAGCGGCCTGCTCGGGCGCGCGAAGTCCCAACGCACCCGGGCCGCGAAGAAGACCTCGCGGCGCTGATCGGCGGCTCGCCGCGCTCCTCTCGCCGCGCGCCAAGGACGCGATCGAAGAGACGCGGTGAGATCGCGGGGTTCCTTCGTCGTGCGCCGCGGTCGGAACGTCAGGTCGATCGGCGCGTCACCACGGGAGCTCCGCGCCGTCCCACGCGAAGAACCTCCCCGACTGCTCCGGGGTCGCGGCGCGCACGATCTCCAGCAAGTGCGCGGCGCTCTCCGCTGGCGAGAGCACGCGCGGCGCGCCCTTCCGGAATGGCTCGGAGAGCCGCGTCGCCACCGTGCCGGGGTGGAGCGCGAGCACGATCACCGAAGGCGCGCGGCGCGCCAGCTCGATCGCGAGCGTTCGCGTCGTCATGTTCTGCGCCGCCTTCGACGCGCGGTATGCGTACCAACCACCGAGCCGGTTGTCGCCGATGCTGCCGACCTTCGCAGAGACGTTCGCGATCACACGCCGCGTCTTCTCGCCGTGCGGCGGCAAGAAGAGCGGCGCGAGGTGTTTGGCCACGAGGAGCGGCGCGAACGCGTTGAGCGCGAACACACGCGCGAGCGAGGCGGCGTCCACCTGCTCGAGCTTCTTCTCCGGCTGCACGTCCGAGTCGTGGAGCACTCCCGCTGCGTTGACGATCGTGTCGACGTGCGGCGCCATCTCCGCGATCGCGGAGGCCATCGCCGCGATCGAAGGTTCGTCCGCGAGATCGACCGCGACGCCGCGGATGCGCCCTCCGCTCTGCCGCATCGCGCGGTCCAGCTCCTCGGAGGCCTCGGGCGCACGCGACGCCGCGATCACCAGATCGTGATCGGAGGCCAGGCCCTGAACGAGGGCGAGCCCGATCCCACAGCTCCCACCGGTGACGACGGCGACGCGCTTCATGGCGCGAGCAGAGGTCCGCGCGCGGCGTCGGACAAGCCCACGTCAGGTGACGGGCGTGCTCAGCGCAGCTTGTCGAGCCGCGCCAGATCGCGCGTCATGTTCTTCTGGTGCGCCTCGATCGTGCCGCCGCCGATCTCGAGCAGCTTCGCGTCGCGCCAGAGGCGCTCGACCTTGTACTCGCCGGTGTAGCCGTAGCCGCCGAGCACCTGGATCGCGCGGTCAGCCACGTTCTTGCCCATCGTCGAGCAGAAGAGCTTCACGCCGTCGGTGTCGAGGCGTTGTCCCGGCTTGTGCAGGTCCATCGCGTAGGCGACCTGGTAGGTGTACGCGCGGCCCGCCATGTACTCCGCGTAGCTCTCCGCGATGTGCCGCTGGATCTGGCCGTAGCGGTTGAGCGGCTCGCCGAAGCTCTTCCGCTCCTTGGCGTACGCGTTCATCACCTCGATCGAGCGGCGCGCGATGCCGAGGCTCATGGCCGCGAGGGTGACGCGCTCGATCTCGAGGTTGCGCATCATGTGGAGCATCGCGGTGCCCTCTTCGCCGACGCGGTTCGCGGCCGGAACCCGCGCGTCCTCGAAGACGAGCTCCGCGGTCGGCGACGCGCGCATGCCGAGCTTGTCCTCGATCTTCTGACCGAGCGAGAAGCCGGGCGTGCCCTTCTCGACGAGGAAGCTCGTCAGCTCGCTGCGCGACGCGCCTTCCATGCGCGCGTAGACGAGGAACGCGTCGCCGAGCTCGGTCTTCGAGATCGCGCCGTTCGTGATCCACATCTTCGCGCCGTTGAGCACGTAGAAGTCGCCGTCGCGGCGCGCGGTCGTGCGCAGACCGAGCACGTC
>JALOQC010000090.1 GCA_025453555.1 Myxococcota bacterium | reverse complement strand
GAGCTCGTGCACCTCGACGAGCTCGTCTTCCAGGTCACGCACCAGTCGCAGGAGCTCTGGATGAAGGTCGCCGCGCACGAAGGTGTGCGGCTCGTGCGCGCGCTCGACGAAGACACGTTCGAGCGCGCGACCGCGACGGCGGAGCGCATGGAGCGTTGCTTTCGCGCGCTCATCGCGGACATGCACGTGCTCGAGACGCTCACTCCCGCGTCGTTCCAAGTGATCCGCCGGAGCCTCGGCAACGGCAGCGGGCTGCAGTCGCCGGGCTTCCTCGCGCTGCGGCACGTCGCGGAGGCGCTCGCGGGCGCGCTGCGTCGTGCGTTCCTGCGGCGCGGCGTGGATCTGCGGACGGTCTATCAGGACGAGGACCGCGATCCGCAGCTCTTCGCGATCTGCGAGCGATTGCTCGATCTCGACGAGCTCTTCCAGCTTCATGCTCGTGCGGCGGACGATCGGCGTCGATCGCACGGTGCAGGCGCTCGACGGATATCCGACGAAGGCGCTCGAGGTGCGGATGAAGAAGCCGCTCTTTCCGGATCTCTGGGACGTGCGGGTGCGGATGACGCGCGACTGGGATCGCGACGGAGGTGTGCCTCCGGGAGCGCCGCGCAAGCCGACGACGGAGTGACGGACGCGCGAGCGCCGCGACGGACACGAATCGTCGGGAGACTCGCGCGCGTCGTACCCTGCGCTCGACGACGCGTGGCGCTCCGAGGAGCGACGCGCAGCGAACCGGAAGCCGAGGACTGCGTGACGGACGTGACGGAGCTCGTGATCGACTCGAACGACTCTTCCACCGAGTCGGCGGGGTCAGCCGCCGACTTCCCCGGCGCGCGCGGGCGCGTGTACCTCAACGCGTGCTCGGTCGGGCTGCCGCCGCGCGAGGCGGAGTCGACCTACGCACGCTTCGCGCGCACGATGGCGTACTTCGAGGACGCGACGTTCGGCGTGCTCTACGAGGAGCTCGTCGGGTTCTGCGACGCGCTCGCGCGTTTCGTCGGCGTGCCGGAAGGCAGCGTGTGGGTCGATCAGAACGCGTCGTCGCTGCTCGGGCGCTTCGTCACCGCGCTCGCACCGACCGACAGGCGCTTCCGCGTGGTCACGAGCGACGTCGAGTTTCCGAGCGGGGAGGTGATCTTCCGCGCGTTCGCCTCGCGCGGCGCCGAGCTCGTGATCGTACCCTCGTCGGACGACGGCGCGACGATCGACGCCGCGCGGGTGGCCGACGCGATCGACGAGCGCACGCTCTTCGTCTTCGTCTCGCATTCGGCGACGGTGTCGGGCGCGCGCCTCGACGTGGCGCCCATCGCGGCGGCGTGCGCACGACACGGCGCGCTCTTCGGGCTCGACGTCTACCAGAGCGTCGGCGCGTTCCCCGTCGACCTCGGCGCGCTCGGGGTCGACTTCGCGGTCGGCGGCGGGCACAAGTGGCTGCTCGGCGCGTGGGATCTCGGGTGGATCTACGTGCGCCCCGAGCTCACGCGCGAGCTCGTCCCCGTCGCGAGCGGTTGGATCGCGGGGGCCGATCCCTACACCTTCGATCGGCAGACCGCGCTCGCCCCGAGCGCGCGGCGCTTCGCCTCGGGAGCGCCCGCGCCGCTGCCCGCCATGCTCACGCGGCTCGGCCTCGACCGATTGTCGGCGCTCGGCATGACGAACGTGCGCGCGCACCTCGACCGACTCGCCGACGCGATCGCGGACGGCGCGGAGGCGCGCGGGCTCTCGTTGCTCGCGCCGCGTGCGGTGCGAGGGAGCCACCAAGCGCTCGTCTTCCCCGAGGTCGCGGCGGCCTGCGATGCGCTGCGCGCGCGCGGGATCGTCACGAGCCATCGCCCCGCGGGATCGCGTCGCGCGCTGCGCGTGGCGCCCCACGTCTACAACGACCTCTCCGACGTCGAGCGCTTCTTCGCGGCGCTCGACGAGAGCCTGCACGAGATTCGACGATGAACGACAAGCCTACGCGCCGTCCGACTCCACACGGAGTCCACTCCGTCCACCCGCCAGCTTCGGGAGCGTTTCCCGCGAAAGGCGCGGATCGGCTCCCGTCGAGCGTCGAAGAGGTGCGGCCGACCGTGCGCGTGACCCCGAGCTTGCCGATGGGCGCGCGTGGGCTGATGAGCCTGCTCTTCCACGGAGCGAAGGCGGTGGAGGTGCTCGAGGTCGGGCTCGCGTCGGGGCTCTTCGCGAAGCTCGACGCGGCGCGCGATCGCCACGAGTGGGTCACGCTGGGCGGGCTCGCGCGCGAGCTCTCGATGGTGCCGGGGCGGCTGCACAAGCTGCTCGACGCGCTCGAAGCGATGGTGCTCGTGGAGCGCTGCGATCCGGCGTCGAACGAGCCGATCGAGGAGACGCGTTACCGGAGCGCGGAGCCGCTCTTGGAGGCCGCGCGCGCGACCGTGGGAGCCGACAGCCTCGAGCGCGATCGCGACGGACAGCCGTGGCGTGCGCTGCACGGTCGGCTCGGCGAGGTCGTGCGTGGAGGCGAGGGCATCGCGCCCGAGCTCTTCGCGTGGCCGCCCGCGACGCCCGAGCAGGTGGCGCGTTTTGCCAAGAGCATGGCTGCGGGCGTGGCGCCGATCGCGGAGAGCTTCCGCGTCGCGGGGCCGATGCTCTTCGACGCGCTCGTGCGGGACGGTGTGGTGCGCGTGCTCGACGTCGGGGGCGGCGACGGAACGCTGGCACGCGCGCTCGCCGAGCACGATCCCCGGCTGCACGTCGACGTCTACGAGCTGCCGGAGCTCGAGCCGCTCGCGCGCGCGAAGCTCGCGAGCTCGCCCGCGAAGGACCGTCTGGGTTTCCGTGCGGGCGACGTCTTCGCGCACACGCTCCCCGAGGGTTACGACGCGATCTGCTTCGTGCGCATCCTGCATGATTGGCCGGCAGACGACGCGCGGCGTCTCCTCGCGAAGGCCTGGGATGCGCTGCGCCCGGGCGGACGTGTGATCGTGTGCGAGGAGCTGCGAAACCCCGAGCGCGCGGCCATCCAGTTCTTCTGGAGCTACTTCCTCGTCGGCGTGGATTCGTGTGGGAGCCGGCTGCGGGAGTGGGCGCGTTACGAGGAGTGGCTCTCGGAGCTCGGCTTCGAGGACGTGAGCCTGTTCCCAGGCGCGTTCGACGTCGGCGTGGCCGTGCGCGGCGAGTGAGCGCGCGCGCTCGGTGGTCGAGACGGTCGCGCGGTCGATCGGCGCTCGGTGGTCGAGACGGTCGCGCAGTCGATCGGCGCGCGGACGGTGCCTTCGCCGTCGGTGCGTCACCCGACTTCGTCGCCGCACCGTCACGGATCGTTTGCCTCGCCTCCGCGTCCGGCTCGCCATGCTGCTCGGCATGTTGAGCACGGTGTTGGAGCTCGAGCTCGTGACGGTCGACTTCGAGGCGATCGTGTCGCTCCGCGAGGCGCGCGTGGTCGGGTGGCGCTCGGTGCGTCGACCGCAGACCGAGCTGCTCGCGGGGCTTCCTCCGACGACGACCGAGCGTCTGGTGGCGCTCGCGCGCGAAGAGGGGCGCGAGGCCTGCCTCGAGCGGCTCTGGCAGAAGGTCTCGCTCGAGCGCGTGGCGCGCTTCGGACCGCAGGAGCCGGTGCTTTCGTCGATGCACACGGCGGCCCTCGACGCTCGCTGGAGCGTCGCCGCGTTGCGGGCGTTCCTGCGCGCGCACCACGTCTCGACGCCGCTCGTCCTCGAGCTGCCCGAGGCGCACGCGCGTGTCGCTGCCGAGGTGCGCATGGGCGGGTTCGGCGTCGCGACGAGCGGCGCGTCGTGGCGCGAGTGCAAGCCCCACTGGCGCCTCGTGGACGCCACGACGTTCCTGCGCGGGGAGCCCGCACAGATCGCGTCGGAGACGTTCGCGTTCGACGCGCAGCTCGTGGTCACGGGGGTCGGCCGTGGGGATCAGCTCCGCGCGATCCGGTCGGCGGGTGGAGACCTCGTGACGGGTCCGGCGTTCGGACGTCCGCGCGTGCGACCCGACGCGAGCGCAGTGCCCCTGCTGCCGCTCGTCGCGGGGAGCGAGCGTCGCGAGAGCCTCGCGTTCGGCCGCAACTACGAGCCGGAAGGCGCGCTGGCGTAACGGCGGTTCGATCGGCGCGCGGCACTCTGAGGTACGCTCTCCAGATGCGGACGTGCCTCGGGATCTGGTTGCTCAGCGGATGGGGGCTCGTCTTCGGAGCGTGCGGTTCGTCGGGGGGAGCGGAGGGTGACGCGAGCGTCGACGGCCGCACGCGTTGCAACAGCGACGTCGAGTGCAGCAACGCCATCTTCTGCGACGGCCTCGAGGTCTGCGCGCCTGCGCTCGAAGGCGCCGACGCGCGTGGATGTGTCGCGGGGACGCCGCCGTGTCGCGAGGGGTTTTGTCTCGAAGGGTTGCGCGAGTGCAGCGAGAGTTGTGTCGACGCCGACGGAGACGGCTATTCGTCGATCGCGTGCGGCGGCTCCGACTGCGACGACGACGATCCCGACGTGAGCCCCGACGTGGTCGAGGTGTGCGACGTCGCGGGGATCGACGAAGACTGCAACCCGACGACGTTCGGTGAGCGCGACGCCGACGGCGACGGCGCGGTCGACGCCGCGTGCTGCAACGGTGCGCGGTGCGGAACGGATTGCGACGACACGGACGCCGCGGTGTTCGCGGGCGCCTCCGAGATCTGCAACGGCGTCGACGACGACTGCGACGCCTCGATCGACGAACGCTTCGAGTGCAGCTCCGCCGACGACGGACCGCGCGCGTGTCGCACGTCGTGTGGGTCGCTCGGGACGCAGCGCTGCACGAGCGCGTGCGTGTTCAGCGCGTGTCTCGCGGAGGCCGAAGGCCCTGACGTGGAAGGGACGTGCAACCGCTGCGACGACGACGGCGACGGCGCGATCGACGAAGGCTTCGAGTGCACGCAAGGCGCGCTCGTGACGTGCACGACGCAGTGCGGAACCGACGCGGTGGGGCTCTGCACGGCGAGCTGCACCGTGCCGGGCCCCACGCCGGCGGCGTGTCGTGCGCCGGTCGAGTCCTGCAACTATTGCGACGACGACGGCGACGGCACCTTCGAGGACGATCGCGGCCTCGTCGAGCCCGCGCCAGTCGAGCACCAGATCACGTCGTGTGCGGAGCTCGACCTCCGCGGAGGCGCGGTCTGCGTCACGGGCACGTACGGCGACAATCCGCCGTTCGAGGGGAACGCGGTCCTCCTCTCCGATGGAAGCGCGACCAGCGCGGGGCAGGCCTGGTGGGCCAGCGACGCGCGTGTGGGTTGGGGAGCGCTCTCGGCGACGGCGGCGGTGTTCGCGACGGACGCCGACGTCGGAGAGATACCGAGCGGCGGCGTCGCGTTGGTGTTGGCGACGAGCGCGTGTGGCGTCGGACCGTTCAACGCCGCGGGTGTGCCGCTCGACTGCGAGGGCATCGCGATCGAGCGCTACTTCCCCTTCGGCGAGCTCGTGATCCGTCGCCTCGAGGGCGGCGGTGAGGGCACGGTGCTCGGTGAGCCATCCCTCGCGAGTGGGCTCGTTCCGGGAGAGCAGACGCGGGTGGGGCTCTCGATGAGCTACACGCCGGATCTCCCGAGCACCCCGGAGGACGAGACCTTCGTGTCGGCGATGGGCATCACGCGGACCTCCGGGTTCGGGATCGGCGAGTTCCCCGACGGAGAGTTGCGCGTCGGCGACCCCGTGTTCCTCGGCGTCGTCAGCGCGACCGCCCACGTGCAGGTCGAGGTCGTCGTTCAAGCGGCGTTCCAGTTCTCGACCCTCGATGGCCCCCGCATCACCGCGAACGTCGCGTGCGCGCCGTGAGCACGCGGTGCGCTCGCCCCGAGCGGCGACCGCCGATCACAACAGAAACTCGAGCCCCACTTGGAAGCCGACGAGCACCGCGTCGGTGCGTTCGATCGTCGAACTGCCGTTCGCATCGGCGAGGTAGTTGATCCCGAGCCCGACGAGCATCGCGGCGCGGCGATCGTCGTGGTCGTAGTACTCGCCGAAGGGCACGCGGATGCCGGTGGTGACGCCGAAGCCGAGCGTGAGATCGGGCTCGCCGAACACCGCGCCGTCTCCGTCGGGCAACCTGAGCTCGCGCGGTGCGATGGGCTGACTGAGGAAGACGCGTGCGCCGACGAAGGGCACGACGTGCGGGTTGTCGTAGCCAGCGATCACGCCGACGTCGGGGCTGAAGAAGCCACCGCCCGCGGACATGCCGCCGCCGAGGCCGACCGCGAGCGCGAAGTGCGGAGAGAGCGCGTACTTGAGGCCGAGGCGCGCGGAGTAGACGCCTCGGTGCGGGACCGGCTCCGGTTCCACCCCGTCTTCCCCGTCCGGCGCGGGGTTCGTCACCGCGAACGCGTTGCCTTCGTAGGTGAGATCGAGATCGTCGTGGAGCCCGTAGCGCCCACGCAGACCCGCGTGGAAGACGCTCGGCCCGAAGACCTCGCCGCTGAAGCCGCCTTCGACTTGGAGCGACGAGCTGCCGCGGCCGATCGCGCGTGGGGCTTCGAGGGGGATCGAACGCGCGGGGGGCGAGACGATCGGAGGGGTGCAGCCGAGGGCGAGGAGCGCGAGAAGCGAGAGTCGACGCATGAGGCGCGATTGAGCACGACGCGTGCCGGCCGCGCGGTCGGTTTCGGCGGAACCGCGAATCCGTCGAGAAACGTGGGCAATCGTGCATCGCGTGCCGCGGCGTCGCCGTCTCGACGCACGCGCTGCGTGAATCTCGGCCACACCCGTGTGCCGCCGACGCGGTGGCTCGTGTGCCGACGCACGGGCTCGAGGCGGCCACCTCGAGCGATCCGTTCGGCGTCGACGCGGTCAGCCCACGTCGAACACGAGCACCTCGGCGTCGTCGCCATCGTAGAGCTCGATCGATCCGTCGCCGAGCGTGTACGCCGCGTCGCCTTGCTCGAGGCGCACGTCGTTGAGGCGCAGGCTCCCCCGCGCGACCTGCACCCACGCCGCGCGGCCGGCGCGCACCTCGTGGGTGCGACGCGTGCCCTGCGCGAGGCGCGTCGCGAAGATGCGCGCGTCGGCGAAGATCGTGACCGACGCCGACTCTCCGGGCGGGGCCGCGAGCGGCACGAAGTCGCGCGTCAGATCCGCGAGCACGATCGGCTGCTCTTCGTAACCCGGACGAATGCCGCGCTGCGCGGGCTCGATCCAGATCTGCAGCAGGTGCGCTTCGGCGAGGCGCGCGTACTCGCTGTGCTGGATCCCGGTGCCCGCGCTCATGCGCTGCGCGCGGCCCGGCACGATCACGCCGCCGTTGCCGAGGGTGTCGCGGTGCTCGAGCCCACCTTCGAGCAGGTAGGTCACGATCTCCATGTCGCGGTGCGGATGGGTCGGGAAACCTTCGTCCTGCGCGATGTGGTCTTCGTTGATGACGCGCAGGTTGCGGAAGCCCATCCACGCGGGATCGCGGTAGCGCGAGAACGAGAAGCTGTGGCGCGTGCGGAGCCAACCGTGGTCCGCCTGGCCACGCTCACCCGAAGCACGCACCGCGACGGGCGCGCGACGAACGGCGGCGGGCGCGGGGCTGCGGGCGGGGGCCGCGCAGGCGACGAGGGGAGCGGTGGCGGCGAGACCGAGGAAATCACGGCGCTGCATGCGCGAATCATGGCGCATCGCGTGCGACGCGGGGAGCGCGTGGAGGGAACGATGCGTTCGGCCTGCGGTGCGTTCGGCCCGTGGCGCCCTCCGCGCGTGGTGCGTTCAGCGCGCGAGCTCGCGCTCGAAGAAGGTGTACATGCGCACGTACTTCTCGACCGCGTCGCTGGTGCGCGTGCCTGCGCCGTGACCGACCTGACGCTCCATCCAGAAGTAGATCGCTCGGTTCGAGCTCGTCGCTTCTTGGAGCGCCGCCGCGAGCTTCGTGGTGTGCGCCCAATGCACGCGGCTGTCGTGGTCGGCGGTCTCGAGCCAGACCGCGGGGTACCGCGTGCCGGCGACCACGCGGTGGTAGGGCGAGTACGCGAGGAGCCAGTCGAGCTGCTCGCGCGACTCGTCGGCGCTCCCGTACTCGCTGATCCAGAGCTCCGCGGGCGGGAAGCGCTGGTAGCGCAACATGTCGTAGAGGCCGACGTAGCTCGCGGCGGCGCCGAAACGTTCGGGGACGCGCGTGATCATCGCGCCCATCAACAAGCCGCCGTTGCTGCCGCCGGTGATGCCGATGCGATCGGGGGTCGAGACGCCGCTCTCGGAGAGCCACGCGATCGCGGCCTCGAAGTCTTCGAAGACGCGCTGCTTGTTCTCGCGCATGCCCGCGCGGTGCCAGGCCTCGCCGAACTCCGCGCCGCCGCGGAGGTTGGCCACGGCGTAGACGTTGCCGCGCTCGATCCACGAGAGCGCGCTGCGCGAGAGCGCGGGCAGGAGCGAGACGTTGAAGCCGCCGTAGCCGTAGAGGATCGTGCGCGCCGGGCGCTGCACGTCGCGGCGGTGGATCAGCGTGACGGGGATCTCGGTGCCGTCGGCGGAGCGCACCTTCACGCGACGCTCTTCGTAGGCGTCGAAGTCGAAGTCGGCCTCCACGCGGTAGGCCTCGCGCGTGACGCTCGTGAGCAGGCCCTCGGACAGGCGCGGACCGAGCGTGGTCACGTCGGCCGTGAGCAGTGTGGGTGGCCGCAGGTAGCCCTCCAGCACGAACGCGAGCAGCGGGTGCCCCGACTCGCCCGCGAGCGCGCCGATCGCGCCGGTGCCGGGGAGCGCGATCTCGGCGCTCGCGGAGCCGTCGCGTCGTGCGAGCACGAGCTTCGAGCGCACGTCGGCCACGTAGTGGATCGCGAGCAGATCCCCGACCAACGCCCAATGTTCGATCGGGGCGTCGGTCTCGGGGACGATCTCGCGCCACGCGTCGCGGTTCGTGGCCTGCGCGACCGGCACCCGCACGATGCGGTACTTCGGCGCGTCGAGGTTCGTCATCAGGTAGAGCGCGCCGTCGTTCACCACGCCGCTCGTGAGCACCTCTTCGCCGACGATCACGGGGACGAAGCCGGGGTTCGACGCGGCGGCGGACGACGTGGTCGTGGTCGTGGACGTGGACGTGGTCGTGGTCGTGGTCGGCGACGTGGTGGTCGTGGACGTGGACGTGGTCCTGGACGCAGACGACGACGCCGCTCGCGATCCCCGCGTCGGCGCCCCCGCGGGCGGGCTCCGATCCATCAAGTACACGTCGCTCGCCGACCAGCCGCGGAAGACGTTGACCACGACCCAGCGCCCGTCGTTCGACACGCTCGGGATCGGGAAGTCGGTGCCTTCGTTCGCGCCGAAGACGCGCGCATCGGCGTCCGGGTCGGTGCCGAGCGCGTGGAAGAAGACGCGTGGGAAGTACGCGTCTTCGTTTTGCGCGTCGAAGCCGGCCTCGCCGGGCTTCGGATAGCGCGTGTAGTAGAAGCCGCTCCCGTCCGGCAGCCACGCCACGTTGCTCCACTTGGTGCGCGCGATGCGCACCGGCGCCAGACCGTCGTGGCCCGCCACGCGCGCGTCGACGTCGAGCACGTGCAGCACGCTGCGTTCGTCGCCGTTCTGCGAGATCCCGAACGCGAGCTTCGTGCCGTCGGGCGAAGGCGCCGACCAGTCGAGGGCAGCGCGCTCGCCGAAGGTCGTCGGATCGAGCAGCAGGTGCTCTCGTTCGCCGATCCGCACGTACGTGCGCGGCTGCTGCGCGTCGCCCTCGCGCCGCTCGAAGAACACGCGCGCGCCACCCACCGACACGCGTCCGATGGAGCCGATCTCGAAGAGCGTGGCGAGCCGATCGCGGAGCGCGGGCTCGGGTGAGAGCGCGCTCGCGGACCGTCGCTGCTGGGCGTCGATCCACGCGCGCGTGATCTCCGAGTCGGTCTCCAGCGCGCGGAAGGGATCGGCGACCTGTACGCCGTGGATCGTGTCCACCACCGCGCCCGCTTCGCGCGCGCGTCGGTTCAGATCGTGGAGCTCGGCGTGAGGGTCGGTGGCATCGGCGGGCACGACGGTGGTCTCCGGGCGGGAAGGGCACGCGGCCGCGAGCGAGGCGGCGACGACGAAGGGGAGGGCGCGACGCATGACGCGGCAGGAGAACGAAGACGCGCGCCGAGCGCAAGCGAGCGGACGACGACGCCGCCTCGACGCGGTGATTCTTCGGTGATTCTTCGGTCCGCGCGCGCGCTCGTGATACTCCGCGAACGTGGCTTCCCGCGCGCACGGCAGCATCTGGCTCTACGCCTTCCTCTACTTCGCTGGCTACGCGCCCTACACCGCGCTCACCAAGGCGCTCTCGAGCGGCATGCTCGGCTTCGATCCGGTCTCGGGGCCGGCCCTGCTCCCGCTCTCCAGCGTCGCCTCGCTCGTCGTGGTCGCGCTCTTCCTCGGCGGCACCGGCTGGTGGCGCAGCGCCACGCGCGGCTCGCTCTTCGGTCGCAAGATCCCGATCCCGACGCGCTGGACCGCGCTCTCCGGCCTCTGCAGCGCGGTGATCCTCACCACCACCACGCTCGCCTACACCTTCGAGGACGTCTCGATCGTCTTCGTGATGCTCTTGATGCGCGGTGGCGTGCTCGTGATCGCGCCGATCGTGGACGCGCTCTCCGGCCGCAAGACGCGTTGGTTCTCCTGGGCGGGGCTCGCGTTCAGCTTCGCCGCGCTCTTCGTCGTCTTCTTCGAGCGCTCCGGGTTCGACCTCTCGTTCTGGGCCGGCCTCGACGTCGGTCTCTACCTCATCGCGTACTTCATCCGCCTGCAGTTCATGTCGCGGCTCGCGAAGTCGAACGACGTCGAGCAGACCAAGCGCTACTTCGTCGAAGAGCAGCTCATGACGACCCCCGCGAGCTTCGTGATCCTGATCGCGGCCGCGCTCATCGGTCAGGGGTTCTTCATGGAAGAGGTGCGCGTGGGCTTCACCGAGGTCTTCGCGTCCGACGTCGCGCTGTACGTCTTCGCGCTCGGCACCCTCTCGCAGCTCGTCGGCATCTTCGGCACGCTCGTCTTCCTCGACCCGCGCGAGAACACCTTCAGCGTGCCGGTCAATCGCTGCTCGTCGGTGCTCGCGGGCGTGGTCGCCTCGACCGGGCTCGCGATCGTGCTCGACGCGGAGTATCCGAGCGCCGGTGAGCTCGGCGGGGCCGGTCTCGTGGTGGTCGCGATCCTCTTCCTCACGCTCGGGCCCGCGTACGAGAAGCGCCGCGCCGCGAAGGCGTGAGCGGGCCGTTCAGTCGAGTCCGTACATCTCGCGGAGGTTGTCGAGCGCGGCCTGGGTCGTGCGTGCCGTCTGGGCAGCTTGCGCGCGAATCCGTTCGACGGTGTCGGAGAGCTCACGGTGCGCACGCTCGACGTCGCGTGGGAGCACACCAATCGTCTCGCACGCGGACACCGCGGCGCTCCCGAGGCTCGGGATCTGCGCTTCGGCGGTGCGAAGCGTCCACCGGGTCGTGATGAGGCGCTCCCAGATCGCGTCGCGGCACGGGAACGGGCGCTCGGGCACGCCACGAATCACACGCTTCACCGCGGCCACCTCGCGCAACGCCGCGCGGGCCTGGGCGAGCCCGTCGTCGAGCGGCGCGCTGTAGGCGTTGCGGCATCGGCCGTCGTAGGGACCGGGATCGTAGCAACGAACGATGTCGTTCAGGAAGCCTTCGACGCGATTCACCTGAGCCACGAACGCGCGGACGCGGTGGTCGACGACCTCGGTCGGGTGCTCCCAGCGCGCGAAGCGTTCGCAGAGCTCGTCGAGCTTGCCGCGCAGCGATGACGCGTGGCTCGCGTTCGCCGCCGCCCCTTCGCGCACCAACGCCTGCAGTCGCTCGCGCAGATCCCCGCGGCAGACCGCGGGCGTGCTGCCGTCGCGCGGGAGCCGCGCCGTTCGTTCGGTCTCGACGAGCAAGGGCTCGAGCCGTCGGTTGAGCTCGAGGTCGTCGCGCAGCCGGACCGCTTGCTCGAGGATCGCGGGGTTCGCGGGCGGTCGGCCCAAAGTCGCTTGCGGAGTCGTGGGGTTCGCGAGGACCGCGACCGGCGTGCGAAGACCGGGTACGCGATCCGCGAGCCCGGCTCGCCACGTCGCGCGCGCGTCCGCGTCCGTCTGCTCGCGCGCGGCGCGCAGCTCCGACTCCGCCCAGGCCTCCACGCGTTGCAGATCGCCGTCGCTCACGAGACACGCGAGACGCGCACGACACGCCGCCCCACGGTAACCCGCGACGAACGCGGCCGCCGCGCGCACGTCGGCCGGCACGGACGCCACGCTCGCTTCGGCTGCAGCCGCTGAGGCTGCGCAGTCGTGCGGGGGAGGCACGCACGTCTGCGCGCGGGCGAGCGGCGCGATGGAGAGGCCGCCTGCGAGGACGAGCCACGCGAGCTTCGACGCACGCTTCGACGCGCGGGGACGGTCCGACACGCGCCCCTCGACGCGGCTCGCGCACGATCGATTCACGGCGTGACGCTCCCGTATTGTGCGGCGCCCGCGCGGAGCTGAAGCGCCGTCGAGCGGAACTGCCGCGCGATCTGCCGCATCGACCCTTCGTGGGTGTCGAGCTGATCGCTGAGCTGACGCCCGAGCTGCACGAGGCGTTCGTTCGTGACGCCGAGCCCGTTGCAGATGCGGTTGCGAGGGGTGAGCACGCGATCCGCCGCCGCGCCGCTCCACGAGTTGCCCGCCTCGGAGGCGCGCCTCAATCGGGTCCACACCGGCGCATCGCACGGGAAGGGGCGGCGACCCTCGACGACACCGTCGAGCGCACGCTGCAGCTCGAGCAGACCCGCTTCCACCTCGCGCGCCACCTCGACGGGTTGGTTCGAGCTGGAGGTCTCGCGCGACATCTCGAGCGCGCGCGGCAGATCGCGATCGAGCAGGTCGCGCATGCGCTGGCGGAGCTCGGTCGAGGGGTTGCGCAGGTTCTCGAAGGGCTGACACGCCCGCTCCACGAGCGTCCGGAGGCTCTGGCTCGTGCTCACCACCGAAGGCTCGTCACCGCCGCGTGGGATCCCCACGTCGCGTCCGCAGAAGCTGGGTTCGTTGCCTTCGCGGAGCGGAGCGAGGCCTTGCCGGATGCGATCGAGCGGCGGGAAGAGGGTGTCGATCGCGGCGGCCTGCGCGTCCAATCCCTCGGCTTGGCGGAGGAGCGTCGCTCGGTGCGCGCTGTAGTCGAAGGCGGGGGGCGCGGTCGGAAGTCCGGTCGTCGCGCTCGGGGTCTCGCGCGTGGACGGCGGCGGAACGTCGCTCGCGACCAAACGACGTGGCGGACGCGACGTGCGCGGTGACGCGAGCGGATCGGGCGTCGGCTCGATGGGAGGCGCCCCGAGCTGGGGTGTCGTTTCGTTCGGCGTCGGCGGCGTCTCGCGCTCGTTCGGCGTCGCTTCGTGAGCCTCTTCCGGCGAAACGGCCTCGTTCGGCGTCGCTTCGTTCGGTGTCGCTTCGTTCGGCGTCGCTTCGTTCGGCGTCGTTTCGCTCGGTGTCGCTTCGTTCGGCGTCGCGGTGGGGCCTTGCGCGAGCTCCGGAGGCGCGCCCTCGTCGCGGAGCAGCGCGTACGCCAGCGCACCCGCACCGACGAGCAGCGCGGCTCCGAGCGCGACCGCCCAGATCGGCAGCCCGCGCGGCGTCGTGTGCACGTCGGAGCCCTGCGAGTCGCGCGCGCCCGACACGCGGGTCGGCGGTGGACGCTCGGTGCTCCGCGGCGTCACGACGGCCATCGCGCGCGTCTCGGGCAGCAGACTCTCGGGCCGCTCCGAGCGCAGCGCGAGCACGAAGTCGGTCACGCTCGGCGGCCGCAGCTCCGGATCTTTCGCGAGCGCGCGCGCGACCACGTCGGCGACCGAGCTCGGCACCCCGGGCACGCCGCGCAGCGAGGGCGCGGGGGTGGTCAGCGCCTTCACGAGAACCGAAGCGGGGCTCGGTCCGTCGAAGGGCGGCGCGCCGCTCAGCATCTCGAAGAGGATCGCGCCGAGCGCGTAGACGTCGGTGCGTGCGTCGATGTGGTCTCCGCTCGCTTGTTCGGGCGCCATGTACTGCGGCGTGCCGAGCGCCTCCCCCGAGGCGGTGAGGCTCGGACCTCCGGCGTCGGTCTTCGCGAGCCCGAAGTCGAGCAGCACCGCGCGCTCGCCGTAATCGCCCGAGGTGAGATCGCTCGGGCGCGTGGAGCCGGAGATCGCTTCGCCTCGCGAGCGCGCCAGGAACACGTTCGCGGGCTTCAGATCGCGGTGCACGATCCCCTGGCGATGCGCGAGCGCGAGCGCGTCCGCGACCTGCTCCACGATCCGCAGCGCCTCCTCGAGCGGCAGCGGCGCCGCGTGCGCGAGGCGCGACGCGAGGTCCTCGCCCTCGAGCAGATCCATCACGAGGTAGTCGAAGCCGTCCGACGACGCGTAGTCGTGCACCGCGACGATGCCCGCGTGGCCGAGGCTCGCCAGCGCGGCCGCCTCGCGCCGGAACCGCTCGCGCGCCTCGGGCGAGAGCAGCGCGCGATCGGGACGTAGCACCTTGAGCGCGTAGCGCCGCCCGGTGCGGACGTGGCGCCCCGCGTACACCGCGCCGAAGCCGCCGGTGCCGAGCCGCTGTTCGACCGCATAGACGCCACCGAGCGTGCGGCCCAAGAGGGGATCGCTCTGTCGATCGGAGGCGTCCACGAGCACGAGACGTTACCAGCCTTCCTGGGCTTTGGCCTTTCCTGGAATCCGGACGTCCTACGCTGGCGCCCTCGAGATCTGCCGTACGACGTTCCCGCCCCGTGAGCGAAGGCCGAAGGCCGTGGCGAACACACATGGCATGTTCGAGGCTCCGGGCCTACATCGGCGCCCGTGCGTTCCGAAGAAGCCGCCCTCGACGCCTTCCATGCCGGCCTCGCGCGCGCCGACCTGCATTTGCCCGAGGCCCTCGCGCGCTTCGAGCGGTCCCGTCGCGCCGACTTCACCGGCCTCCCCGCCGGAGCGGCCGCGCGTTTCCTCGTCGCCGCGCAGCGACGTGGCGGCCCGATGCTCGTGATCACGGGCGACAGCGAGCACGCGCGTCGCACCGCGGAGGACTTGCGCTTCTTCACCGGCGCGCCGGACGAGGTGCTCTACCTGCCCGCGCTCGACACCACGCCCTTCCTCGACGTCGCGCCCGATCGGCGCTCGGCGATGGATCGGCTCGCGGTGCTCTTCCACCTCGCCAAGGAGCTGCCCTGGCGCTTCCTCGTCGCGCCCGCGCCCGCGCTGCTTCGTCGGGTGCCGCCGCGCGCGACCCTCGCGTCGCGCTCGCTCGTGGTGGAGAAGGAGACTGAGCTCGATCGCGACGACCTCGTCGACGTGCTCGTCGCCGGCGGCTACTCGAAGGCGCCGATCGCGGAAGATCCCGGCACCTTCGCGGTGCGCGGCGGCATCGTCGACGTGTACCCGCCGCACGCGCGCTTCCCCGCGCGCATCGAGCTCGACGACTGGCTCGTCGCGTCGATCAAGCTCTTCGATCCCGACGACCAGCGCACGGTCGAGACCGTCGATCGGATGTTCGTGCATCCCGTGCGCGACACCGTGCTCACGTCCAAGGAGCGCGAGCGCGCGCTCGCGAAGATCCGCGAGCTCTGCGACGCCGCGAACGTGCCGACGAAGAAGACGCGCGCGCTCCTCGACGAGCTCGAGAGCGGTCGGCAGTTCTACGGGCTCGACGGGTTTCTTCCCGCGTTCTACGACCGATTGGAGACGGTCTTCGACTACCTCCCGGAGTCCGCGCCGGTCGCGCTCCTCGATCCGACCGACGTCGCGAAGGCGGCTTACGTCGAGCTGATGCGCGCGAACGACGACCGCGAGGCGAAGGTCGGCGACGGAGGAGCGGCGTATCCGCTCGAGGCGCTCTACGCCGACGAGCAGGAGCTGCACGATCGGATCGCCGCGCGTCGTCACGCGGTGATCCACCGCATCGCGGTGCTCGGGGCCTCCGAGGAGTCGTCGCCGCTCGCGCGCTTCGACACCGTGGCCGAAGGCGACGCGCCCAGCCTCGGCGCGGAGGACCAAGCGCCGCTCGTGGCGGAGCTCAAGGCGTTGCGCGCGATCGGCACCGACGACGGCCTGCGTCCGGTGGCGGAGCGCGCGCACCGCTGGCTCGACGTCGGCCTGCGCGTGATCTTCACCGCGCGCACGCACACCCAGGCCGAGCGCCTGGTGTCGCTGCTGCGCGGCTACGACGTGCCGGTGGATCCCAAGCCCGTGCCCTTCGACCCGGCGATCCTCGACGCGCCGCGCAGCACGAAGGTCACGGTGGTGGTGGGCGAGCTCCAAGACGGCTTCGCGTGGGCGACCGAGGGGCTCGTGGTGCTCACCGAGGGCGAGATCTTCGGCACGCGCGCGCAGCGAAAGCAGAAGCAGCAGAAGCGGAAGTCGCGCAAGGCGGACGCGTTCCTGGAAGACCTTCGCTCGCTGGAGCCGGGCGACTTCGTGGTGCACGCGGACCACGGCGTCGGCGTGTACCTCGGCATCGAGCGCAAGCCGGTGCCGCAGACGCCGATGGAGCGGCTGCGGGGCGACGAGCCGCGCATGGTCGAGGCGCTCATCGTCGAGTACGCGGGTGGTGACAAGCTCTTCTTGCCGGTCACGCGCCTGTCTCAATTGCAGAAGTTCGCGGGCTCCGACCACGGCAAGCCGAAGCTCGACCGGCTCGGCGGGAGCACCTTCTCCAAGAAGAAGGCGAAGGTCCGCACGGAGGTGCAGCACCTCGCGGACGAGTTGCTCAAGCTCTACGCGGCGCGCGCGGCGGCCTCGCGTCCGGCGCTCCCGCCCGCGGATCGCAGCTACGCGGAGTTCGAGGCGACGTTCCCCTTCGAGGAGACGACGGACCAGGCGCGCGCGATCGAAGAGGTGCTCACGGACCTCGAGCAGACGCGCCCGATGGACCGCCTGGTCTGCGGCGACGTGGGGTTCGGCAAGACGGAGGTCGCGATCCGCGCAGCCTTCCGCGTCGCGATGTCGGGGCGCCAGGTCGCGGTGCTCTGTCCGACCACGGTGCTCGCGCAGCAACACTACCTGAGCTTCAAGAGCCGCTTCGAGGGTTACCCGCTCAACGTCGCGCCGCTCTCGCGCTTCACGAACAAGGAGCAGAGCGCGGAGGTGTTGGCGGGGCTGAAGAACGGCACGGTGGACGTGGTGATCGGCACGCACCGGCTGCTCAGCAAGGACGTGCACTTCAAGGAGCTCGGGCTCGTGGTGGTGGACGAGGAGCAGCGCTTCGGGGTGCAGCACAAGGAGCGGCTGAAGAAGCTGCGCACCGACGTCGACGTGCTGACCCTGAGCGCGACGCCGATCCCACGTACGTTGCAGCTCGCGATCGGCGGTCTCCGCGATCTGTCGCTGATCACGACCGCGCCGGTGGACCGCCGCGCGGTGCGGACGTTCGCGTGTCGGTGGGACGATCACGTGATCAAGGAAGCGGTGCAGAGGGAGATCGATCGGGGCGGTCAGATCTTCTTTTGTTACAACCGCATCGAGGGGCTCTACGAGCGCGCGCAGCGGCTGCAGGATCTCTTGCCGGGGGCGCGCATCGCGGTGGCGCACGGGCAGATGAAGGAAGGTCAGCTCGAGCAGACGATGACCGACTTCATCGGCGGCGCGTACGACGTGCTCTGCTCGACGGCGATCATCGAGAGCGGGCTCGACATCCCGCGCGCGAACACGATGATCGTCGACCGCGCGGACATGTTCGGGCTCGCGCAGCTCTACCAGCTCCGCGGGCGCGTGGGTCGGTCGCGGGAGCGCGCGTACTGCTACCTGGTCACGCCGGCGCCGGGGAATCTGACGGACGAGGCGCGGGTGCGGATCGAGGCGTTGGAGCGGTTCACGGAGCTCGGCAGCGGGTTCCAGGTCGCGAGCCTGGACATGGAGCTGCGCGGGGTGGGCGACCTGCTGGGCGCGGAGCAGAGCGGGAGCGTGGCGCTGGTGGGGTTCGACCTGTTCATCCACATGCTGGAGCAGGCGATCGCGGAGCTGCGCGGCGAGGAGCTGGTGCAGGATCTGGATCCGGAGCTGACGCTGGACGTGGAG
>JALOQC010000003.1 GCA_025453555.1 Myxococcota bacterium | reverse complement strand
GCGCTCACGCTCGCGTCGAACCACGCTTCCGCTTCCCGCGCTGCGTCCTCGGGCACGTGACGAAGCACGAGGAGCGCTCGGTCCCGGCGGATAAACCGTTCGTTCGGGGCCGCGATGCGGCGCAGCTCGGCTTCGGCCTCGAGGGCTTCGCGGGCGTCACGGAACCGGACGAGCCAGACGATCGCCGGCGTGTCGCCGCGACGGTAGAGGCGCACGCGATCGCCGGTCCAACCATCGGCCGCCGCGGGGTGGGTGTCGCGTGCGGTGCCGCGCGCGAGGAAGACGGAGAGGTCGAGCTCGCCGAGGGTGTCCTCGTCGACGATCGAGTAGCCCGCCGCTTCGAGGGTGGAGATGGCTGGCAGCTCGATGGGCTCGGGCGCCTCGCCGCGGAGGTAGAGCTCGGGGTGGAGGACCTGGGCGGTGCTGACGGGGAGCTGCGCGAACGCGGCGTCGACGGCACGCCAACCGCCGCGGGCGTGGAGGGTTCGGACGAAGCGCAGGCCGGCCACGTAGGGCGCGACGAGGCTGACGCGCACGATCGGCGGCGCGGCCTCCAGCGCGTCGCCTCCGCCGCTCGCGGCGTTCGCGGCCAGCTCGTCGATCGCGTCGTCGGTCACCAAGCGCGCGACCGGGACGCCGAGCTTGGTCGAGAGATCGACGAGCATCGCGAGCATCGCGTCACCCTCGACGAGCGCGTGGAGCGCGACCTCGGGATCGGAGTCGCGCTCCTCTTGCTGGAGCTCCGCGAGCCGAAGACGCTGGGCCTGGAGGGCGTGGGTGAGCTCGTGCACGACCACGAGGCGGGCGTCGAGGGCGCTCGGACTGCCGGGGCGGGTGGCGAGCACGTGCGCGACCTCGTCGCGGAGCACGAGAAAGACGCGCTCTGCGTCGTAGTAGCCGAGGACCTGCTCGCCGAGCAGCGCGAGGAAGTGGGCGCGGAGATCGAGCTCGGGCGGCAAGAGGCCGAGGCCGCCGTAGAGCAGGCTCGTCTTGTCGAGCTCCTCGTCGTCGAGGAGGGTGCTCGCGTGGGCTTCGATCGCTTCCGGGCTCTCGACGAAGGCGCGCACCGGGGCGACGAAGGTGAGATCGCGCGCCCGTTCGGTGGCGGCGATCAAGCCGTCCAGCGCGGCGCGTTCGCGGGCGTCGAGGGGACGACGCCCCGCGTGGACCGTTCCGTCCGGCGACGTGCTCGCGGAGGTCGACCGGGTCGTGCTCGACGGAGTCGTCTCCGGTGCGGTGACGGACGTCGTCGCGGACGTGGTCGCGGAGGGGCCACACGCGACGAGGAGGGCGAGTGCGAGCGTTCCGAGGAGGCGATTCGTCGGCGCAGCGTCGCGACGCACCACCGAGTCCGTGCGACGTTCGTGGCGCGCCCGCTCGAGCGCGGTGTCGCGCGCCACGCGGCTCATCCGCGCGTGACCTCGAGCGCCACCGCGGTGACGAGCGGCTTGCGGCCACCGAGGCGTTTGGCGAAGAAACGTTTGAGGCCCCGGCGCGCGCGATCTTCCATCGCGTCGAGATCGTCCTCGCGCGCGCGGCGGAGATCGTCGTCGAGGAAGCGGACGGCTTCGTCGAGGAGCGCGTCTTCCTCGTCGGGGCGGAGGAACCCGCGCTGGATGACGTCGAGGGTCCCCGCGTAACGCGCGCGGGCGTCGACCGTGAAGCTGACGACCGCGTGGCCGAGCTCGCCGAGGAGCTCGCGATCGCGGAGCTGGCCCGGATCGACGACCTGCCCACGATCGATGTGCACGATGCCCGTCTCGATCGTGCCCGCGACCTCGAGGTGCGCGTCTTGGAGCACCACGCGTGCGCCGTTCTCCACCACGATCGCCTGCGCGACGCCTTCTTCGCGCGCGAGCTCCGCGTGGCGGCGAAGGTGATGGAAGGTGCCGTGGACGGGCACGAAGGTGCGTGGACGGCACAGGCGCAGGAACTGTCGTTGTTCTTCGCGCGCGGCGTGCCCGCTGACGTGAACGCCTTCGTCGGTCCGGCGGTGGATCACGTGGCAGCCGAGGCGCTCGAGACGATCGAGCATGTCGAAGACGATCTTCTCGTTGCCCGGGATGATGCGCGACGAGAGGACCACGGTGTCGCCGGGATCGAGCGCGAGAGAAGGGTGCACGCCGGCCGCGAGACGGCTGAGCGCGGCGGGAGGCTCTCCTTGGGATCCGGTCGCGAGCACACACAGGCGATCGCGCGGGACCTGGCGGATCTCGTCGTTGGACACGAGCAGGCCGGCCAGCTCCGGGACGAGACCGAGCTCGCGCGCGACCTCGGAGTGGGTCTGGAGCGAGCGACCGAGCAGGCAGATCTTGCGACCGGTCGCGCGCGCGGCCGCGGCCACCGCCTTCATGCGGTAGACGTTCGACGCGAAGAGGGCGACCACGAAGCGCCCTTCGGCCTGCCGCGCGAGCTCTTCGAGCCGCACCGCGACGTCGGCTTCTTCGCCGCTCGTGCCTTCGACGTCGATGTTCGTGGAGTCGGAGAGCAGCAGGTCGACGCCTTCGTCGCCCGCCGCACGCAACGCGTCGGCGCCGAACGCTTCGCCGTCGAGGGGGCGCTCTTCGATCTTGAAGTCACCGCTGTGCACGACGGTGCCCGCGGCGGTGCGGTACACGATCGCGACTGCGTCGGGGATCGAGTGGTTCACGCGCACGGGCTCGAGCTCGAAGGCGCCGATGCGCTGACGGCGACCGGGGGTGAGCGCGTGGAAGGTCACCGCGCCCACGTCGGCGTGCTCGTCGAGGCGACGCTGCACCATCGCGAGCGCGTAGCGGGTGCCGTAGATCGGCACCGTGCGGCGCAGACCGCGGAGCAGGTAGGGCACGGCGCCCACGTGATCCTCGTGGCCGTGGGTGAGGATGATCGCGCGAAGGCGATCTTGATGCTCGAAGACGTGATCGAGCTTCGGGTGGACGAGGTCGACGCCGTGCACGCGTCCCGGGAAGCTCACCCCGCAGTCGACGACGAGGAGATCGCCCTCCGTCTCGAGGCAGAAGCAGTTCATTCCGACCTCGCCGAGGCCTCCGAGCGGGAGGAAGGTCAGCGACGCGTGATCCATCGCGGGCAGGCTGTCACGCGCGGCTGGGAGCGGCCAGGGATTCGGGCGTGCGAGTCGTGCGCGAGTCGTGCGCGGGTCGTGCGCGGGTCGATGTCGTGGTGTCGTCGTGTCTGGTTCCCATCCGATTCGAGCTCGACGGTCGGCCGGCGCGGACGAAGGAGTCGGCTCGCTCGGAGCGGGTCTCGCACCACGGCGCAGCCGGCGCTCGGAAACGGCAATCGTTGGACCTGGGTTCCAGCCGTGCTAGCAGGCTGCCCACTCGTGACTCGGTGGCTCCCGATCTGGCTCGTGATCGCCCTGGCGGCGCTCGCTCCCCGCGTCGCTTCGGCGCAAGGCGACGAGAGCGTCGACGAGGAAGACGTCGACGCCGACGCCGACGCGGAAGACGATTGGGACGAGGAAGAAGCGGACGAGCCTTCGCTGCGCGCGCCGAGCGTGGGGATGCCCGACGTCTCGCTCTTGGACGAAGAGGACGAGGGCGACGAGGACATCGACGCCGCGCTGGAGGAGCCGGAGGCGCCCGCGACGCGCGCGACCCCGGAGGCGCTGCAGGCCGCGACGGTTCGCGGACCGCGGACCGCCAGCCCGCCCGTGGTTCGACTCGAAGGCTACCTGCGCACGCGCGGTGAGCTCTGGGACGCGTTCTCGCTCGGACGCCGCGACGATCCGTTCGATGCGTTCACCGTCGCGACGGAGGGCGCCACCGTCCCGGGAAGCTGCGGGGGCTCGTCTTCGGTCGACCGAGACGGTTGGGTGCGCTGTCGTGGCGATCGTCATCGATTCGCGAACATGAGGCTGCGACTTCGGCCGACGCTCTCGCTCTCGGACGACGTGCGTGTGATCAGCACCGTGGACGTCTTCGACAACATGGTGCTCGGCTCGACCCCAGACGGGTACGCCTACCGCTACACCGACCGTGGCTTCGAGCGGCACGACCGTGTGCCTGGCGTGCCAGTGGACTTCGCGACCTCCACCCAGAACCCGCCTCAGGACTACCGCAACTCTTGGCGCGACAGCCTCTACGTCCGCCACGTCTGGGCCGAGGTCACGAACCGAACGCTCGGCACCCTGCGCTTCGGTCGCATGCCCGCGCACCACGGCCTCGGGCTCGTGTGGAACGGTGGCGACGGCATCGATCAAGACTTCTCGTCGGACGTCGATCGCGTCGAGGCGACCACCGAGCAGTTCGGCTTCCGGCTCTCCGCTTCGTTCGACTTCGCGGTGCAAGGCGTGCTTCGCGCGCAGGACACGACGGGCGGCGGCCTGACCTTCTGGGACGCGACGCCGCAAGACGACCTGCGTCAGTTCCACTTCCAAGCGCTGCGGCTCACGGACGAGGACGAGCGCCGCGAGCGGCTCGCGCGTGGGACCTGGGTGCTGCAGGGCGGCATCGACTTCACGTACCGCACGCAGTTCCTCTCCGCGGCGGGCACGGCGGGCGCGTTCCCCGCGAACGACGGCAGCGAGTTCTTCTTCGTGCGCCGCGGTTTCCGTTCGTTCGTGCCCGACGTGTGGGCGCGCTTCGAGTGGAAGGCGCTGCGGCTCGAGCTCGAAGCGGTGGGCGTCGCCGGCACCGTGCGGAACGTCCAGAACGACGTCTTCCCCGGCGGCTCCGCGTTCAAGATCCGGCAGTTCGGCCTCGCCTTCGAGGGCGAGTACCGCCTCCTCGACGAGCAGCTCGCGATTCGGCTGCACACCGGCTACGCGACCGGTGATCCCGACGTGAACGGGCTCTCGGATCGCGAGGACACGCTCACCCAGCTCTCGCAGGACCGGACGCTGAGCCACTTCGCGTTCCACCCGGCGTATCGCGTCGATCTCATCCTCTGGCGCAACGTGCTCGGGCGGGTCGGCGGTGCGTGGTACCTCAAGCCCGGCGTCACCTACGACGTCGTGCGCACCACGAACGGTCAGCGCTTCGGGGCCAGCTTCGACGTCATCTACAGCCGGGCCGCGCAAGAGGTGCAGACCTACGGCAGCGACCCGAACCTCGGCCTCGAGCTGAACGCAGGGCTCCACTACCGGAGCGAGGACGGGCCCGGGATGCTCGACGGCGTGCACGTGCTCATCCAGTACGGCGTGCTCTTCCCGCTCGAGGGGCTCGGGTTCGTCGAGTACGCGGGCAACACGGATCGTCCCGCCGGCTTCGACCTGCGAATCGCCCAGGCCGCGCGTCTGGTCTTGGGCGTCCAGTTCTGATCGTCCATTTCTGATCGTCGAGGCCCACGAATACGCGCACGAGGTTGCGTTGACCCTGCGAAAGCGAGCGTGGTACGCCCGCGCCGCCCCGAGGACACGATGAGGCTCTTTCTCCGAACCTTGCTCCTTCTCGCGCTTGCTGCGGCTCCCGTCGCGGCACAGAGCGACGCGACCGAAGAGGACGTGGACGCCGAGGCCGACGCCGACGCTGCCGACGCCGAGGAGGTCACCGAAGACGCCGTCGAGGACGGGGAGACCGATGGCGAGGAGCCGTCGCTTCGGCCCCCGAGCCTCGAGATGCCCGCCGTCGGAGGCGACGACGAGTGGGAAGAGGCGGAGGCGACCGACGCCAACGAAGACTCGGAGCTTCTCCAGCAGGCCGAGCCCCCGCCCCCTTCGGGCGATCCGACCCAGGTGGACTGGAGCACGCCCACCACGACCTTCACGCTCAATGGCTATTTCCGGGTCCGTGGCGAGCTCTGGGACAGCCTGTACCTCGGTCGCGACGACGCGCCCTTCAATCTGTTTCGGCCGGCCGCCCGCGACGTGATCCCTGCGGGGGGATGTCGTGGTCCGGCGTCGACCTCCAGCGAAGAGTCGGAAGCCTGCCGCGGCGACCGTCTTCGCTTCGCCAACACGCGCCTTCGTCTGCAGCCGACCCTCTCGCTCAGCGAGGACGTTCGGGTGCGGATGACCCTCGACGTCTTCGACAACATGGTCCTCGGCTCGACGCCGGACGGGTACGCGTACCGCTACGAGGAGGGCACCGGCTTCGTCCGCACCGACCGCGTGCCCGGCGTGCCGCTCGACTCGTTCACCACGGGTCAGAATCCGCCGCAGGACTACCGCAACTCGCTGCGCGACAGCATCTACGTGAGGCACGCGTGGGCCGAGGTGACCAACCGTGGGCTCGGGCAGCTCCGGTTCGGTCGCATGCCTTCGCACTGGGGTCTCGGTCTGATCGCGCACGACGGCAACGGCATCGACGGGGACTTCTCGACCGACGCCGACCGCATCATGGGCCTCACGAAGATCGCCGGCATCTACGTGATCGCGGCCTACGACTTCGCGTCGAAGGGCATCCTCCGCCAGTTCTCGCCCTACGACGTGCGCGGCTTCGCGTACGACGCTTCGCCGCAGGACGACATCCGCCAGTTCGTGTTCGCGCTCGCGCGCCGCACCGATCCGGAGGAGGCGCGGGATCGCCTCCAGCGCGGGAGCTGGGTGCTCGACGGCGGTCTCTACTTCGTCTACCGCCACCAGTTCCTGAGCTCGGCCGGTGTGACGAACGCGTTCCCGGTCTCGGCCGACTACAACTTCGTTCGCCGTGATGCGCGGGCGTTCATCCCCGACCTCTGGGCCCGCTTCCAGATGCGCGGCCTGCGCCTCGAGCTCGAGGCGAGCTACATCGGTGGACGCGTCGCGAACATCCAGAACGACAGCTACCGCGAACAGGACCTGAAGATCCGTCAGTTCGGCTTCGCGTTCGAAGGTGAGTACCGGCTCCTCTCCGACAAGCTCTCGATCCGCCTCTACACCGGCTTCGCGACGGGCGACGCGGACATCGAGGGCCTCTCCGACCGCCAGGGCATCCTCGCGCAGAATGGCAGCGGCGCGGGCACCGACACGGTGAGCCACTTCCAGTTCCACCCGAACTACCGCGTCGATCAGATCCTCTGGCGCAACGTGATGGGTCGCGTGGCGGGCGCGTGGTACCTGCGACCGGGCGTGAGCTACGACATCATCCGCAGCCCCTTCGGCCAGCTCTTCGGGGTCGGGGTGGACGCGGTCTACAGCCGCGCCGCGCAAGAGGTGCAGACCTACGGCTCGGATCCGAACCTCGGCCTCGAGCTCGACCTCTCGCTCTACTACCGCAGTGAGGACGGCCCGGAGATGCTCGACGGGTTCTACGCGCAGTTCCACTACGCGGTGCTCTTCCCGTTCGACGGGCTCGGCGATCCCTCGGGCGCGCTGGAACCGGTGGACCTGAAGAACGCTCAGATTCTTCGTTTGATCCTCGGCGTGCAGTTCTGAGGTTTCGGAAGAACCTGGTTTGATTCGGGGGCGCTTCGGCGCCCTCGGGTCGTTTGGGCCGCTCGTCGCGGTGTGAAAGGGCGGGCTTGACCAGCGTCCGATGCCGCCGTCCACGTCGCCCATCACGTTCACGTCGCCGACCACTTCGACCACGTTCACGATCACGTCGACGATCACGTCGACGACCACGTCGCCCACGTTCACGTCGATGCTTGCGCCACGGGCCTCCTCGAGGCTCGGCCGCTGGGCGGCGGATGGTGTGGGCAGAGTCACGCCATCGCGCGGAGGGCAAGCGTCGTGGGGGCGTGCGATAAGGCTCGCCGTGGCCAAGACGAAGACGAGCTGGGTGTGCTCGGCGTGTGGAGCGAAGTTCCCGCGGTGGATGGGGCGCTGCAGCACCTGCGATGCGTGGAGCACGCTCGAAGAAGAGGTGGTGCGCGCGCCGACCAGCACGGGCGCGAAGGAGCGCACGGGCTCGAGCCGCGCGGTCGCGCTGCGCGACGTGAGCACGGAGGACGCGCATCGGCTGCCGACGGGGCTCGGGGAGCTCGATCGCGCGCTCGGCGGCGGTCCGGTGCGCGGCGGCGTGATCCTGCTCGGGGGCGATCCGGGCATCGGCAAGTCGACCCTGCTGATGCAGGCGCTGGCGGGGCTCGCCGCGCGCAAGCATCGGGTGCTCTACGTCACCGGCGAGGAGAGCGCGTCGCAGGTGGCGCTGAGGGCGCGGCGGCTCGGCGGCGAGGGCATGGACGACGTGCGCATCCTCGCGACCACGGAGCTCGAGGACGCGGAGGGCGCGATCGTGAGCGAGGTGCCGGACGTGGCGGTGATCGACTCGATCCAGACGCTGCGCGCGGCGAGCCTCGGGAGCTCGCCCGGGAGCGTCAGCCAGCTCCGCGAGGTGGCAGGACGCGTGGTCGATCTCGCGAAGCGACACGGCATCGCGACGTTCTTGATCGGGCACGTGACCAAGGAGGGCACGCTGGCGGGGCCGAAGGTGCTCGAGCACTTGGTCGACACGGTCCTCTCGTTCGAAGGAGATCGGAGTCACGCGTTTCGCGTCGTGCGCGCGACCAAGAACCGGTTCGGGCCCGCGCAGGAGATCGGTGTCTTCGAGATGGATCGCGAGGGCCTGCGCGAGGTGCCCGATCCGAGCGCGCTCTTCCTCGCCGAGCGGCCCATCGACGCGCCGGGCTCGGTGGTGGTGCCGACGGCGGAGGGAACGCGGCCGCTGCTGGTGGAGCTGCAAGCGCTGGTGGCGCCCGCGCTCTACGGGGCGGCGCGGCGCGTGGTGAGCGGCGTGGACGGGAACCGGCTGGCGATTCTGCTCGCGGTGCTCGATCGCAAAGCAGACGTGCGGGTGCTGGAGCGCGACGTGTTCGCTTCGGTCGCGGGCGGCGCGCGGGTGGACGAGCGCGCGATGGATCTCGCGCTCGCGCTCGCGGTGGTGTCGAGCTTCCGGCAGCGACCGCTCGCGCCGAAGCTCGCGGTGTTCGGCGAGGTGGGGCTCGCGGGCGAGGTGCGCGCGGTGCCTCGGCCGGGGCCGCGCATCGCGGAGGCGCGCAAGCTCGGCTTCGCGCGGGTGATCCTGCCGCGGGCGAACGCGGAGCGGCTGACGAAGGAGGAGCGCGTCGGCGTGAAGCTCGTGCCGGTGTCGTCGCTCGGTGAGGCGTTGGAGGTCGCGCTGGAGGGGTGACGCGGCCGGCTCGCGACGCGGCCGTCGAGGTCGACGTCCTCGCTGCAGGCCACGACGCGAAGGCGACCGCGGGGCGCGTGTGCGGATCGAGGTGTTTGACCGCTCGGTCAGGACCGCGTCGAACCGCTCCGCCGGAACGTCAGCGAGCGCGCTCGCCGCCGTCGGCCACCAGCACGTGGCCAGTGACGTAGCTCGCTTCGTCGCTGCAGAGGAAGCACGCCGGGCCCGCCATCTCCTCGGGGCGCGCGGCGCGGCGCAGCGGGATGCGCGAGAGCATCTTGTCGCGCGCGGCGTCGGGGAGATCGGCCGTCATGTCGGTGGCGACGTAGCCGGGGGCGAGGCCGTTGACGCGGATTCCGTCGCGCGCCCACTCGAGCGCGAGGACCTTCACGGAGTGCGCGAGGGCGGCTTTGGCCGCGCCGTAGGCGAGGGTGCCGGAGGCGCCGCCGAGGCCCCAGATGCTGGTGACGAAGAGCATCGCGCCACCGCCTCTCGCACGCATCTGCTCGGCCGCGAGGCGCGCTGCCGTCATGGCGCCGAGGTAGTGCACGTCGAGCATGGTTTGGAGCTCGGCGCGATCGGTCTTGGCGGCGAGACGACCGCCGCCGAGGCCGGCGCAGCTCACGAGGACGTCGGCCCCTCCGTGCGAGGCGACCGCGTCGAAGAGCGCGTGGACCTGGGCGTCGTCCGCCACGTCGCACGCGACACCGATGCCGCCGAGATCGGTCGCGGCGCGTGCGCAGCTCTCGGGGTCGCGGGAGCTGACGATCACGCGCGCGCCGCGATCCGCGAGGCCCCGCGCGATCGCGAACCCGATGCCGCGGCTCGCGCCCGTGACGACGGCGAGCTTGCCTTCGAGGCGCCCGCGCGAGTCGGTGGCAACGCTCATCGGATCGCTCGGCGCGCGCGGGAGGCGAGGGGGCCGCTCGGAGCACGTTCGAGGTAGGTCTCGTAGGCCGCGCGCGCGTCGGGGGAGTCGCGGCCGGCGAGCGCCTCGCCGAGGTAGAACCACGCTTCCGCCGGCGCTCCCTCGATCTCGGAGGCGGCGCGGAGATCACGCAACGCCGCGTCGCGCTCCGCGCGCTCGAGACCCACGCGGCCCGCGAGCACCAGCAAGCGAGCGCGCAGCGTCGGCGGTCGGATGCGCGCGTCGACGGCGGCCTTCGCCCGCTCGATCACGTCGACCGCGTCGCGCCACTTCTCGCCCCGCACGAGCACGGTCGCGAAACCGATGAGCGACTCCGGATGCGCGGCGTCGATCGCGAGCGCGCGCTCGTAGGTCTCCGCCGCCACCAGGGTCTCGCCGGCAGCGTAGAGCGCGTCGCCGTAGAGCGCGATGACGTCGGGGCCGGCGTCCTCCTCGGTCGCGAGCGGGCGGAGGATCGGGAGCGCTTCGCCGGGCCGGTCGTTCGCGAGGGCGAGGCGCGCGAGCACGAGCTTCGCACTCGCCGACTCGCGATCCGCGCCGCGCAGCGACTCCGACTGGACGCGCGCGTCGTCGAGCCGCCCGAGCCCCAGGAGGGCGTCGATGCGGCCGAGCCGACCGACGAGGGCGTACGAGCGTCCGCTGCCGCTCTGGCCGACGCGCGCACCGAGCTCCTGGTAGAGCGTGTCTGCTTCCGTGTAGCGGCCGAGGTCGAGCAGGAGGTAGCCCAGCATCACCTGCGCTTCGCCGTGCGTGGGCTGGAGCTCGATCGCGCGACGCAAGGCGGTCTCCGCGCCTTCGCCATCGCCGCCCATGCGCTTGGCGCGGCCGAGGAGGAAGTGCGCCTCCGCGTCGTCGGGCGAGGCTTGGACCACGCGCTCCAGCGTCTCGGTCGCGAGCCGTGGGTCGCGCGCTTCGAGCGCGGCTTCGGCCACCGCGAGGCCGACCTCCGGATCGCCGGGGGCGTCGCGGGCGAGGCGGCGGGCCACCTCCAGCATCTCGGTCGCGGTGCCGAGCCTCACGCCGACGCGGACCCGGAGCGAGCGCATCTCCACGCTCGCGTCCTCGGCATTGGCTTCGAGGTGGGCGTCGAGGGCCTGCGCAGTCGCCTGGAGCGCGTCCTCGGTGCCGACGATCAGCGCCGCGCGCGCGGAGAGCGCGAGTACCTCGGGATCGTCGGCGGAGAGGGCGGCCAAGGTGCGGAGCGCGCGGACACCGTCACGACGCGCGACGAGGATCTCCGCGAGGAGCTTGCGGTACTCGGCGATCGCGGGCGCGGACGCCACCGCGGCCATCGCGGCTTGTTGGGCACGCGCGAGGTCGCCGCTCGATTGCGCCGCGGCGGCCAGGAGGGCCTGCAGGCGCGGCTCGGTGGCGCCGGACGCGCTCGCGACGGTGAGCGCTTCGCGTGCCTCTTCGGTGCGACCGAGGCGCCGCAGGAGCTGGGCGCGGGTGAGCGCGTGCAGAACGCGGTCCGCAGGCGCGCCACGCTCGAGACGATCCGCGAGACCGTCGACGCGCGCGAGCGCGGGCTCCGGCTCGTCGTCGCTCGACTTCAGAAAGCCGATCCAAAGCGACGCGCGCAGGTGATCCGGGTGCTGGGTCAGCAGACCTTCGAGGCGCTCGAGCGCTTGTTCGGGCTGGCCGGCGTCGGTCGCGCCTTCCGCGAGCGCGATGGCCGCGGAGGCGAGGGTGCCGTCCTTCGCGAGCGCGGCTTCGAGGTGCTCGGTCGCGGAGTCGCGCCCGAGGCGCTGTTCGAGACGGCCGATCGCGTAGAGCACCGTGGCGTCGTCCGCGCCGCCCGCGATCGCGGCTTGGAGCTTGGCGTCGCCTTCTTCGCCGGCGCCGCGCGCGTACGCGACGATCGCGTTGGCGACGTCCACGCGGGGACCCGTGAGGCCTGCGCGGGTCGCGCGGTCGACGGTGGGCTGAAGGAAACCGGGCTCGAACGCGCCGTCCTCGAGCGCGCGCTGCGTGTGCACGAAGAGGAGGACGCTGGGCCCCGCGTCGCCCGTGGGCGAGAGCTCGCGCGCCTGGCGGAGCATGCGCTCGGCGTCGACGAGCGCTTCGTGGGTGCCGCGGGCGGCGAGGGTGGTCGCTTCGGTGACGAGCGCGGCGGCCTGTTCGTCTTGGTGCGCGACCCACGCCTGGTAGCCGAACCATCCGCCGACCGCGAGGCCGACCACCAGGAAGCCGAGCACCGCGAGGGGAACCCCGACCTTGGTGCCCGTCTTCGGCGCGTCCTTGCGTTTGGCCCAGACCACGGAGGCGGCGTCTTCGTCGGGCGGCTCGAAGAGGCGCTCCTGCTGGAGCATCCCGAGGATCGCGTCGACGTCCTCGGGGCGACCCGCGCGCTCGCCGCCCGAGACGTCGTCGACGGGCTCCGGCGCGGGCTCGTCGCTCCACGAGAAGGCCTCGTCGTGCGGAGAGGACACGTCGCGCGGAGAGGACACGTCGCGCGGAGAGGACACGTCCTGCGAGACGACGGAGTCGAGGTCGTCGGACGTGAGGTCTTCGACCGAGGCCGCGAAGGGCGTGGGGGCGGGCTTCGCAGGCCTCGGTTCGGGTCGAGGCTCGGGGGCGGGCGCGACGAACGGCGCGGGACGCGCGGGCTCTCGCACGGGCGGCTGTGCGCGCGGAGGCGTCTCTTTGCGGACCTTGGTCTCGGGCTCGTCTTCGCCGAAGGGATCGGCGGACGCGGGTCGCCGGCCGCCCACCACGGAGCGCGTCGGCGGCTCGGGCTCGCCGAAGGGATCGTCGCCGAAGGGGCTGGGTGCGCCGGCCTTCTTCGCGGCCAGCGCGGCCTGCACCTCTTCGAGGCCTTGCCGATCGAGCATCGAGGTCGGGGCGTCGTCGTCGATCGGCTCGGGCAGGTCGTCTTCGCGGCGCGAAGCGGCGGCGATCTTCGCGGAGATGTCGGACGCCACGACCGTCGACTCTTCGTCGTCGTCCTCTGCGAAGCCGCGCGCGGGCGAGGTGGCGGCGACGGTCTTCGAGCCGAGCACGGGGGCGCGCTTCGGAGGAGGTACGGGCGCGGGACGCGGAGCCACGCGCGGGGGCTCGGGAAGAGGCGCGGCGCGGGGCACCGTGCGGGCCTCGGGCATGCGGGGCTCGGGGACGGGGGCGCGCACGGTCGCGGGCTCGAGCGCGGAGGGGCGCTCGGACGGAGCCACGCGCTCGGCGGTCGTGAAGTCGTCCTCGTCGTCGTCGTTCCCGCCCGTGCCTTCGTCGCGGGCGAGCTTGGCCAGGCGCGTCGCGCGCTCGTGGAGGCGCTGCACCTCGGGATCGATCGCGCCGAGCGCGCGAGCCCGCGCGAGCACTTTCTGCGCCCGATCCGGATCGCCACGCCGCAGGAGCACCTCGCCGAGCCACCGGTAGGGGTCGGGGTGCCCGGCGTCGATCCGCGCGGCTTGGAGCAACGTCTTCTGGGCACGGAGGAGATCGCCGCGCGCCATCCACGCGCGCCCGGCGATCACCATCGCGTCCACGTCTTTGGGCTGCGTTCCGAGTTGGACTCCGACGACCTCGAGGGCCTCTCCGGCGCGCTCCGCCGCGAGGAGCGCCGACGCGAGAGTGCTCGCGTCCTCGCTCTTGGGGTCCAACCGAAAGCGAAGCAGCCGCGCATCGAGGTTCCCGGCCGACATGCGGCGGCGATGATATCAGCGACGGGTGAAAGACCGTGACATCTTTCGGCACGGAGTGGAGCGAGCGAGAAAGGGCCGGACGAGCGCGTCCGGTCCATCCCGACCGCGTCGGGCGCTCGAGCCGTGGTAGTCTCGCGCGCCGCGTTTCGCGAAACGCATCACACGCCCCGTCGAGGGGTGGCCTCGGAGAGACATGACTCGACGCCTTCGACGGATTGGCTTGCTCGCGCTCCTCCTTTCCCTCGCGCTCGGATGTGGCGACGAGCCCGCGCCGACCGCGCAGCCCGAGCCGACCCCCACCGTGGAGCCGCCCGCCCTCGAGCCGACTCCCGCACCGACGCCCGAGGCCGATCCGAACGAAGCGTGCGCGCGCGTGGTGGTGGTGGCGTGGCAAGGCGCGACCGCCGCGCCGGCCGAGATCACGCGGAACAAGGACGAGGCGCGTGTGCGGGCGGAGGCGCTGCTCGCGCGCGTGAACGGGGGCGAGGACCTCTCCGTGGTCGCGAGCGCGGAGAGCGACGCTCCGTCGAGTCGGGCACGCGGTGGCGCCATCGGGACCTTCGTGCGCGACGAGTGGCCGGAGCTCTTCGCGCCGCTGAAGGATCCGCTCTTCGCGGCCGCCATCGGTGCGCGTACGCCGGTCGTGGAGGCGCCGTTCGGTTGGGTCTTCGGCGAGCGCTGCGCGGTCGAGAAGGTGCACACGCGCCACTTGCTGATTCGCTACACGGGCGCGCGAAACGCACCGGAGGACCTGCAGCGCTCGCAAGACGCCGCGCGTACGCTCGCGGCGGAGCTGCGTCAGGCCGCCCTCGACGGGCGGAGCTTCGAAGAGCTCGCGCGCGAGCACTCCGAGGACGGCTCGGCGGAGCGCGGTGGCGATCTGGGCAGCGTGGGTCGTGGGCTCTTCCAGCCGCCCTACGAAGAGGCGGCTTTCGCGCTGCCGGTGGGTGGCATCAGCGACGTCGTGGAGACGGTCTACGGCTACCACGTGATCCAGCGCGTCCAGTGACGGCGCGTGGCGAGGGGCGTCCTCGACTTACGTGGGAGCATCAGCGGCTGCTCGCGCCCCAGAATTCGAAGCCGAAGGGGCGCGCGAGGAAGGTGCTCGCGCCCGTGTCCACGTCGATCTCGATCACGGCACCGCTGCAGCTCAGGCCGTAGAGCACGTCGCGCAGGGGCGCGAGGCCCCAGATGCAGTCGTAGCCGAGGGGGCCGACCACCCGCGACGTGGCGGTGGCGAGATCGACCTCCGCGAGCTGGCTCGGCACGTCGCGCCCCACGCGTGCGCCGACCGTCACGAAGAGTCGATCGTCGAAGAACGCGACGTCACCCGCCGAGACGGTGCCGCGCGGCAGGCTCGCGACGCGCACGACCTCGCCGGTGGTCGGCTCGACGCGAAAGAGCCCGCTGCCCCCGCTCGCGTAGAGCGCGCCGTCGGGCCCGACGTCGAGACCGTCGAAGCGCACCGCGGGGCCTCGCAGCGGAACCACGACGCGGGTCGCGCCGGTCGCGTAGGTGACCTCCACCAGCGCGTCGACCGTGAGACCGTAGAGCGTCCCGTCGGGATGCAGCGCGACGTCGGTGAGCTCGACCCCGCCGGTGGAGGCGCGCACGCGGCTCTCTCCCGACGGGAGATCCACCTCGACGAGCCGCCCGGCCCAGTTCGCGAGCGTGCGCGCGCGACAGCCGGAGAGTGGGTCGCACCGAAAGCTCAGCGGGCAGAGGGTGTCGTCCGGTGAGGGCAGGCACGCGTCGAGGGCCCCGTCGCAGAGGTCCAGCGTGCACGCGACGCCGTCGTCGCAGACCGGTGGCGCACCTTCCACGCAGCCGCGCGCGAGCGTGCAGCGTTCGGCGCCGTTGCAGAAGCGCCCGTCGTCGCAGGCAGCGTCGTCGGTGGAGCGCACGCAGCGGTTTCGCTCGCAGCGTTCGGAGGTGCACTCGATTCCGTCGTCGCAGTCGCGGTCGCGCCGACACTCGACGAACGCGTCGACGCCGACGTCCGGGGGCGCATCGACGCGAGCGTCGAATCCTCCGTCGGGTGCGGGCGGATCGATCGGGAGCCCGGTGCGCGAGCCGCACGCGGCGAGGAGCAGCGTCATCGCGAGCGCGCTCCGGGGAGGGCGTCCACGCGACGGAAGCATCGCGCGGCGAGCGATGGGAACGCGCGAAGCGCGACGCACCGATCAGCTTCTCCGAGGGGCTGTCGCCAGCCCCTCCCCCACGGGGCATGGTTCGAAACGGAATCGTGCACAACGGAGCGGACGCAGTCCGCGGAGGTGCACGATTCCGTGAGACGGTCGCGACCGCGCGCAAGCGCGGTGCGACGAAGCCCCGATGGGGCCCCCATCCACGAGCCTTCGCTCGCTACGCTCGCTGCGCGCCGTCCGGTAGGGCGACTTGCGGTAGTCGGCCATCAGCTTCTAGAACCCGATCGTGCGCGGCGCGCGCGGGAAGGGGATCACGTCGCGGATGTTGTCGACGCCGGTCGCGTAGAGGATCGCGCGCTCGAAGCCGAGGCCGAATCCCGCGTGCGGCACGGTGCCGTAGCGGCGCAGGTCGCGGTACCAGTCGTAGTGGTCCTTCGGCAGCCCCATCTCGTCGAGCCGCGCGTCGAGGCGATCGAGGCGCTCCTCGCGCTGGCTTCCGCCGATGATCTCGCCGATCCCGGGGGCGAGCACGTCCATCGCGGCGACGGTCTTTCCGTCCTCGTTCTGCCGCATGTAGAACGCCTTGATCTGCTTGGGATAGTTCACGACCGCGACCGGACGACCGACGACCTCTTCGGTCAGGTAGCGCTCGTGCTCCGACTGCAGATCCGCGCCCCACTCGGGCTTGAACTCGAACGCTTTGCCGCTCTTCTGGAGGCGCTCGATCGCCTCGGTGTAGGTCATCCGCTCGAAGTCGCTGGCGACGAGCTTCTCGAGCCGCGTGATGCACTCCTTGTCGACGTGCTGCGCGAAGAAACGAAGATCGTCGTCGCGCTCGTCGAGGAGCGCGCGGAAGATGTACTTCAGGAAGTCCTCCGCGAGCTGGACGTCGTCCGCGAGATCCGCGAACGCGAGCTCGGGCTCGATCATCCAGAACTCCGCGAGGTGGCGGCGCGTGTTGGAGTTCTCGGCGCGGAAGGTCGGTCCGAAGGTGTAGACCTTCGAGAGCGCGCAGCAGTAGGTCTCGACGTTGAGCTGGCCGCTCACCGTCAGGAACGCTTCTTTGCCGAAGAAGTCTTGATCGAAGTCGATCGCCCCGTCCTTCGTGCGCGGGAGGTTGGCGAGATCGAGGGTGGAAACCCGGAACATCTGGCCCGCACCTTCGGCGTCGCTCGCGGTGATGATCGGGGTGTGAATCCAGTAGAAACCGTGCTCGTGAAAGAACCGATGCACGGCCTGCGAGAGCGCGTGACGAACGCGGGTGACGGCGCCGATGACGTTGGTGCGCGCGCGCAGGTGGGCGACCTCGCGGAGGTACTCCATCGAGTGCCGCTTCGGCTGCATCGGATAGGTGTCGGGGCTCTCGACGTCGCCGACGAGCTCCACGTTCGTGGCGGCGATCTCGACGCTCTGGCCTTTGCCCTGCGAGGCGACCACCGTGCCCCGCACGCGCACCGAGCAGCCCGCGCCGAGCGCGAGGACGACGCCCTCGTACTCGGGCAGCGCGCTCTGCGCGACGACCTGGATCGGGTCGAAGCAGGACCCGTCGTGCACGTTCACGAAGGAGAGGCCCGCCTTCGAGTCGCGCCGGGTTCGCACCCAGCCCTCGATCACGACCTCGGATCCGACGTCCACGCCTCCGCGGAGGACCTCGACGATGCGCTTGGCTTCACGGCTCATGAGGCGGCGGAAATAGCACGCGCGCGCGCCGGTGGGAGCCCTCTCGCGCGGGACGCCGTGCGCTGCGTCATCGTGGGCTCAAGGTCGCACGAGGGACTCGCCGCGCAGCTCGTACACGACGGTCGGCACCCGCGGGCCACGGCCCCCGTCGAAGCCCGCGATCGACGTCGCGGTCGGGACGCTGGTGTCGCCCGCGATCCGCGCCAGCACCACGTCGCGCGCGGCTTCCGTCGGCGGCAGGCCCTCGCTCGCGCGGCGCACGAGGTTGAACGCGTCGAACGCTAGCGCGGAGAGGAAGTCGGGCTCGCGGCGGTAGCGCACGAAGAAGGCGTCGCGGAAGCGGCGCGACTCGCCGTCCGCTTCGGGGTGGAAGGGCCGCGAGACCCACGCTCCCTGCAGGTAGCGGGAGCTCGTGCGCGCGACGGTCGCGTCGAAGGCCACGCTCGGAAGGAGCACGCGCACCGGACGCTCGGTGCCGATGCCTCCCGCCGCGAGCGCCGGCGCGGCGAGCGACACCGCCCGCGCGTGATCCGGGATCAGCAGGGCGTCGAACGAGAGCGCGCGCAGGGCCTCGACGCTCTCGCGAAAGCTCGTGGTGCCCGAGACGTACGTCACGGTTCCGGCCCAGGTGAGCCCCTCCGCTTCGACGACCGCGCGGAACGCCTCCGTCGTCGCGACACCGAACGCGTGGTCGGGTGCCAGCGCCGCGACCGCGCGCGCACCGTTGGCCTTCGCGTGCCGGACCAGCACGCTCGCTTCCTCGGCCGGCGTGAGCGCGGCGCGGAAGATGTGCGGCCCGGCTTCGACGAGGCGGGCGTCCGGCGCGAGGGTGAAGAGCGGTACTCCGAGCTCTTCCGCACGGCGCGCGGCGACGGTGGCGGCGCGGCTGTCGAACGGACCGACGATCGCGACCACCTGATGGAGCGTGACCAAATCGTCGACGGCGCGCGCGGCGGTCTCGGGGTCACCCGCGGTATCGCGAAAGAACAGGCGCGGGCCGCCGCGTCGCGGGCCGTCGGCGGGTTGTCCCGTGGCGAGCATCAGCGCCTGCAGCGCGAGCTGTCCGACCTCGCGGCCGCGGCCGCTCAAGGGGAGGATCGCGCCGATGGCGTCCGGATCCACGCGTCCGGTGCGCTCCGCCCGCAGCGCCATCGACTGCAGCTCCTGTTCGAGCGGGATGCGCTCCGCTCGGAGCTGCGCGGCGAGCTCGCGAACGCGGGCGAGACGACCGGCGACGAAGGCCTCGCGCAACGCGCGCCGCGCGACCACCGGCCACGCCTCGCCGTCGTGGGGCAGGCGCGCCGCGAGCGAGTCCGATTCGTCCGCGGTGAGCTGCTCCGTGTGCGCGAGGAGCTCGCGTCGGGCCTCGTCCCGGTCCGCGTCGCCGAGGCGCTCGCGCAACAACGCGTCGAGCGCTTCGATCGCTCCCGCGCGGTCGCCCGAGCTCGCGCGCGCCGCCGCGAGGGTGCGAAGCAGGAGCTGCGTCTCTTCGGGATCGACGGTGCGGCCGACCAGCGGGCTCAGGCGCTCGAGCGCCTCCGCGAATCGTCCGAGGACCTGCGCGGCCACGCCCTCGTGGAGACGGGCGCGCTCCGCGAGCCGGGGATCGGGGTGCGTGCCGACCTCGCGGAACAAGACGTGCGCCTCGGCGGCGCGCTCGGTCGCGAGGAGCAATCGCCCGAGGCTCAGCTTCGCGACCGCGGCCAGCGGATCGTCGGCGTGGTCGCGGAGGAAAGCGCGGTAGAGCGCTTCACCTTCTGCGAGGGATCCTTCGTTCACCGCGCGGTCGGCGTCGTGCAGCGCGCGCTCGGCCTCCGGATCGTCCGTCGTGACGACGGGCAACGTCACGGTGTCGGTGTCGCGCGGGCAGCCGGAGGCTCCGGACGTGAGCCCGAGCGCGAGCGCGAGGAGGACGGCGAGACGCATCGTGAGGAGGGTAGCGTGCCCACTCCGCTCTGCGGCACCTCGTAGGCCCGCTCCTCGGAGGGCTTCACCTCGGAGGTCCGCGAGGACGAACGGCGACGCGAGGACGGTCATGGTGTCGCGCGTGCCATCGCACGCGAAATCGGGCAAGTTCGCGGCGTGCCGACCCGCGTCGTCGGGCGGTGACGCGAAAGGCGAGGGTGATGGACCGCAAAGAGGCGATGCGTCGCGCGCGAGAGCGCCGAGAGGCGGTGCTGGTGCGTGCGCGAATGCTCGCGCCCGAGGTGCGCGAGCTGACGTTCGCGGTGCGCGAGGGCAGCCCGATCGAGTTCGTCGCGGGGCAGTACGCGAACTTTCACCTCGGTCCGAACGGGGATCTCCAGCGTTCGTATTCCATGGCGGTCGCCCCCTCGTCGGGGGAGCTCACGATCGCGGTGACGCGCGTGGAGGGCGGCCCCGGGTCGATCGCGATGCACGCGATGGAGCTCGGGTCGAAGGTGCCGGTCGACGGACCGTGGGGGCTCTTCACCCTCGAGCGCGTGCCGATGGACGCCCCGTTGCTCTTCGTGGCCACCGGCACGGGGCTCACGCCGATCCGCGCGATGATCGAGGCGGAGCTCGCGACGGCGGGAACGCGTCCCGTCCGCTTGGTGTTCGGGTGTCGTCGCGAGGTCGACCGACTCTACGCCGACGACCTCGACGCCTGGAGCGCGAAGCACGCGCGGTTCGCGTGGACACCCACGGTGTCGCGACCGGTGGAGGGGACACCGCCCGCACGGGTGCAGGATCGTCTGCCGGCGGCGCTCGAAGAGCTCTCGGGTCACGGCGAGCCGCACGTGCTCGTGTGTGGGCTGCGCGCGATGGTCGAGGACGTGCGCGCGCTCCTGAAGGAGGCGTATTCGGTCGGGCGCGAGCGGATCCACACCGAGCGCTTCGATTGAAGCTTGGCCGCTTCGCCCTGGTCGCATCGTCTGCTACGGTCGCGCCGCCATGGCCGACGACCACCACCACGCGCCCGGTCTCCCCGAGATCCACGACGAAGCCGCGGACACGCCGATGTGGCTTCCGATGCTCGGGTTGGCGATCTTCGCGATCGTCGCCCTCTTCTTGATCACGCGTGCGGCGATCGAGGACGCGAGCGCCGAGCTCGACGCGACGGGGGCAGTGGAGGCACCGGCCGACGAAGCCGCCCCAGCCGCGCCCGCGGAAGCCGAGCCCGCGCTCTGATCACGAAGCTGGCGCCACGAGGGCGCCGTCAGGGCGTGACGACCCGGTGGAGCACCACCGGGTCCGCTCCGTGCCGCACCACGACGTCCGCGCCGTCGTCCGACGCGAAGCTGACGCTCTCGGTCTCCGCGCGGTACTGGAACGGGAGCCCCGTCGCCACGGAGTCGGTGGGGCTCACCACGTCGAGCGTGACGTTGCCGATCGACGTGCGTCCGCCTGCGTCGAGCAGACCCGCGGCGTCGAGGATCTGCCACGTCCCAGCGTGGCTCCCGCCACCGTCGAGCACGACGACGACGCCACCGCCGGCAACGTAGGGGCGCAGGAAGGGGCCGAGCGCGGCGCCGAGCGCGAGCAGTTCGGCGTCGCTCGCGCCGACCTGTGCGTGGATGAGCACGACCTCGAGCTCCCCGAGCGCGCCCACGATCGCGTCCGCATCCGTGAGCGGCATCCGGTTCCAGACGCGACCGGAGGCGCTCTCGTCGATCGCGCGGTTCACGCCGTTGCGCGCGGTGGTTCGCGCGTCGCCTTCGTAGATGCCGACGTCGATCTCCGCTGCGTTGGCGAGCCAAACCGAGTTGCCGACGACGCGGCGGATCACGACGCGCGAGACGTCGTAGCTGTGGCCGACGAGCACGACGTGCCCCGGACGCGCGTCGATGCACATCCCCGCGCTGCAGAGCCCGGTGGGGCAGCGCCGGCCGCAGACCCCGCAGTTGTCGGGGTCGACGTCGAGCAAGACGCAGAGCCCGTCGCAGTAGGTGGTCGGGGGCGCGCAGATGGGCTCGCAGACGGAGGCGACGCACTCCTCCTCGACCGCGCAGGCCATTCCGCAGCCGCCGCAGTGCCGGGGATCGGACGTGGGATCGACGCAGCTCGTTCCGCAGCAGAGCTGATCGACGGTGCAGGTGCACGGTCCCGCGTCGACGAGACCACCGTCGGGCAGCGCACCGTCGAGCAGCGCACCGTCGGGCAGCGCACCGTCGGGCAGCGCACCGTCGGGCAGCGCACCGTCGGGCAGCGCACCGTCCGGCAGGAACTGCGGCGCGTCCAAGTCCATCACGTCCCGCGGCGCTCCGTCCGGCAGATCGCCGTCGGGTCGCTCCGCGTCGAAGACGTCGCCGTCCAGCACGCCGCCGTCGACCCGCCCGACGCACGCGCCCACGCGGCACTCGGCCCACGCCGGGCACTCCACCCCGCAGCCACCGCAGTGGAGCGCGTCGTTCTCTGCGTCGACGCAGACGCCGTCGCAGACGATCCACCCGTCGCGGCATTCGGCGCCGACGATGGGGCTCGCGCAGCCGAGCGCGCCGAGCCCGACCACGCCGAGGAACACCCGGAGCGTGCGAAGAAGCTCAATCGAGCGAGGCGTCGGTCTCATCTCTGACCTCCGTGCGGCGAACCTCGCCCGAATCCGTGCGGCGCGCGACGATCACGAACTCCACGCGCCGATTGCGTTGGTGCGCCTCTTCGGTTCGGCGTTGATCCCGCGGTCGATCCGACCCGAACCCTCGAAACTCGAGGCGCTCCGCCGCGAGCCCGCGTTCGATCAACGTGCGCATCACGTTTCGCGCGCGTCGCTCGCTCAAACGTCGATTGAAGTCGGCGTCGCCGCGCACGTCCGCGTGGCCGTCGATCCGCATGAGCGCCCACTCCGGGTGTTGACGCACCAGCTCCACGATCGCGTCGAGCACCGGCCGCGCGGCGCTCTTCACGCGCGCGCGCTCGAAGTCGAAGAGGACCCGTTCTTCGAGCACGATGCGGTCGTCCACGAGCTGGATGAGCCCTTCGTCGGGGCAGCCGTCGCGATCGTCGACGCCGTTCACCACCTCGGGCTCGTTCGGGCACGCGTCGTCGGGGTCGAGGATTCCGTCGCGATCGTTGTCGACGTCGGGGCATCCGTCGGTGTCCTCGAAGCCGTCGACGTCCTCGGGCTCGTTCGGGCACGCGTCGTCGGGGTCGAGGATTCCGTCGCGATCGTTGTCGGCGTCCGGGCAGCCGTCGGTATCTTCGAACCCATCGACGTCCTCGGGCTCGTCGGGGCAGCCGTCCACGGAATCGCGGATCCCGTCACCATCGCGATCGTCCGAAGGCTCCGGGCGATCCGGACTCGGTCGTTCGTCGGGCTCGGGCGCCGCCGGGCGTCGATCGAGGAGGGTGAGCTCGAGCCCCACGAGCAAGAGCACCGCGTCGCGATCGTCGAGCTGATCGCGCGAAGGTTGGAACACGTGCAGGTAGCGGACGACGGGCGCGAGATCGACCGAGCCGACCTCGAACCCGTAGCCGAGACCCGCTTCGATCGTGCCGCGCGCCAGACCGCCGGTGAGCGCGAGCCCACCGCCGGCTTCGAAGAAGAAGCCCGTACCATGCCGCGGGTCGTCGGCCGTGCTGGGTCGGAAACGCGCGACGAGCCCCAGTGTACCGAGCCCACCGACGCCCGGATCCTTCAGGCCGATGTCGCGGGGCGCGGGCCCGTTCGAGAGCCAGCCGCCTCGCAGTCGTGCGCCGAGCGCGACGCTCGGATGAAAGAACCGGAACACCGCGAGCGAGCCCGTACCGCCGGGCCGAAACCAACTTCGTTGCGGCGCGCCGAGTGGGATCGCGCCGTCGACCTCGAGCGAGAGCAGCCACGGCTCGTCGGCGCTCACGCGCGAGGGCGTCGCGAAGGCAGCGAGGAGCGCAACGAGACAAACGAGCGGCGTGCCGAGCTCTCGCGAGGGGATTCTTCGGCGTCGCATCTCGTGTCAGTGTCGCTTTCCGTCGAGCTTGCGCCAAGTCTTTCCGACAGGGCGTAGGGATCTACCGCGCAAACGCCTCGATCGAAGGCCCGTGATCGTCGTTCATGGCGGCTGGATGAGCCCTTTCACGCGCTGGAGGCGCGGCCTGACGGCTGCGGCGCGGCGGTCGACGGTTGCGCGACGATCGTCGCTTCTGCGGGGTGCTAGGCCGATCGAATGGCGAAGACCGAAGACGCGGCGGATCCACACGACGAATCGAGCCGACCCGTCGTCGATCGTTCGATTCGCCGCCCGCTCGGGAGCACGGGGCTCGTCGCGAACGTGCTCGGGCTCGGCGCGGGGCCGCTCGGGGATGCGCGTCACGACGAGCACGCGATGACCCGATTGATCCACGAGGCGCTCGACCTCGGAGTCGAGCTCTTCGACACCGCGCCATCGTACGGACTGAGCGAGGATCGCCTCGGGCGCGCGCTGGCGGGGCGACGTGAGCGCGTGATCGTCTCCACGAAGGTCGGCTACGGCGTCCCGGGGGAGGCGGACTGGACGGGGCGCTGCATCGAGCGCGGGATCGACCTCGCGCGCGAGCGCCTGCGCGTCGACGTCATCGACGTGGTACACCTGCACTCGTGCGACTCGCAGACTCTCCGGCGCGCCGACGTGCGTGACGCGCTCCTCTCGGCCCGCGAAGCGGGGAAGGTGCGTCACCTCGGGTATTCGGGCGACGGGGAGCCGCTCGCGGAGGCACGTCGCTGGAGCGAGCTGTCGGTGGTTCAAACGAGCTTCAACCTCGTCGATCAACACGCGCGCGACGGGGCAGACAACCGCGCTTGGCTCGGAAAGCGCACGCTCATGAATGCCGCTTTCGCGCGCGAAGCGCCGCTCTCCCCCGACGTCGCGGAGTACCGTCGTCGCTGGTGCGAGGCCGACTGGCCCGACGAGGTTCGGCGCGACCCGGCGCGAGCGGCGCTGCGTTTCGCGGCGTTCGGAGGCCCGGACGTGGTGCTCGTCGGCACGGCGCGTGTGGAGAACCTCCGCGTCGCGGTGGCGGCGATCGAGGAGGGCCCGCTACCGGCGGAGCTGCACGTCGCGCTCGTGGAGATCGCGACGCGTCACGCGTGGCCTGGACTGGTTTGACGGCGCCATTGCGTCCTGGCTCGACTGCCCCTCACGTCGGGGCGCAGTCGGCATGGTCGACGCCCCGAAACGCGAAAGGCCCGCCGGAGGTCGCGCGGGCCCGAAAGCGGGAGAGAGCGAAGCTCAGCTCTTGGGGTGGATCGGGAAGGCGGGCGTGGTGCCCTTCTTCTCGAGCTTCTTCTTGCGGTCCTTGCCAGCGGCGCGCTTCTTCAGGTCGCGCCGCGTCTCCGTCTTGCTGGTGTCGCTCATGTCTTCCTCGCAGTTTCTCGAGGCTCCCGTGCGCGCCGATCGGCGTCGTTCGCGGAGACGGCTCGAGCCGAAACGAAGGAGGTGGTCTAGCCCGAGGAGCTCCGCCCGTCAAACGCGCTCGCATAAAGCGCTCGATCGGGCACGGACGTGCCGCTCCGGACGCCGGGGATCGGAGCGCCCCACGCCAGGGACGCATTCTCGCCGCTGTCAAGGCGACGGACGGCGATCGCCCCCCATGCGTGGCGATCGCGATACGTGGGTGTCGATCGCGATCGCATTTTTCCTCGTCGGCGATCTCTCAACGATTCCAAGAGGATCACGAACGAAACGCAGAATGAAGTGACCTTCTGTGACCCTACATCTCACGTCATCGATTGTCAGGTCACGCGATCCCTGGTAGATCGTCACCATGCGGATCAGCAACAGCTTCAGCGAGGGCGAAATCCAGGTCCTCGAGTTCATCCTCCAGACGCTCCTGCGCGGCGGCACGCCGAGCATGGCCACGCGCAACAAGGACTTCGCGTCGCTCTACCGGAAGGTCGTGACGATGAAGAAGCGCGTCGCGGTCAAGAAGGAGCGCGGGGTCGACGAGTCGTCGGTCGGCACGATCGACGCGATCGACGAGGACGACGACGAGCTCCAGCAGAAGGTCGGCTGACCACGTCGGTCGGCTGACTAGATTTCCGCAAGCCGCCCTACTGGACGGCGCGCAGCGAACGAAGTGAGCGAGGCTCGTGGGTGGGGGCCCCTCGGGGCTTTGTCGCACCGCGCTTGCGCGCGGTCGCGACCGTCTCACGGAATCGTGCACCTCCGCGGACTGCGTCCGCTCCGTTGTGCACGATTGCGTTTCGAACCATGCCCCGTGGGGGAGGGTCTGGCGACAGACCCTCGGGGAAGCTGACTCCGCATCCGCGTCTCCCGTCCTCCGTGCGGCCTCGCAGCCCTCGCGCACGGAGGCCGCACCTCCGCGTTGCAGCGCCATCCAGGGCCCTCGGCCCCCCCTCGCGTACGGCGGATGACGAGCTTCCGGCGACGACGGAAGCTACGGGCTGCGCGCGGTCGTGTTAGATCGAGGGGTCGTGAGGAGCATGACCGGGTTTGGCGCGGGGGAAGCGCGCCTCGAGCTGCAAGGGCGCGAGGTTCGTGTGCGCGTCGACGTCCGCTCGGTGAACCACCGCTTCCTCGACGTCCGCAGCCGCGTCGCGTCGTCGCTCGCCGATCACGCGCCCGCGCTCGAAGAGCTCGTGGGCAAGCGGCTCCGGCGTGGGCACGTCGAGATCGGGGTGCGAGTCGAGGGAAGGGTGGAGCCGGCGCCGACGCTCGACCTCGACGTGGCGCGCTCCGCGTACGCGCAGCTCGTGAAGCTTCGCGACGAGCTCGCGCCTGGCGAGTCGGTGCCGCTCGCGCTGCTCTCCACCGTGCCCGGCCTCTTCGTTGCGGCGCCCAACGAGCTCGGTCAGGAGCTGCGCGCGGCCCTCCTCGATGCGGCCAAGCGTGCGTGCGATGCCGTCGACGTGATGCGCGTGCGAGAGGGGACCGCGCTCGCCGAGGAGCTCGGCACTCGCCTCGAGTCGGTGCGCGCGAAGCTCGCGCAGATTCGGCTCCGCTGTCCGGCGCTCGTCGACGCACAGCGCGCGCGCCTGCGAGACCGCGTCGCGCGCATGATGAGCGAGCACGAGCTCACGCTCGACGAGACACGCGTGGAGCACGAGGTCGCGCTCTTCGCCGAACGCACCGACGTCGCCGAGGAGGTCGCACGCCTCGACTCCCATTGCGATCAGTTCGACGAGCTGATGAACGCGACCGGCCCCGCGCACGGTCGCAAGCTCGACTTCCTGCTCCAAGAGATGGCGCGCGAGGTGAATACACTCGGAGCCAAGACCCCCGAGGTCGAGATCACGCGGGTGGTCGTGGAGATCAAGGCCGACGTCGAGCGCATGCGCGAACAAGTGCAGAACGTGCTTTGACGGTCGGGGCGCCGCCACGCGCGTGTCGGCGAGTGCGAAACGAAACGAGGGCGCAGCCGCAGCTGCACCCTCGAGAAGAACCTGGATGGAGATCCGCGGTCAGCGCACGGCGGAGTCGCGCTCGCGCGGCACCTGCGCGACGTTGCTTCGGCGGGCCGGGCGTTGTTGCCGCAGCTCGGCGCGTTCCTCGAGCGGGAAGGGGCTCAGGCTTCGTGCGGGCCCCTGTATCGCGCGGCGGAACATCGAGTAGCGGGCGCCGGGATGCCACATCAGGAAACCATCCGCGCCGCCAGACCGCGCGCCGACGATTTGGCGCGTGATGAAGGTAGGGTTGAAGCCTTCGTGGCCGGCTCCCTTCTCGAACGCCTGCAGGTACGGGCGCAAGACGGGACGCGGTCCGATGCGCTCGCGCAGCCGCGCGACGCCCGACTCGACGAGCCAACGGCTGCGCTCGGGGCGCTCCGGCTCCCACTCGCGCATCGCGTTGATGTAGAGCATCGGCGAGTAGACCTCGACGTGATCCACCCACGCCGCGAGGTCTTGGCCTAGCCCCGAGGGGTCGCCTTCGCGGTACGCAGCGAGCCCGAAGACGTCGACGCCGACCGGGATCCGCAGCGCGCGGTCGATGGCGGAGAGGAGCTCGATGAGGAGCTGCGGGCGCGGGGTGCCGTCGTCCGCGGGATACGCCGCGTACTGGATGCCGTCGTCGACGGGGAACCGTACGTAGTCGAGCTGAATCTCGTCGAAGCCCATCGCCTCCGCTTCGCGGGACAGCTCGACGATCATCGCGTGGTTGTCGCGGTTGTAGGGATCGAGCCACGTGCCGCCGGTGCCCCAGCTCACCCAAGGCGTACGTCGACGGTTGTGTTGGATCGCGCGCTCGGGGTGGCGCATCGGCAATTGAGGATCGGCGAAGCACGTGATTCGCGCGATCGTGTAGATGCCCTCGGCCTTCAAACCACGGATCAGCGCAGGAGCGTCCCCGAGATAGTTGCGCTTCGACTCCTGGAGAATCGGGATCGCGGTGTCGTAGGTGACGCGCCCGGCGCCGTCCTTCAGATCGATCACCACCGCGTTAGAGCGGGTGTGCCGCGCGAGCTCGACCACGCCGCGGAGCCCGTTGCGGGCGACGAAGACGCCCGGAAGGTAGACGCCCACCGCGCGCTGACCGGCCTCGCTGACGGGATCCCAGGTCGGGTCGTCCTGTGCGGGTGCGGGCGGGGGAGGCCGGCGGTTGGCCGGCGGGTTGTCCGCGCGCAGGGGTCCGATGCCGAGCGCGAGGCTCGCCATCGCCGCTGCCATCGCCACCATCGTCCAAGCCCTCACACCTCGCATGTCGCCCCTCGATTCTCGATGAATGGTATCGCCGCCGACGCCGAGCGGGTCGCGGGCCTGTGGAATGCAGCCGCGGCTCGGGGTGGGATCGGGCTCGTGGTGGAGCCGCCGACGAGAGAATCGTGCCGATACGCCTACATGTAATCAAGTTTGCGACACGTCTCTCCGCGTCGGTGCGGATGTCTTCGAAGGCTCGCGGAGGGGGCCTGTTGCCTTCGGGGACCGAACCTCAAAGGCGTTGACGGTGCCGTCCGGTCCGCTATCGCGGGCGGGTGACCGAAGCGTGGACGGTGCGGCGGATGGTCGGGTGGATGCAGTCGGACTTCGCCGAGCGAGGCCTCGACAGCCCGCGCCTCGACGCGGAGCTGCTGGTCGCCCACGTGCTCGGGGTCCCGCGCCTGCACCTCTACCTCGATCTCGACCGCCCCATCGGTCCGGAGGAGCTCGCGACCTTGCGGGAGCTGGTCCGACGTCGACGCGACCGCGAGCCGGTGGCGTACCTGATCGGCACCAAGGACTTCTGGAAGGGTCGCTTCCGCGTGGACGCGCGCGTGTTGGTGCCTCGTCCGGACACCGAGACGCTGGTCGAGCGCGCGGTGTCGCTGCTTCGCGGCGACGTGATCCCGGAGGGCGACGCGCACGTCGAGGCTTTCGCGGAAGAGCCGGACGACCTCGCGGACGACCTCGAGGATTCCACCGCCACCACGAGCGGCGAGAGTCGCCTCGTCGAAGAGGGCGCGGACGAAGCAGGAGGGGTTCGAGGCGACGAGACCGTGCTCGAAGGCTCGACCGTGGGTGCGACTTCGAACGAGCTCGCGGGTGTCGGAGCTCGCCCGACCGGCCCGAGCGCGCTCCCCGACGGCCCCGTGATCGATCTCTGCACCGGGAGCGGTTGCGTGGCGGTGAGCCTCGCGAGCGAGGTGCCGGATCGTACGTATTTCGCGACCGATGTCTCGTCCGACGCGATCGAGGTCGCACGCGAGAACGTGCGCACCGCCGGCGTCGCGGTGGAGCTCGCGGATGGCGACCTCTTCGCGGGGCTCGACGGTCCGTTCGCGCTCGTCGTGGCCAACCCGCCGTACGTCGTGGACGCGGAGATCCCGACCCTCGCGCCCGAGGTCGCGAAGCACGAGCCACGTCTCGCGCTCGCGGGAGGAGCCGACGGCCTCGACGTGGTGCGCCGACTCGCGACGCAAGCGTTTGCGCGCCTCGTGCGTGGCGGAGCGCTGCTCGTGGAGGTCGGGGCCGACCAGGGCCAGCGCGCGGCGGAGGTCTTTCGAAGCGCGGGCTTCGTCGACGTGCGTGTGATCCCGGATCTCGCGGGACGGGATCGCGTGATCGAAGGCTGGCGTCCGCTGTCGTCGTGAGGGGCTGTCGCCGAGACCCTCCCGGGACGCGCAGGTTTCGCGAGCCGCGCGCCGTCCGGTAGCGAGCGGGCGTGTGTCGCTCGAGACCGTCAGCGCGCGCGGAGCCAGCCTTCACCCAGCAGGCACAAGCCGCCGAGGAGGAAGAACCACGGGTCGATCGGGCGTCGCCGTCGCTCGCTGCGTGCGCCGTTCGTGTCGTCCCCGGCGGTGGCCTCGGGCGGACTGCCGGGCGTGAGATCCGACTCGCTCGCGGGCGAGGCGACGACGAAGCTGCTCTTCACCTCGTCGCCGTCGAGCACGCGGTAGACGCCCGGTGCGGCGGTGTCGTCGAAGCGACCCTCGACGGGCTCGTGAATCGATCCGTCCGGCGCGCGCACGAGGTGCCGTGGCGCGAGCTCGATCGAGGCACCCGCGGAGAGGACCGCGCTCGGAGCGCGCCGCGCGGCCGCGAGATCGCGGAGCAGCTCGCTCACCAGCGGCAGATAGCCGGGCGAGTAGGGCAGCTCGGACCACGCGTCGTCGACGGGGACCGCGAGCACCGCGACGCGTCCTTCGCCGAAGGCGCTGCGCACCAGCACGGGCGCGCCTTCGTCGGCCCCTGCGGTCTCGACGAGCACCTCCGCGCCGAGCGAGGGCTCGAGCACGACGACTCGAGACACACGCGCGTCGAGCGCGGGCAAGCGACCGACGCTCCGCAACGTGGTGAGCTCGGGGAGCGCGCGTGCAGCGCGTGGGCTCGCCGGCAACCACGGGAGCTGCCCACGGAGGACCCGTGGCTCCACGCGCTCGCCCATCGCGACGAGGAGTCCGCCGCCTGCCTCCACGAAGCGACGCAGGCTCTCGGCGTCGCGCGGTCGCAGGGTCGCGACGTTCGCGAGCACCACCACGTCGACCTCTTCGAGCGCGCTCGGCGCGAACGCGTCGGGATCGACGACGCGGAACGCGATGCCCCCGTCGTCGTGAGGCGTCGCCTCGATCGCGCGCGCGAGGAAGCCGACCTCGTCGCGATCGCGGGACGGATGCGGCTCACCGTCGACGAGGAGCGCGCGCAGGGCCGCGCTCGGTCGAAGCAAGACGCCGCGCGCGTCGTCCAGATCGAGCGCGTCCTCGATCACCAGCCGCACCGTGGCGTCCGGCACGGGCGGTGGCGTGACGTGCACGGTGGCGCGCGCGGGGTGCACCAACGCACCCGCCTCCGCGCCGGGCTCGACGACCACCTCCGTGCGGCCGAGGACGACGTCGTCGTGCACGACCTCGAGCGCGTGCCGCCCCTCGGGCGCGCGAAGCACGACCTCGATCGAGAGGCGTCCGGGCGTCGTGGGATCGGGTGCGGCGTGGGCTTCGAGGATCGCGGCGTTGGCGGGCGCGGAGGGGGCGAGGGGCTCGAGGGCCCACTCGATCCCGCGCGTCGGCGGGAGCTCGGTCAAGCGCGCGTGCGCAGCGAAGTCGGAGAACACGATGACGCGACGCGGCTGCGCGGCCCCCGAGAGGCTCGCGCGCGCGAGCTCGAGCGCCTCCGAGAGCGCGGTGCCGCGCGCGGTGGTGTCCGGGAGCGCAGCGAGCGCGCGTCGGACGCGGGTGAGCTCACGAGTGCGCGGAACGACGAGCCGCGCGGGCGCGCCCGCGAGCACGAGCGCGACCTCGGAGTCCGGCGGGAGCGCGTCGAGCTGATCGTTCGCGCGCGCGATCGCGGTCGCGAAGAGGCGCTCACCGCTCTCGCGCCTCGCCATGCTCATCGAGTCGTCGAGCACGATCGCGATCGAGGCGCGCCGCCCGTCGTCGAACGCGCGCGACGACGCGAGCCAGGGGCCCGAGGCGCCGATCGCGAACGCCAGCACCGCGAGCGCACGCAGGAGGAGGAGCAGCCGATCGCGGAGGCGGAGCTTGCGGCGGCTCTCCGCGGTCGCGCGGCGCAGGAGCGCGACGGTGGGCAGCGAGCGCGTGGGAACGTCGCGCTGTCGCAGCAGGTGGATCAGGATGGGCGCCGCGACCGCGAGCGCGCCGAGCAACGCGAGGGGGAGGGTGAAGCCCATCACGACCTCCCGTTCCGACGTCGCGCCGAATCGGCGCTCGGGTCGATCGAGCGCTGGCGTGCGATCGAACCGCGAACTCCGACGAGGCGTGCCGCGACGAGGCCACGGGATCGGACGAACCCAGCCGAGCTCATCGGCGCCTCCGACGCCCCACCAGCTCCGCGAGCGTGCGCTCGACCGGCACGTCGGTGGGCGCGAGCAGGTACCGCGCCCCCGCCGCGGCGCACGACTGGCGCGCTTCGTCGACGAACGCACGGACCTCGCGGAGGTAGTCTTCGCGGACGACGTCGAGATCCGCTTCGAGCGGCGCTTCGCCTTCGAGCCCGACGAAGCGCGCCGCGCCGCGCAACGGCAGCTCGAGCTCGTCGCGATGGAGCACGTGGAAGACGATCACCTCGTGTCCACGCGCGACGAGCTGCGCGAGCGGGGCGAAGACCTCCGCACGGCGATCGAGCAGGTCGCTCGCGATCGCGACCACACCTCGGCGACCCGCGCGCTCCACGCCTGCGCGGAGCGATTGCGCGAGATCGGTGCGCGCGTCCTCGGCCGCTGGTCGCGCGAGGCGGGCGAGGAGCTGCTCGAAGTGCGCGGGCCGCGAGCCCGGGGGCAGCAGATCGTCGTGGAGCGCGACGTCGAAGCCACCGCCGCCCGCCGCGTCGCCCTGTCGCAACAACAAGTACGCGAACGCAGCGAGGAGGGTCGCGCCGTGCGCGTCCTTGCGGGTGGACTCGTCGGCGCGGGCGTCGGCGTCGAAGCCGCCCCACGCCATCGACGCGCTGCGATCCAGGAGCAGCCACGCGCGTAGCTGCGTCTCCTGCTCGAAGCGCTTGACCACGTGGCGATCGGTGCGGGCGAACGCGCGCCAATCGAGCAGGCGCGGCTCGTCGCCGGGTCGGTAGTCGCGGTGCTCGACGAAGACCACGCTCGGTCCGCGGTGCGGGCTGCGGTGCATGCCGCTGAGGAGGCCCTCGACCGCGCTGCGCGCCCGGTACGAGAGGGCCGCCGCGCGTCGCGCGACCTCGGGATCGAGCGGGGAGCGCGTGGCCTCGATCATCGCGACTCCGTCATCGTGACTCCGTCAGCGAGCGGGCACCGCGTCGAGGATCGCGCGCACCACGTCGTCGGTGCGGATGCCTTCGGCTTCGGCGCGAAAGCTGGGGACCAAGCGATGACGAAGCGTCGGGGCGGCGAGCGCGCGCACGTCGTCGATCTCGGCCGCGAAGCGACCGTCGAGCACCGCGCGCGCCTTCGCGCCGAGCACGAGCGCTTGGCTCGCGCGGGGGCCCGCCCCGAAGCTCAGGTATTCGCGCACGAGCGAAGGCGCGCCCTCCGCGGGTCGGCTCGCGCGGGCGAGGGCCACCGCGTGCGCGACCACGTGGTCGGCGACCGGGACGCGCGGCACGAGCTCCTGGAGCTCCACGATCTGCGCGCGGCTCAGCACCGGCTGTGGGCTCGCGGCGACCGGCGACGTCGTGCGGCGGACGATCTCGAGCTCTTCGGCCTCGCTCGGGTAGCCCACGTCGACCTGCACGAGGAAGCGGTCGAGCTGCGCCTCGGGGAGCGGGTAGGTGCCCTCCTGCTCGATCGGGTTCTGGGTCGCGAAGACCAGGTACGGCGTCTCGAGCGCGTGCGTTCGTCCGCCCGCCGTCACGCGACCTTCGGCCATCGCCTGGAGCAGCGCGGCCTGGGTCTTGGGCGGAGTTCGGTTGATCTCGTCCGCGAGCAGGATGTTCGTGAAGACGGGGCCCGCGACGAACCGGAACACGCGGCGGCCGGTCTCGGGATCCTCTTCGAGCACGTCGGTGCCCGTGATGTCGCTCGGCATCAGATCAGGCGTGAACTGGATGCGGCCGAAGCGGAGCGAGAGCACCTCCGCGAGCGACTGGATGAGGAGCGTCTTGGCGAGGCCCGGCACGCCTACGAAGAGCCCGTGCCCGCGCGCGAAGAGCGCGATGAGCAGCAGATCGATGACGTCCTTCTGGCCGACGATGCGTTTGCCGAGCTCCCCCTCGATCGCGCGCTTGGCCGCCGCGAGCTCTTGCACGCGCTCGACGTCGGAGCGCGGACGGGTGCCGTCGTTGGCCCCGGAGGTGCGGGGTTCGTCTCGTCGCGCTGCCGCCTCGTCCACGCCCTCTTTCCTACTCCCGTGGGGAAAAATTGCCACGTTGTTTTGCACGTTTGCCGGTGAAAACTGTCGTGCTTCGGAGGCGGTCGCCGGGCGAGCCACGCCCGACACCGCGCCCCGCGACACCGCGCCGGCCAACACCCGCCGCCCGACTCCGTGACCGACTCCGTGACCGACGTGCGCGGACGGGCGACGAGCTCGACCGAGGTGCGCGGACAGGCGACCGAGCGCGACCGGGGAGCGCAGACCGACGGTGGGGGCCAGTCGACGGGGCCAGTCACCTGCCAGTCGACCGGACGCGGTCCGCAAGAAAGTTAGCACTGCTAATCGAATGGACTGGACATGGTTAGCACTGCTAACTACAGTCACGTCATGCTCGACGACGACTTGGACCTCCGGATCGCGCAAGGGCTCGGCAAGATCGGTCTCGCCCTGCGCCACAAGAGCTGGGAGTCCGGCGGAGAGCAGGGGCTCACGCCGACGCAGGCCCAGATCCTCGCGCTCGTGGTGCAGGCGCCGCGGCGTCCGAGCGACGTGGCCGATCACCTCGCGCTCACACGCCCCACGGTGTCCAACTCCGTCGCGGCGCTCGTCGCCAAGGGCCTGTTGGAGAAGCACGCCGATTCGGGGGACGCGCGCGTGACCTGGTTGCACCCGACGCGAGCTGGGCGACGGAGGGCGGCCGCCGCCGAGTCGTGGACCGACTTCCTCGCGAGCGCCGCGGACGCGCTGACGCCGGCCGAGCGGGAGAGCTTCTACGCGGGTCTGGTGGCGATGATCCGCACGCTCCAAGAGCGAGGCGCAGTGCCGCTCTCGGGGATGTGCACGAGCTGCGTGCACTTCGAGCCGAACGCGCACCCCGGCGCGGCGGCGCCTCACCACTGCCGCTTCGTCGACGCCCCGCTGGCGGCGTCCGAACTGCGCCTCGACTGCCCGGATCAAGAGCGCGCGTCGGAGGAGCGACGCGCGGAGGTCTGGGAGCGGTTCCGGCTGCCGCTCACGCGCTGACCGTCGCATCGAGCGCGCAGGCCATCCCGATTCACCGAGGCGTTCACGCGTCTCGCTCTCCGTTCCCGCATCTCGACACGCGTCTCGATCTCCATTCATCCGCGCCGCCGTTCACGCGTCGCGCTCCCGTCGCCCGTTCTCCACGCGCAGCACGTCTCGACGCGCCGAGCCCGAAGGCCACCCCGACCGCGCCGCGACGCGCGGAGACGTCGCGCTCCGTCCACTCGTCTCGTTCTCCATTCGAGAACGGGCCGTACAAACACGACAACGAGAGGTGATTCAAATGCATATTCCTGGCTATTCTTTCGGATCCGTCGCTCCTGCTCCGCTCTCGCTGGCGGACTTCGATCGGATGAAGGGCGCGGCGCTCTTCGGGGAGGGCGACGTGGCGGCGCTCCGACGCTCCCACGAGGTCCTCGCGCCCCAGACCGACGCGATCCTCGACGTCTGGTACGGCTTCGTCGGCAGCCTGCCGCACCTGCTCGCGTCGTTCTCGCTCGAAGGTCGACCGGACGTCGCGTACCTCGGCGCGGTACGCGCGCGCTTCGGGCAGTGGATCCTCGACACCGCACGTGCGGAGTACGACCAGCGTTGGCTCGACTACCAGCTGGAGATCGGGCGGCGACACCATCGGGTCGGGAAGAACCGCACGGATGGCGCGAAGGCGTCGCCGATCGTGGAGCTGCGCTACCTCTTCCCGCTGATCGTCCCGGTGACGCACACGCTGCGGCCTTTCCTCGCCGCCGACGGCGCGTCGCCCGAGGAGGTGGACGCGCGGCACGCGGCGTGGCTGAAGTCCGTCGTGCTCCAGGTCACGCTCTGGGCGCATCCGTACGTGAAGGAGGGAGACTTCTGAAGCCGAAGGACGAGGCTCGACCGCCCGAGGTCGATTGCGACGTATCGCGACCGGAGGAGCACGACCGCGACGCACCGCGAGCGGATGGGATCGTCGGTCGCCGGTGCACGCTCGAGGCGCTCTCGATCGGAGAGGTGCGCGCGCTCGGTTCGGTCACGAGCGCGATGCACAAGACGCCGGTCGAGGGCGCGCTCTTCCTCGGCGCGGAAGGGCTCGTCGGCGACGCTCAGGCCGACCGTCGTCATCACGGCGGCGTGGACAAGGCGGTACACCACTACCCACGCGACCACTACGCCGCGTGGCGCGCCGAGCTCGGCGACCTGCCGTGGCTCGACGCGCCGGGGGCGTTCGGAGAGAACTTTTCCACGACCGGGCTCGTGGAGGCCGACGTGTGTCTCGGCGATCGATGGTCCATCGGCGGCGCGCTGCTCGAAGTGAGCCAAGGGCGACAGCCGTGCTTCAAGCTCGGTCTCCGCTTCGGTCGCAAGGACATGCCGCGGCTCGTTCAGGCGACCGGTCGGACCGGCTGGTACTACCGGGTGCTCCACGTGGGCGAGGTGCGGGTGGGCGACGTGCTCGAGCTCGTCGTACGTCCGCACCCCGAGTGGCCGCTCACACGCGCTCGGGGCGTGCTCTACGACCGCACGCTCGACCGCGACGAGCTGCGCGCGTTGGCCGCGCTCCCGCGCCTGGCGGAGAGCTGGCGGACGCTGGTGGAGCGGCGCCTCGCGAGCGGCGAGGTCGAGGATTGGACGGGGCGCCTGGACGGCGGGTCCTGAGGCCTCGCTCATCAGGGCGAGCGGACGTTCGACGCGGGGACCTCGCCCCCGAGGAGTCGGCATTGATCGGCCTCGAGCGTGCGGGCGATCTCCGTTTGATCGACGATCGCGAGATCGCAATGAGGCATCGGGTCGAAAGGGTTGAGCTGGATCGCTGCTCGTGCCGCCGCACGGGCGCCGCTCACGTCGCCGCGCAGGCGTCGCCCGCGGGCGAGGAGCGCTTGGGTCGGGGCGTGCTCCGCGTAGCGCAGCGCGAGGGGCTCCAGCACCGCGATCGCGCGCGCCGCGTCGCCCGCTTCGATCGCCGCCCGGGCCAGCCGTGACGCGACGATCGGATCGTCGGGCGCGCGCTCGTGGGCGCGGCCGTACTCGACCGCCGCTGCGCCGAAGCGTCGCCGAGACCAGAGGAGATCGCCGAGCCGCAGCGAGCGGCGCGCGGCCTCGGTGACCTCGCTCGTCTCTGCGACGTCGTCCGAATCGCCGCCCCGGAGGCGGCGCGGGATGAGGCGAGGTGCGTCGCGCGCGGCGGGCGCGGAGCGGAGCGCGTCGCGCCAGCGCTCTTCGAGCCGCTCGAACGAGGCACCGGCGACGTCGGCCATCGCTTGGCGCGCGTCCGTGCCTTCGGCGATGCGCGCGACGGTGGCGCGCAGGCCTTCCGCGCCGTGCTCTTCGTAGAAGCGCGCGACGAAGGTGGCCACCTGCGCGAACGCGAGCGCCGCGTCCTCTTGCGAGGGCAGGAGCGCGATCGACGGATGGATGCGCTCGAAGGGGATGAGGCGTCCTTCGCGGGCCGCGCGGTGGAGGATCGCCTCCATCGCGGGGCCGAGGTGCGGTCGCGCCGAGGGCTCGCGCCAGCGGCGCTCGAGGAACTTCGCGACGCCCTCCTGGAGCCACACTGGCGCTTTGTCGCGGGAAGCGCGGCTGAGCACGAGGTGCACGTACTCGTGCGCGATGGTGTCCATCCACGGATAGCCGCGGAGCAGCGCGCGCGGCGAGGTGACCATCAGCTTGTCCCACTTGCACAGGGCGATCGTGCCGGTGCGCGCGATCGCGTCCTCGGTGAGCGTGCTGACCTTCGCCAGCTCGGAGGCGCTCCCGAAGAGCTCGAGCCGCACGGGGCCGGGCATGCGGAAGCCGAGCTCGGCGATGAGAGCGTCGTCTGCGCGGCGCATCGCCTCGAGCGCGTACGGCACCAAGGTCTGATCGCGCCCCGGCGCGTGCAGGACGACGAAGCGTCCGTCGTCGCTCCGCGCCTCGACGAAGCCCTCGGTGGCGTCGCGGGTCGAGCGCGCGAGCTCCAACAAGAAGCCACGATCGTCGTCTTCTCCGAGGGGGCGCGCGGCGAGGCTCGCTTCGAGGCGGCCGACCGCGCGGGCGTAGTCGCCGCGGTGGAAACGCACGAGGCCCGCGAGTCGGAGCACGTCGGGGTCGCGGGGTCGTCGACCGAGCAGGCTGCTGGCGGCGCGCTCGGCGTCCTCGACCCGGAGCTCGATCAGCGCGCGCTCGGCGTCGACGAGCTCGTCGGCGTGTACGCGCGAAGGCGGCGTCACCAGGCACACGACGCACGCGAGCGCGAGGGCGACGCGCCTCATCGGAGCAGCTCCTCGTAGTAGCGACGCACGCTCTCCTCGTAGCCACGCGGGGCGGCGCGGCGCATCCCGTCGAGCACCCGGCGTCGCCGATCCGCGAGCTCGGATCCGTCGCTCTGGCCGGGGATCTCGACGCGACGTCCGTTCGAGGGGCGACCGTCCGCGCCGCCCCCTCCGCCGCCACCACCGTCCGGCGGAGGGTCGGACTGACGCTCGAGCTCCTCGCGCAGCTCGGTGAGCCGCCGCGCCGCTTCTTGCTGTGCGCGCGTCGCCTCCACGGGCTCGCCCTGCTCGAGCGCGCGCCGCGCGCGGTCCATCGCGGTGCGTGCTTCCTCGACCGCGTCCGCGCTCTCGGGAGAGAGCGGCTGTCCGTCCGGCTCGGCGCGGAAAGCCTCCGCGAGCCGCTGCGCGGCTTCGCCGGTCTCGGTCTGGCGCGGCGCGTCACCGCGGAGCTGCTCGCGCTCTTCGTCCGCGAGATGCTCTCCGAGCCGCGGGAGCACGTCCTCGAGGCGCTCGCTCAGCTCACGGGTGCTCTGCGAGGCGCGCTGCGCGTTTCGAGCGGCCGTCGCGACCTGCCCGTCGCGCCCGGCGAACATCAGCGCAGAGAGCTCGAGGTCGCGCGCGAGACCCGTCGCGTCGGCGTGCGCTTCGGCAGCCATGCGGCGCGCTTCGCCGAGGTCTCCCGCGCGCAGGGTGTCCTCGACGTCGGTCAGACGCTGGCGCACGCGATCGAGCATCTCGCGGTCGTAGGGTCCGAGCGCGTCCTCGGGGATCGCGTCGAGCGCGTCGCGTGCACGGCCAGCGCGCTCGGCGAGCCCGCGCGCAGCTTCGGCGGCCGCGGTGCCTGCCGCTTCGAGCGCGCGCTCCGCGGCGTCCCGGCGCAAACCTTCGCTCCGCTCCGCGAGCCCGCGCTGCTCGGTCTCCAGGCCCGCGAGCGCGTCCATCGCCTCTGCCATCGCGCGCTCTCGCGGCCCGAAGCGCGCGTCCGCGAGCTCGCCCTCCGCTCCCGAGAGCGCACCGGCCATCGCCTCGATCTGGCGTTCGAGATCCGCGAGCGCGCGCTCGGCCGCGTCGAGGTCGTCGTTCTCGATCGCTTCCTGCATCGCGCGGAGCGCGTCCTGCGTCTCGCGCTGCGGGAGGGCGTCGGTGTTGAGGAACTCGCTCGGCACGTCGTTGCCCATCGCGGCGATGCGCTGAGCGAGCTCGGCGGCGCGGGCTTGGGCGCGACGAAGCGCGGCGAGCAATGCCGCGCGCGCCTCGGGCGAGTCGGTGCGCCGCAGCTCCGCGAGCAACGAGGTCATCTCGCGACGAAGCGCGTCGAGCTCGCGCGCGATGCTCGCGGCGTCGTCGATGCGCGCGCGCGCCAGCAAGTCGTCGAGGAAGAGCGTCTGATCCTCGAGCATCGTGACGAGCGCGTCGTCGTCCGAGCGACGCGCCGCCTCGGGCCCCAGACGCGGCCCGTACGCGCGCGCCTCGTCCGCGAGCGCGCGCCCGAGACGGCGTGCCATCGCCGAGAGCACCGAAGGATCCACCACGCCGGCGTCGAAGCCTTCCAGGGGCTCGCGACCGAGGGCGGCCAATCGTTCTGCGAACGCGGTGGACGACGCGCTCGTCGCCCGATGACGCGCGCGCGCCGCTTCGTCGGGTGCGCCTTCGGTCGTCGGCTCGGCGCTCGGCGGGACCGCGACCGGCAGCTCCAGTCGGTCCGCGAGCGCGTCGAGGCCCGCGTCGCGCGCCCCTTCGAGATCCGCGAGCGCCTCCGCACGTTCGGTCGACGCGGACGCGACCCGCAGCACGCGCGTCTCCGAGCGCCCGACGTTGGGACCGGAGACGTCGTCGAGATCGCTCGCCTCGATCCAGTACGAGATCGTGTCTCCCGGGCGCGCGTCGAGCTCGACCGCAGAGAGTCGCACCACCCCGGGATGGCTCGGTCCGTCGGGGTGCGCGAGGGAGCGGCGATCGATCGCGCCGCCGCCCGCGTCGATCACGAGCCACAGCTCGGAGAGGCGATGATCGTCGACCGCGACGAACCCTTGAACCACCGGCTCGTCGAGCGCGACCGGCTGCTCGAGGGCGGGCTCGGTCCAGGCGATCTCGGGCGTGAGGTCGACCACCGCGAGCACCGAGCGCGCGAGCGCGTCGCGGAGGGGGCGGCCTTCGTCGTCGCGCACGTCGACGCGGAGCGCGCCGCTCTCGCGCACGACGAAGCGCGCGCTCCAGCGATCGCCGTCGAGCTCGAGCGGCACGCGGGTTCCCGCGACGTCGAGGGTGGCTCGCGAGAGGGGGAGCCGCGCGCGCGCCGACCAGTGCACGGTGGTGCCGCGCGGCGCGGTCAGCGTGGTCGGCTCGTCGGAGGTCTCGGCATCGCGCGCGAGGTAGATGGGGAACGCGAGCTCGGCGCGGACGTCGGTGACCACGTCCGCGAGGTGCACACCTCCCGCGTCGCGCGCGCCGGGATGCAGCAACGCGAACGCGCCCGCGGTCGCGCGATCGCTGGCGAGGGTGAGCGCGAGCGCCGTGACTCCGGACAGCACGGCGCCGAGCACGATCGGGCTGCGGAGCTGGGCCCACGGGGTGACGGTCGCGGGCGGGATCTTCGTGATGCGCGACTCGACCTCCCGAAGGTGTGCCGCGATCAGCTCGGGCGCGCCGGAGGGTGTCGCGCTCAGCTCGATCGCGCTGCGCGCCATCGACGCGAGCGCGGGATCGCGACCCTCGAGAAGACGCGCCGCGCCCGCGCCGAGCAGCGCGCGCGCGGGGCGGAGCGCGAAGGCGAGCGCGAGCGTGAACGCGACGCCGACGGCGAGCCAAGCCGCCACGGCCGCGACGGTCGGCACCACGGGGCCGACCAGGAACGCGGCGAGCGTGAAGCAGACGGAGCCCGCGCCGAGCGAGAGCCCCACGCCACGCAGGCCGTGCACGAGCCAACCGCGGCGTCGGAGGCGTCCCAGCGCGCGTCGAAGGTTGCGCTCGGCGTCGACCACGCGCGCACGATAGCGCGGCGCAGACGCGAAGGCCGCGGCAACGCGTGGTTCGAGGACTCGATCGTCGTGCGGCGCGAGGGAGCGGACGTCGGGCGACGCGTGGGAGTCGCGCGAGGCGGGAGAGGAGGAGGGGCGTTTGCGAGATGGCGTCCCCGGCCGGGTCGTCGCCCATGGGGGACCCAGCGGTGTGCGCCGTACGACCACGCAGCGAGCGCGAGCACACGAGCTCGCTCCGCAACCCGACGAGGTGTGCGACCCGCGGCTCGGAGCGCCACCGTCAGGCCCACCGAACCATCGAAATCGCGGAGGAATTCGCGTTGACCCTCCCGCGGGCCGGCGACTATAAAGCGGGTCGATTTCCCCGACCGCGCGACGGTCGGTCCTGTCGCGCAGCCGTGCGTCGCCGAGCGCCGCGCGGGTGGGCGTCGAGCCTTCGAATCTTCCACCCGAGCGGTCCCATGGACGCCTCGGGCGTCGAGCCCACCGATGACGCAGAGCCTCACCCAACGCCCGGCGGAACTCTCACTCGCCGTCTGGCTCGCGCCCTTCGCCGCCGGCCGCCGGGTGCTGTGGATCGGCGACGCGTCGAGCGGCGCGCCCGATCAGCTCGCGGCGACCGCCGAGTCGGTTCGCGTGCTCGACACCACCGGCCGTGGGCGTCGTCGCCGTGGTGGCGTCGTGCGTGTCTCGACCTTCCGACCCGGACCCATCGATCTGCCGCCCGGCACCTTCGATCTCGCGATCGTCACCGAGGTCTCCGTGCTCGACGAGCTCACGCTTCGCCTGCGTGAGCTCGCGCGCGCGGTGGGTGACGAGGGCGTGGTCGTCGCGGGCACGCTCGCGGACGACGGTCGCTACGACGTGCTTCGAGACGCGCTCGCCGACGCGTGCGGGACCGTGCGTGTGCTCGGCCAAGCAACCTTCCGCGGCGTCGCGCTCGCGGATCTCTCTTCGGAGAGCGCGGACGCGGTGGTGGTCGACGGAACGCTGGCGGGCGAGAGCGGCATCGATCGCATCTGGGCGCTCGGCGCGGACGAGCTGCCGGCCTTCGAGCCCTACCTCGTGGTGCAGCTCCCGAGCGAGCTCCCGGCGTCGGTGCTCACCACCGCGGTCGAGCTCGAGGCGCCGCGCGAAGAGAAGACCGAGAAGACGGCGATCTTGGAGGAGGCGCTCGTCGGGCGCTCGCGCGAGGCCGACGCGCTGCGGGAGGCGCTCGAGCGCGCGGAGAGCCGGCTCGAGCAGCTCCAAGGGCGGCTCGTCGGGACGGAGAGCGAGCTGTCCGAGGCGAGGGCGGCGCTGCGCGAGATCGGGTCGGCAGAGTCCGATTCGGCGCAGGAGATCGCGGCGATCGAAGAGCGGCTGCGCGAGCGCGGCGCGCGGGTTCGGGAGCTGGAGGTCGAGCTCGATCATCGTGCGTTGCTCGTCCGCGACCTGACGGAGGAGCTGCGCGAGCATCAGCTCGGGCGACGCGGCGGCGGCGCGAAGTGGCTCGACGCGGAAGCTGCGCGCACCGAAGCGGAGCTCGCGACCGACGAGCTGCGCGTCGCGCTCCTCGCGCGCGAAGAGGAGCTCGCGACGACGCGTGCCCGCGAAGCGGAGCTCGACGGTGCGGTGCGCGATCTGCGCGCGCGGGCCGCGGAGCTCGCGGAGCTGCACGAGACGGCCGCCGCGCGCGTGCGGATGTTGGAGCTCGAGCGTCAGGATCGCGCGGAGGCGCATCGCGCGCTCGAAGCGAAGGTCGGCGAGCTCTCCGAGCAGCTCGAGCTGGCGTGGATTCAGGCGCGGGGGGCCGCTCGCGCGCCGGCTGCTGCTCCCAGCACCGAGACCGACCCGCGGCTCGCCGAGCTCGAGGCGTCGGAGAAGAACCTCTCGGCGCGCGTCGGAGAGCTCTCGGGTCAGCTCGTCGCGGCGCGCGATCTGATCGATCGCCTCGAAGCCGAACGCGATCGCGTGGAGGCGGGTCAGCTCACCAGCGAGCTCACGGCGGCACGCGAGCTGGCGGAGCGCCTGGAGGACGAGCGTGATCGCGCGCGCGCCGAGACCCTGCGATTGGCCGCGCAGCTCTCGGCCTTCGAGACGCGCGTCGAAGGGCTCCGCCGCGGGTATGAGCACCGCATCGCGATGTTGGCCTCGGAGGTGGTGCCGGTCCCTTCGAAGGCGACCGGGACCGACGAAGCGATCGAGCGCGAGCTGGCGCGGGTGCGCGAAGAGCTCGCGTCGTTGCGCGGTGAGCGCGAAGGGTTGCGCATGCGCCTCCGGGATCGCGAAGCAGCGCTCGCGACCGCGTTGACGGCGCGCGCACCCGCCTTCGCGCCCGAGGAGCTCGATCGGCTTCGGGACGAGATCACCAGCCTCCGCGCGCAGAGCGACGCGTTCGAGCTGCGCTCGGTCGATCTCGCGGAGGCGAAGGAGCGGGCGGAGCAACGCGCGGCGGATCTCGGACAGAAGCTCGCCGGTCGCGACGCGCTCCTCACGCGACTCCAGATGGATCTCGCGGAGGAAGAGCAGACCGCGAAGATGCTCGACGAGAAGCTCGCTCGGGCGCGCGCCGAGGCGGTGCGGCTGCGTGAGGCGGTGGTCGACGCGTCGAGCGCAGTGGACGCGAAGGAGCGCGCGGAGAAGCGACTCACCGACGCAGCCGAGGCGTTGCGGGACGCGGAGCGGCGCGCGGCCGAGGTCGACGTGCTGCGCGAGAAGCTCGCGCGCCTGGAAGAGACCTCGCGCGCGTCGATCGAAGAGGGCGCGCGCTGGCAGGAGCGTGCGGAAGCCGCAGACGCCGAACGACGGATCGCCCACGAAGATCTCGAACGTCTCCGCAGCGAGCTCGCGCGCGCGGTGGAGGCTGCGGAGCGCATCGCGCGTGAGCGCGCCGACGCCGCCGCAGCGGCGGTGAGGAGCGAGATCGCGGCGCGGATGGGCGCGAAGGATGGCGCGCTCGCCGAGCTGCGCGTGGGCCTCACCGACCTGCGGCGCGTGCTGGACGGTTGGCGCGTCGAAGAGGGCGCGGGTCGTCGGCGGGCCGAGATCACGGAGGTCGGTCTCGAAGCGCCGGAGGGCGAGGACGGTCGGGTCGTGCGGCTCGAGCGCGAGATCGACGACAAGGACACGCTGCTGCGTTCGCTGACCGCGCAGCTCGAGGAGCGCGACGATCGCTTGCGCGCGCTGGAGCGGCGGCTCGCGGAAGGTGGCCCGGCGGGCGACGGCGAGGACGTGCGGCGCGAGCTGCTCGAGCTGCAAGAGCGGGTGTCGCGGCTGCACGACGAGCTGGCGCAAGAACGCCAAGCGCGCGGTCTGGCGGAGGAGCAGGTCGGCGAGCTGAAGCGGCGACCGGCGGCGGACGAGGCGCTCGCGCGGCTCGAACGTTCGCTCCGTGAGCGTGAGGCCGCGCTGCGCGAGGCGACCTCCCGCGCGGGGGCGTTCGAGCGTGACGTCGAGAGCCTGCGGGGCGTGTGCGCGCAGGCCCGCGAGGGGCTCGAGGCGCTGCTCGGCACCGCGACCGATCGTGGCGATCCGCGGACCGCGGAGCGCATCGGGGAGCTGCTCGGCGTGCTCGGGCGCTTCTCCTGAGCTCCTCTCGAGGCTGTCATCGGACCCGCCTTTCGGGACCCCGCGTCGATTCGCCGGGTGATCGCCGGACAGGCGCGCGGAGTGGCGTTTCACTCCTGAGCGTGGAGTTTCAGCCGCGAAACCCGCGGTGTGCGCCGAGGGTGAAAATTGCGAACGAATTCGATGTGGCCCGGTGCATGCTTTGCTCCGCTGCCATGGCGTCTCCCCGAACTCGCGTGCTGATCGTCGACGACGAAGACAACCACCGTCGCACGTTGGCCATCGGGCTCCGGCTCGAGTCCTTCGAGGTTCACGAGGCGCGCGACGGTGAGGCGGCGATCGAGCTCTGTGAGAGCGGCGCCGACTTCGACGTGGCGATCGTCGATCTCATGATGCCGGGCATCAACGGGCTCGACCTCGCGCGGCGCCTGCGGACCCGGCGCCCGGACGTGCGGGTGGTGCTGACGAGCGCGTACCACCTGAGCGAGCGTCAGCTGGAGCGCGCGGACGTCGGCGCGATCGGGTTCGTTCCCAAGCCCTACCACCTCGACGAGCTCGTGGCGTTCCTTCGCGCGAAGGTGCCCGTCAGCGCGTGCGCGTGAGCCCGAGCGCACCCCGTCGTGTGCGAGGCGTTCGTCGGAGACACGAAGACACGCCGCGAGCACGCAGAGGAGCCGAGGCGCACCGTCGACCGCATCGTCGCGATCACTCTTCGAGACGCCAGAGCTCCTCGACGGTCTGCCGACGACGCACCACGCGGAAGCTCGCGCCTTCGACCAGCACCTCCGGTGCGAGTGGCCGCGCGTTGTAGGTGCTCGACATCTCGCGGCCGTACGCCCCAGCGCCGTAGATCGCGATCAAATCGCCTTCTTCGATCGGCGGGAGCATTCGGCCGTGTGCGAAGAAGTCGCCGCTCTCGCAGATCGGTCCGACGACGTCGGCCGGCGTGAGCGCGCCCTCGCGCGTCTGCACCGGCGCGATCGCGTGGAACGCCCCGTAGAGCGCGGGCCGGATGAGCTCCGTGATGCCGGAGTCGACGATCACGAAGCGCTTGCCGCCTTGTGACTTTCGGTAGAGCGCGCGGGTGAGCAGGATCGCCGCGTCGGCGACCAACGCGCGTCCCGGCTCGGTGACGACTTCGAGCTCGGTCGCGCGGCTCGCCTCCAGCCCACGTCGGATCGCATCGGCGAACTCGTGCGCCGCGGGGTAGGGGCGCGCCTCGTGTCCGTAGCCGAGCGGCCAACCGCCGCCGACGTCGATCGAGGTGATCGGCGCGCCGGCCTCGCGGCATTCGAGCGCGAAGCGACCGAGCAGGGTCACCGCTTCTTCGAGCGGCGCAGGCGAGTCGAGCTGAGATCCGATGTGGCAGCTCACGCCGTGGAGCGCGAGGTGCGGGTGCTCGATCGCGAAGCGCACCGCGACGCGCGCGCGATCGAGCTCGAGGCCGAACTTCGTGTCGTGCAGGCCCGTCGCGATGTAGGGGTGTGTGCCCGCGTCGACGTTGGGGTTCACGCGAAGTGCGACCGGTGCCTGCACCCCGAGCTTCGCCGCTTCTTCGGCCACCGCACGCAGCTCGCTCTCGCTCTCGACGTGGATCGCGCGCACGCGCTCGCGAAGCGCATAGGCGATCTCCTCGCGCGTCTTGCCGACCCCGGAGAACACGATGCGCTCGGGTGGAATGCCTGCGTGAAGCGCGCGCGCGAGCTCGCCCGCACTGACGATGTCCGCGCCGCAGCCGAGCGCGGCAAGGCGCCGCAGGATCGCGAGGTTGCCGTTGGCCTTCACCGCGTAGGCGATCAACACGCGATCGCTCACGCGCGCCATCGCCTCCGCGATCGTCCGGTACGCGCGATCGATCCGGGCGGCGGAGTAGATCCACGCCGGCGTGCCGACCTCGGCGGCGATGCGCTCGACCGCCACGTCCTCGCAGAAGAGCGCGCCGTCGCGCACGACGAAAACGTCGCTCGCGGGCACTGCGCCCTGCGCGACCACCATCCGTTCGCCGCTCACGACCGCGCCTCCGCGCCCGCCGCGCGCGCGACGGCGTCGACGTCGACCGCCCGTTCGTGGAGGCGCTCGCGCAGCTCCTCGATCGCCGCGTGAACCTGACGGCGCGCCGGTCCGCCCGGAAGATCGCGGCGCTCGACCGCGGTCTCGAAGTCGAGCGCGGCGTAGAGGCTCTCGTCGAAGAGGGGGTGCTCCTCGCGCAGCTCGTCGAGCGTGAGCTCCGAGAGCGCCTTGCCCGCGGCGACGCAGCGACCGACGAGCCGGCCCGTGACGTGGTGCGCCTCGCGAAAGGGGACCCCACGCGCCGCGAGCCAGTCGGCGACCTCGGTCGCGTCCGCGAAGCCGTCGCGCAGCGCGGCGCGCATGCGCTCGGGTCGAAAGCGCGCGGTCGCGATCGCGCCGGTGAGCACGTCGAGGGTGTCGTCGACGGTGTCGAAGGCGTCGAAGACGGGGGCCTTGTCCTCCTGCATGTCGCGGTTGTAGGCGAGGGGCAGGCCCTTGAGCATCACGAGCAGGTTCACGAGATCGCCCACCACGCGCCCCGTCTTGCCGCGCGCGAGCTCGGCCATGTCGGGGTTCTTCTTCTGCGGCATGATCGAGGAGCCCGTGGTGTAGGCGTCGCTCATGGTGACGAAGCCGAACTCCTGGGTCGACCAGAGCACGAGCTCCTCGCTGATGCGCGAGAGGTGCACGGCGGCGTTCGCGAGCGCGGCGACCGCTTCGACGAGGAAGTCACGATCGCCGACCGCGTCGAGGCTGTTGCGCATCGGGCGATCGAACCCGAGCGCGGCGGCGGTCATCGCGCGATCGAGCGGGAAGGTGGTGCCGGCGAGGGCGGCGCAGCCGAGCGGGGACTCGTTCATGCGGCGCGCCGCGTCGAGCAGGCGACCGCGATCGCGGTCGAGCATCTCGGACCACGCGAGCAGGTGATGCGCGAGCCGCACCGGCTGGGCGCGCTGCAAGTGCGTGTAGCCGGGGAGCAGCACGTCGACCGTGCCGGCCGCGCGGACCGCGAGCACCGCGAGGAAACGATCGATGCGCGCGGCGGTGCGCAGACACGCCTCGCGAGTCCACAGCCGCATGTCCGTCGCGACCTGATCGTTGCGGCTGCGCGCGGTGTGCAGCTTGCCGCCGATCGCGCCGACGCGTTCCGTCAGCACCGTCTCGACGTTCATGTGCACGTCCTCGCGCGCCGGATCCCAGACCATCTCGCCGCGCGCGATCTCCTCCGCGATGCGACCGAGCTCGGCCGCGATCTTCTCCGCTTCGTCGGCCCCGACGATGCCGCGCGCGGCCAGCATTTGGACGTGCGCGATCGAGCCACGGATGTCCTCGGGCGCGAGGCGCTTGTCGACGTCGACCGAAGCGCTGTAGCGGAGGGCGACCACGTCGAGCGGCTCTTCGAAGCGGCCTCCCCACGTGGCCTGCGGCGTCTTCTCTCGGCGGCGTTCGTCGGTCATGGCGCGCGGAAGGTAGCAGCCTCCTGCGCGAGGGCAGCCGGACGCGGACCCACGTCGTCGCGTCGTGGCGTTCCGCGTCGAACGGACGGTGTCGTAGCCGCGCACGCACCGGTCCACGCACGCACCGCACCGATCCGAGCGGCGCCAAGCCGCGGGGAACCGATCAACGCACGGGCACGCGCAGCTCGATGCGCCGCAGCAGGCGACCGCCTGCGGGCAGCACGTACGCGTCGAGACCCACCGCGACGATCGCGGCGAGCGCGGGGCCGATCCACCCGAGCGCTGCGCCTACCACCATCGGCGCGCCCACGACCACGGAGAGCGCGACGCCGCGCACCGCTTCTTGGCGCGCGGCCTGTGCGATCCAGAGGGCGGCGGCGGCGTCGCGAAGATCGTCGGTCGTCAGCGCCACCCCGCGATCGGCCTGCGGGCTGCCGGCCGCCCCGAGCACCACCGGCACGTCGGCCCGTTGCAGGATGGACTCGTCGTCGCCGAGGCAACCGACCGCCGCCACCACGCCCGTCGCGCTACCGAGCCGCGCGACCTCTTCACCACGTTCGTCCGGCGGCAGCTCGGCCTTCACGAGCGCGACGTCGAGGTGCTTCGCGATCGCCTCCACCGTCGCGCGGTGATCGCCGCTGACGAGGACCACGACCTGGCGCTGATCGAAGAAGCGCTGCATCGCCGCGCGCGATCCGACGCGCACGTCGTCGCGCAACGCGAGCACGGCGCGCACCCGCCCGCCGAGGCCGACGAACACGGTGGTGTGCCCACGCTCTTCCGCGCGCGTGGCCTCCGCGTCCGCGAGGGCGACGCTCACGCCGTGATCGAGCAGCAGCGCGCGGTTGCCGACGAGGAGCGTCTCGCCCTCCGCGGTCGACGCGCTGAGCCCGCGACCGGGGTGGAGCTGCGCGCGTCGTACGGTCTTGGTGGGGTAGCGATGTTGCTGCGCGTAGCGGCGAATCGCGCGCCCGATCGGGTGGGGCTCGATCGCCGCTTCGGCGGCGGCGCAGAGCGAGAGCAACGTCGGCTCGTCGCCTTCGCCGACCACGTGCACCTCGATCACCTCCGGGCGCCCTTCGGTCACGGTGCCGGACGTCGCGATCGCGACCGCGCCGACGCGACCTGCATCCTCCAGCACGCGCCCGTCGGGGAAGACGATCCCCCGCGAAGCGGCCGCTGCGGCAGCGGCGACCAGCGGGGCTTCCGCGCTGCGACGCGCGCCGAGGAGGGGGGCCGCGATCAACACCGCGGCGGCCGCGGAGAGCCGACCGGCGAGGCTCGACACGTCGCCGAGCACGAGGCCGAGCCCCGCGCTCGCGAGGACCGCGAAGCCACCGAACCGCGTCGCGCGCTCCGCGAGCTTCACCACCCGCGCTCCCGCGTCGCGTCGCGCGGAGCCGAAGCGACCGACGCGGACCAGCGCGCGGTCGTCGCCGACGCGGGTGACCAAGAGCCGCAGCGCTCCTTCGGTCACGCGCGCACCTGCGAGCACGGGGTCGCCCGGGCCACGACGGATGGGCGTCTGCGCGCCCGGATGCGTGAGCACCCACGCCTCGCCCGCGTCGACCAGGCCGTCGACGCCGACGACCTCGCCCTCCACCGCGAGCACCTCTTCGCCGGTGCGTACACGCGAGACGGGCACCTCTTCGTAGCGCGCGTCGTCGACCGCGACCTCGGCCGGCACGCGCAGCCGTTTGGGCAGCGGCGCGACGAGTCGTTGGACGAGCGCGTCGACGGGGGTGCGCGCGCGGGCGTCGAGCCACGCGCGCACCATCATCGCGGCCGCGGCCAACGCACCGCCCGCGAGGGCCTTCCACGCGTCGGGCGTGCCCCCGCGCGCGACGAGCCCGGCCACGGCTGCGAGCACCGCACCGAGCGGCCCGATGAGCCAGGGCAGAAGCCCGACCTCGCGCCGAATCGTGGTGGCCTGGGAGAGCGCGAAGAGCGCGACGAGGGTCGTCAGGGTCGCGCTCGCGGCGGCCGCCACGAAGTGGCGCGAGAGGAACGCGAGCACGAACGCGAGCCCGGCCAGCGCGAGGACGATGGCGGGGAAGGGCACCCGCGCGACCGCGAGCGAGGCGAAGCTCGCGGTCTCGGTGGAGCGCGACGCGAGGTCGAGGCTCGGGCGCGTGGCGTCGCGGACCCGCTCGGGGACGGTGCGCAGGCGCTCTTCGCGGATCGGCGCGGGCTCGTGGCGACGCTCGCCGCGCGCGAACGCGATGCGGCAGGGCTCGCTGCACAAGAAGCGTGGGCCGTCGTCGAGCCAGATCACGCGGGGCGCGCGGAGCGTGTCGACCGTCCGACCGCAGGCCGGACAGGGGCGGAGCTCTCCACGGGGACGGGCCGCGTGCACGCGCGGTGCGTACGGGGCGAGGGGCGTGTCGTCAAACGCGTGGCCCCGAACGCGACGTCGTGTCCGCTCGAAGCGTCCTCGACGCGAACGCGACGTGCGCGATCACGCTCCTTTCCCGCACCCGCTCGGGCTCGAGTCGTTCGACGGCGGTCGAAAACTGGACGCCTCGCGCGCGTGCATGCGACGGGGAGACATGCGCCGCGCGCTCTTCGTCTTCTGCTGCCTCGCGATCGCGTGTGGGCAGTCGATCACGGTCGAGCCTCCCGCGATCGAGAGCCCGGTCGCGACGGAGGAGGTCGTCGAGCACGCCCCACGGGCGGAGCGCGTGGACGCCGACGCGCGGCCGCGCGAGCGCGCGCCAGAGCCCCCTCCGGTCGCCGATCCCGTCGAAGAAGCGCGCGCGGTCGCCGAAGCCGCGCGCGAAGCCTTCGAAGCCCGCTACCCGTTGCACGGCGTGACCTTCCACTTCCTCGCGCGCGTCCGCGCCGAGCCACGCACCGACGCTGGGGTGGTGGGCTACCTACGTCGCGGCGCGCGCTTCCGAGCGAGCGAGCGCGTGCCGGGCGTGGGCTGCGCACGCGGCTGGCACGAGGTGCCCGGCTCGGGGTTCGTGTGTCGCGGCGAAGGGTTCCTCGTCGGCAGCGAGCCGCAAACCTTCGAGCCCTCGCCCGAGCCACCTTCGCTCGAAGACGCGTTGCCGTACCCTTACGCCTACGCGGGTCGCGAGGACGTCGCGCAGTATTGGCGACTGCCCACCATCGACGAGGAGCGCCGTGCCCGCGAGGCGTTCGCGGCGCTGAGCGCGTCGCCTCCTGCCGTCACGAGCGACGCCGGTGTGCCCGAGGTCGTGGTGGACGCGGACGGCGTCGCGGCCGACGTCGCCGACGAGGTCGAGGCTCCGCCCGCACCCGGAACCGGCGCGAACGAGGCGCAGGAAGCGACGGTCGTCGACCCGGCGCTCGTCGCCGCGGCGCGCGGGGTGGTCGAGCTCCCGAGCTACGTGCGGCTCCGGATGCGGCGGGGTTTCTACGTCAGCCTCGACGGCGAAGAGAGCGACGGCGCGCGTACGTTCCTGCGCACCGTGCGTGGTGCCTACCTCCCCGCCGACGCGCTCGTGCCGAACGAACCGCCGGCTCACCGTGGCGTGGTGCTCGGCGAGAGCTGGCCGCTGCCGATCGGCTTCGTGTTCCGCGGCGGCGCGCGTCGTCTGCGCCGCGAGGCGGCGACGGAGCGTTTTCGCGAGGACGGCGCGTTCGAGCGCCTCACGCCCTTCGTGGTCGCCGGCACGCTCCAGCGGGGCAACCACGGCTACCTCGTCACGGGCGATGGCGCGGTCGTACGGAGGAGCGCGGTGCGCGTGGCCCAGCGTCACCCGCGCCCGAACGAGATCCCGGCGGATGCACGCTGGATCCACATCGATCTCGCGGAACAGACCCTCGTTGCCTACGAGGGAGATCGTCCATTGTTCGCGACCGTGACGTCGACGGGACGCGCGGGCTTCGAGACCCCGACGGGCGTGTTTCGCATCCAGAGCAAACACGTCTCGACCACGATGGACGACCTCGACGCGGGCGACGAGGCCTACCTCATCGAAGACGTGCCCTGGACGATGTACTTCGAAGGGAACTACGCGATTCACGCGGCGTTCTGGCACTCGAGCTTCGGTCACGTTCGAAGCCACGGGTGCATCAACTTGGCCCCGGCGGATGCTCGCTGGGTCTTCGGGTTCGCGGGCCCGGAGCTGCCCGCCTCGTGGCACGGCGTCTTCGCGTCGCGCACGCGGCCGGGCGCATGGGTGGTGATCACCGACGGCGGCGCGGACCTCGCGCTCTGAGCCGCGTCCGTTTTTCCTCGAACCGAGACGCGCGAGCGCGCGCGTGACGAGGGGCTTCGATGTCGTCGGAAGCCCGCAGATCGAGCAGGGGCGCGGCCGGTATCGTCGGTTGCTCCGAGCTGTCGACGTGAAGTCTCGTCGTTCTTGTCGGTGAGCTGCGTGCTTCAAACTCGGTTGTCCGAGAAGCACCCACGAAAAGAAACACCCCGTCTCCGAAGAGGCGGGGTGCTTCACCCTTGCGATCGGGAGGACGGCGCCGTCATTCCTCGGCGGCGACGTTCTCCAACGTCTGGTGGCTGTTGAAGCCCGACGACGACACCAGCGCGAAGCGGCCGGTGACCTTCAGCTTGTTGCCGACGAGGAAGTCGGTCGGGATCGGGAGAAGACCGCTCTCCGGGTCGGGCGGCTCGTAGCGACCACGACGGGCCTGCTCCATCGCCTCGTCGATCTGCTCCTGGTTCTCGGCGTAGCCGACGACCATGATCTGCTTACCGCGTTGTGCCTGCACCTGCTCGGGCGGGATGCGGGTGTCGGCGACCCAGACGTGGGGCGCGAGCACGCGGCAGTCGGGCAAGCGGCGGTCGCAATCCGGCGGCAGGTAGACGTCGACGATGTAGCCGGTCAGCGAGATCTCCTGATCCATCGTCTGGCTCATGCGCGCACGCACGCCCCACACGCTGTAGGAGCTGTCCGGATAGGTCGTCGGGTGCGGCGGCGACGGCAGGGTCGGCACCGGCGGGAGGCTCGGCTGGACCTCGGGC